>NZ_CP102578.1:7871847-8180652 GCF_042230915.1 Archangium gephyra | reverse complement strand
CCCGAGGTCCTGGGGCCGCATTCCGGCGAGCGCGTACGCGGCGCTCTGGGCGCGGCGCGGGTCGATGCCGTCGTCCCCCTGGCCGGTGGGGGCCATGACGCCGTCCACGAACGTCTGGATGAGCTGCGGGTCGCGGGTGAGGCCGATGATCTCCCCGTAGTTGGTGCCATCCCCGGTGTACGCGGCGCTCTCGGAGATCTGCTCCGGCGAGATGTAGCCGGCGTCGACGGCGCCCTTGAGCGCGGAGGCGATGTTCTGCTTGGCGTCATCCGACATGTGCTTGCTGAGCATCATCCCCATGGCCTCGTTCGCCTGGTAGATGTAGCCCATCATCGCGGCCTGCTGCGCCGGGTCCGGGTGCTCCGCGAGCCACGTGTTGAGCTGCTCCGGATCTCCGCTGCCGAGGATCTCCCCCGCCGCCTGCTCGTCCGCGGGCGAGAGCTGCGGCGGGCCCCCGGCCCCGGTGATGGCGTTGGCGCTCACGCCGTTGGCGCCCAGGCTGCTGCCCTGGGCGAAGCCCCCGGCCGCGGCGGGCTGGCCCGAGAGCCGCGACTCTCCCGTCAGTGACACCAGCTGCGGGTTGTTCGCGCGGACGAAGCGGTCGTCCTTGAAGAGCCTCACGGTCTCCTGCTTCGGAGCCGGGATGTTCTGCTGCTCCCGCGGCTTCTCGGACGGCGTGTTGCTGATGGATGAAGTGCCAGCGGGCTTGTTTCCGATGCGGACCGTCATGGGGGCTCCAGGGGCCGTGCGTAAAGAGCTGCCTTTCTGGATTATCCGCGAAGCACCCCGCCAGTTGCGGACCCGGCCCGTGACGAGTTCGTCACGCCGAGGTAGGTGTGGGTGGTCAAGGTCTGCCCGCTCAGATTGACGACGGAGAGAAGTCGGCCTGGGCCACCGGCTTCACGTTGCTGAAGTCGAAGCGCTCCAGCGGCCCGTTCTTGTCATCGATCTCCATGATGACTGGCAGGGCCAGCACGGGATCCATGCAGATGCGTGCCCGCGTCGCGTACAGGTGCTGGCCTCCGGCGGGCGCGGTGAAGGTGATGCAGTAGCGCCCCGCGGCGTCGAAGCCCTCGTTCTTCCGCGTGTAGCCGCCGAGCGCCTCGCCCTTCTTGAAGCTGTCCTCCAGCACGCCGATGACGGACGTGAAGGCGAAGTCCGTGATGGCGTGGTTCGTGTCGCTCCGGGTGAGATTGCTGTTGATGTCGATCCACATCGCGCCCGCGAGTCCGAGCACTCCCGCCTCGCGCACCCGGAGCTCGTTCTTCTTCACGGTGGAGTCGTAGACCACCCGCCGTCCCTTGGCGGGCCCGTCGAGGATCTCCAGCTTCACCGCGCGAGGCGTCTGCCGGACCGTCAGGTGGATCGTCTGCGGCTTCATCAGCTTGCCGGAGACGCGCTCGTACTTCACCACGCGCGACTCGTAGGTGCCCATCTGCGCGGCGGCGGCCTTCCCGGCGTCCAGGAGCACCTCGACCGGCGTCGTGGAGAACAGCTCCTCCAACCGCTCGTGCGAGAGCGCCTTGATCTCGGCGCGCCGTTGCTCCAGCGGGAGCCGAGCGAAGCCTGGAACAGGGGACGGCGCGGGCGCCGGCGTGTTCATCAGCAGGCCCGGCATCAAGACGGCGAGAAGGACTGGGTTCATGGCCGCCGAGGATATCCGTCCACACCGGGTCTCCGCCAAAGCCGCTCCGTCTTCATCTTGAATTCCATCTATTGCTTGAATTCATGTATATTCCCGTCCAGGAGAGGAGCCTCATGAAGACGAGCATTCGGCAGGCGATGTACGCGGTGGGCAGGTTGTCGGTCTTGTTGGTCGCGGCGCCGGCGCTCGCGCAGGTGGATCCGCAGCGCAACCTTGAGCGCATCGTCGCGGAGCGGTCCGCGTTCCCTTCCGGTACGCGGGTGCTGAGCGTGCGGATGGAGGACGAGCGGGCGGTGGTGGAGCTCAGCTCCGAGGCCGTCGCGCAGGGGCTCGGGGACGACCAGGCGGACGAGATGGCGCGTGAAGTGCTCGCGGGCCTGGACTCCTTCACCGCGATTCGCGAGGTGGAGATCCTCGTCGACGGCCAGCCGCTCTGGAGGTACCTGCCGGCCTCGTCGGTGCCCCCCGCCGCCGAGGCGCGCAGCTTCGCCGCCGCCCGGACGCCCGTGGACGCGCTCTCGCTGGAGCTCCAGGGCAAGAAGATCGCCCTGCACCCGAGCCACGGGAGCTACTGGAACAACACCACCCGGCGCTGGGTGCGTGCGCAGCGCACGCTCACCGGGCCGAACGCCAAGACGGGGATTCCCGCCGGCTGGACGGGCAGCACCTATACTCCGAGCGACGAGTACTTCTGGAACCGGGGCTTCCAGTGGGGCTCCATCTACGAGGACGACATCACCATCCACGTGATGCGCTTCATGAAGGAGTACCTGGAGTCCTCCGGCGCGCAGGTGTTCCTCTCGCGCGAGCTGTCCGACGACGCGGGGCCCTATGACAACAACCGCTTCGGTTATCCGAACGCGGGCTTCCCCCTGCCCAAGAAGCAGGTCGCCTCGAAGTACTACCTCGAGGAGAACGGTGTGCCGCGCTGGGTCTGGGATGAGCCGGGCCTGAGCGCTCAGAGCGACAAGGACATCCGGGCCCGTCCGTACTACGCGAACTATGTCGGGGCGGACCTCTCCCTCAGCCTCCACACCAACGCCTTCGGAGACGGTGGGGCCCGGGGCACGGAGACCTTCTGGTACACGGCGAAGTACCCGCACCTGGAGGCGAGCTCGAAGCGCTTCGCCGCCGCGCTGAACGATGGCGCGGTGAAGTCCATCCGCGAGTACTTCGACGACAGCTATGGCCGCCAGGCCTATGTGAATCCCTACCCGGCGCTCGGCGTCCCCGAGTGGCCCTACTACGCGCCCTATCCGGCTCCCTTCGACTACGGCGGCTATAGCCGGTGGAACGACCGCGGGGTGAAGACCTCCAACCTGGGTGAGCTGCGCGAGGCGCAGATGCCGGCGGCGCTCATCGAGCTGGCCTTCCACGACAGCTGGAAGTGGTACCCGGACAACCTCTTCCTCCAGGATCCCATCTTCCAGGCGACGTCGGCCTGGGGCATGTACGAGGGCGTCTGCCGCTACTTCGGCATCACCCCCAAGCCGCGCCTCGCCTCGAGGCTCGTGGCGGGCAAGGTGCCGGCGCTGGTCGGGCCGAACCAGGTACTCAACGCGCCGGTGACGTTCCAGAACGAGGGCATGACGTGGAACTGGGGCCGCCGCCAGCTGAACGGCGTGTACGCGCCCTACACCGTGTGGCAGCTGCGCGTCCTGGAGGGACGGGCGGACTTCTCCGCGCCCGAGCGCATCTCCATCGGCGAGACGGACATCCTGCACCCGGGAGACACCAAGACGTTCGACGTTCCGCTCGTGGCACCCGCGGTGAGCGGCCTGTACCCCCTCCGCATGACGATGACGAAGGCGGATGCGCGCGGTGGGGACTTCGGAGAGGAGTTCGCCGCGCTGGTGCGGGTGGATGCGGACGCTCCGGCGATCTCGATCGTGTCGCCCCGGCCGGAGGCCTACGCCTACGGCGCGCAGCGCATCGAGTTCAGCGCCGAGGACGAATGGAGCGGCGTCGCGGAGCTGACGGCCACGCTCGATGGTGCGCCGGTCATCTCCGGTGAGGAGGTCGCCGGCCTGCTGCCCGGGGATCACACCCTGGTCATCTCCGCGAAGGACGGACTGGGCAACCCCACCACCGTCACGCGCACCTTCACGGTGGTGAGCTCCCCCGGCATGGTGACGGGCGGTGGCTGGGCGAAGCTCGCGCGGAAGAAGGCCACCTTCGGCGTGGAGGTGCAGATGGCGCCGGGGACGCTCCAGCCGGTGGGCCAGCTCACGTTCCAGGACCATGACCTCGGGCTGACGCTGCACTGCGCGCAGCTGTGGGCCTTCGGCCTGTCGGAGGGAACCGCCTCGGTCGCTGGCACGTGCACCGTGAACCGCGAGCCCGGACACGGGTTCCGGCTCGAGCTGACGGATGGCAGCAGCGGGAAGGGCGCGTCTCTCCGGCTCGTGCTCGACACCGGCTACCGCTTCGATGGGCCGCTGGAGGGCGGCAACGTCACCCTGTTGCCGCTGTGAGGAGGGGCAGGGGAGACAGGTTCAAGTCCAGTTTTCGTGCGGGCCCGGAGGCGGACACTCCGCTGGGATCTGTGCGGGGGCGGCCTCAGCCGGAAACGGCGAAGGGCCGTCCCTACCGCGACCGGGCCTCTAAGCAGACGACAACCCGTCCAAGTGAAATTCCATGGAAAAGCGGCAATGTTCTTTTTCTGAGACGACAGGCGGGGCGGGGCCTCTTTTGAAGTGGGAGCAGAAGGTATCCCACCGGCGGTATCCCCCTTCACTCTCCGAAAGAACGACTGAAGGCCCCAGGTTTCCGCAGGAGTCATTCATGGACATCCGAGAGACATCCATCGAGAGCGCCCCCAGACGCAGGCTGACAGCGCTCGGGGTGGGACTGGCTTGGCTCGCCGCGGGGGCAGCCGTGGGCACGGCGGCGCCGGCGGAGGCCGCCACCACGCTCACCGTCTACGCGGGCGGGAGCAACGACCAGGGCAGCGTGTCCCCGCTCGTCATGGGCACCAACCACCGCTACACGTTCAACGGCTACGAGACCTGGGACCCGGCCACCGGGCAGATCCGCCCCGACATCGTGACGCAGTCCCGGCAGATGGGCCTCACGCTGCTCCGCTGGCCGGGAGCCACACACGCCAACACCCTCTGGTGGTCGGACACCCTCGGCGACGACCGCCGTTGCCAGCGCGACGGCCGGATCACCGACCTGGGCAACCCGGACAACCCCGCCGACGACGTGCTGGCGGCCCGTGACGCCGCTTACGGCCTCGACGAGCACATGCGCTTCGTCGAGCAGATCGGGGCACAGGCGCAGATCATGGTCCCAATGGCGATCGGCAACCCGGTCGACGCCGCCAACCTTGTCGAGTACCTGAACACCCCGGCCGGCGACGGCATCAACCCCAACGGTGGCACCGACTGGGCCGAGCTGCGTGCGGCCAACGGACACCCGGCGCCCTACAAGGTCACCCGCTTCGAGCTCGGCAACGAGCACTACCACGCAGGCCAGCGGTACTGGATGCCGCAGAACGACCCGAACGCCAGCCCGCCGGCACGCCCGGCCATCGCGGCGTACATCAACGGCGCCGATCGGCGTATCACGGGCGAGCCGTTGGGGAAGCTGACCCGGCGCGACGCCGCTGGCAGGCCGGTGTGCACTGGCTCCACCGCCGGGGTGGCCAGTGACGGCACGGCCGGGCAGGTCTTCGACCTCAACTACCCCTCGGCGGTGGTGGACACGTTCACCCTGCGGGTCGGCGGGGTGACCTGGAGGCGGGTCGACACTCTGGCCACGGCCGGTCCCGCCGACCGGGTCTACGAGCTCAGCCCGCACGTCGGCGAGGTGCGCTTCGGCGACGGCGTACACGGCGCCGTGCCCGCCAGCGGTGCCTCGGTGGTGGCCGACTACACCTCCACTCACCGCGGTTTCGTCGACTTCTACCGCCGGATGAAGGAGGTCGACCCGTCGATCGACGTGTGCGCCTCCTGGGGCCAGACCACCTTCCCCCCACTGTTCAAGGAACTGGCCCCCGCGGGCAGCACGTACGACTGCCTCACGATGCACCCGTACACCGACTTCCAAGGCGAGAACAAGACCGACTGGGACAGCGCGCAGGAGGCACACGACTGGCACATGCTCAGCGCAATGGAGGAGCGGGACAATCTGGCCGACCTCCGCGCCGCTGTCGACGCGAACACCCCCACCCCGCACCCGTACGTGGCGATCTCGGAGTACGGGGCGCTGTGGGGCCCGGAGCAGAACAATCCGTTCCCCGAGTACAGCTACTCGATGACACACGCCCTCTACATGGCCAACCAGTGGATGCACTGGCAGACGATGGGCGTCCCCTGGGCCGCGGGCAACGCGCTCGCCTCCGACGGGTGGTACACGCTGCTCGGCCCGGCGGACAAGGGGTTCGTCTATTCCGCCGAGGCCATCGCCCGGGAAGCCGTCAAGCCGATGTTCGGGGCCCGAGGGCAACAGGTGCTGACCGAGATCAGCGGCGGCCCGGTGCGGGATCCCGCCAACACGGTGATGTGCGACGGAGGAGCCCCCTCGAGCTGCCAGGACACCTACCCCGTGCTCAGGGCGATGGCGACCCGGGCACCGGACGGCAAGGTCTACCTGATGGTGGTCAACCGCTCCCCGGTGCCGAATGACGCGATCACCGTCGACGTGACCGTCAAGGGCTTCACGGGCACCGGTTCCGCCACCGTCCGCCAGGTGGCCCCCACCGCCTTCACCAGCCACAACGACGTCAACACGCCGAACGCCGTCGCCTTGTCGACGTGGAACCGCGCGGTGGGCACGAACACCTTCACCGCGACCTTCCCACCGTTCTCGATCACGGTGTTCATCCTGCCGCCCGCGTGACGCGCGATGCCCGCGTTCACGTACCAGGCCGACTGACGGACGGTGTCCTCGCGGTGGTGCGCGTGCACGGGCGCACCGCGACCACAGAGGTTCGGCATGGTACCGCGCACGGGTGGCGAAGAACCTCCTGCGCGGCTTCTTCCACGAAACGCTCTCCACGCCGGTGCCCCGGCTCGCGACCAAGCGTGAGCTTCCTTTGAACTGTCGGGTTGTACGAAACTGCGACGCCCTGGTCGTGGCGGTCGCGAGTCATATTTGGAGGATTGATGAAACAATTGATCGTGTCGTTTTTCGCGCTGACGGCCGTCGCCTGCGGGAGCTCGGAGCCTGAAAACGACTCTTATGGAACAAACGCTCAGGCGGTCGTCTCGCTCTGGTGGCCAACCGAAATCAACTCGCCAGACTCGCGGCCCCTCGCAAAATTCGGAGACACGCACGCGCACACGTCGCGTTCGGGGGACTCTGACACGCCGCCGGCCACGCTCGTATCAACCGCAATCAGCAAGGGCGCCGACTTTCTGTGGATAACGGACCACGGGAAGAGGAGCGACGGGAGCGGGAATTTCACCGTGTCAGATTTCAACAACTGCCTCGACACCAACCAGACCTCTGGCGCCTGGGGTTTCTCGGCGTGCGGCATGGAAGTGCGGATCGGCGGCGACAAGTTCCATCACATCGTGCTCGATTGGAACTCCGGAGAGCCGCAGCAGTTCGGCACGGTGGGGTACGACTCGTGGGACGCCGCCAGGGCGGACTACTCGACGGCCGCGTCGCACATGACCGGCGTGATTACCCATCCGGGGCACACGCCCGGTATCGGCTGGATCACCGCCGAGGATGGCGGCTGGGAGACGGGAATTCCCACGTCCTCCAGCGCGTACGAATACATCCGGTTGATCGAAATCAACGGCGCGACCGGTGGATACAGTGAAGGTCGCGATACATACTTTCGCATCCTCAATCGCGGCTGGAAGGTTTCGCCCGTGTGGGCCACCGACATGCACAACCTCTGGGGCGGTGAAGAGAAGCCGCAGAGCGCCGGCATTTGGACGCATCCGGACGACTGGGTTTCGGGGAGCTATCGAAGCGCCTTCCGGAGCGCGGCGAAGGCTCGCGCGACGTTCGCGAACTTTCCTGGCGCGAACCGATACTCCATCCGGATGATCACGCTGACGTCGACGGGAGCACAAGAGGCGCTGATGGGCTCGACTTTGGCACGCCGCACGACCGTGAAGCTGCGCATCAAGGCGACGACCACCGGCGGAAACAAGCCCTGGACGTTCAGACTCTTCAAGAGCGACGACGTAACCCAGACGTCGACTCCCGTTTGGCTCACGGGGGAGCCGGCGGACTGCACTTCTGTCAGCAACGGGAACGAACAGGAATGGGAACCCACCGTCACCTTGCCCGCCGACGCGAGCTGGATCGTGGTGGAAGCGACGCGCGCCTCGTCAGATCGACTGCTGAGCGCGCCTATCTGGTTCAAGTAACCCCTGGCCGGTGCCTGCGGGCCAGATCAAGCCGGGCAGCATCGAGGCCTTCGGCATGCCCCCGTCAAGGGGGCTCTCCTCGGCCCCTCTGCACCAGCCAGCCCCCCCCTCAACAGGGCCCCCATCCGTCCTAAAGGGCCACACCCAGACGAAGCGGACACGGTACATGTCCGTGCATCCCACGCTGGCGGCCTCGCTGGCGGAGTGGAAGCTCAGGGGATGGCCCGAGATGATGGGCCGCTCACCAACGCCCGAAAAGTATAGGCCGGATGGGAGTCCTGTTGCGGACTAGGGCGGGGGTAGGTGGCGGGCTAGTGGAGTGTCCACGAAGTTTTTGGACATAGTCAGGGGGAGTGCCGCGCCACCCACTCGCGCATCATGGGGCGAGTCCACGACCAGGTGAACGGGTGGGCGTAGAGCCGGTTGTATTCGGGCCAGCTCGCTTCGAGGTGGGTGATGAACTCGGAGCGACTGGCCCAATCTCCCCGCTGCAGGTAGCGAGCTCCGAAGGCGCGCAGCAGGAGTTCGGCCTGATTGAGCCAGGAGGCATGCGCCGGGGTGAAGAGCACCCGGACATGGGGGTAGTTGTGCCGCAGGAAATGAAGAGTCTCCCTGGAGACGTGGCTGGAGCCGTTGTCCCAGATGAGGTGGATGCGCAGTGCATCCGCGTACGCCTCGAGCAGCTCGGGGAGGACGGCTCGCAGGCAGGCTGAGTCATTGCGTTCCAAGCACCAGCCGCGCATCTGGCCGGTGTGCACCTCCAGCTTCACCAGGAAGTTCACGGTGCCGTGCCGCACGTACTCGAACTCCCGCTTCTCGATGAGGCCCGGTCGCACCCGATACGTGGGGCAGCGACGCTCCAGCACCTGGATGTTGGGCTTCTCGTCCAGGCACAGCACCACTTCGCCCTGCTCCGCCAGGGCCTGCGCGCGTTCGTAGCACCAGATGATTTGGGCCGCCTTGCGCTGAAAGGCGTCGTCAGGAGTCGGCGTCTTCCAGTAACGAGAGCGGTGCGGTTGCAGATCAGCATCCCGCAGGATGAGGGCCACCTCCGAGTGAGAGATGGTGGGGGCGATGCCGCGCAATTGAGCGGCACGTGCCAGGCTACGCGTGGACCAGTGGGTCATGTGCAGCCCGACGCCGGCCGGCTCGCAGCAGGCCAGGCGCACCACTCCCACTCGCTGCAGGGGGGGAAAGCTCCCGTGGACGACCAGTGCGGGGAGCATCCATCACCACGTCCACTCCGAGCGACTCGAAGCGACGGCAAAGCGCCCAGATGGTTCTTCTATCCAGCTCGAGCCGGTCGGCCAGTTCCGACACGATGGTGGCTGGGTCGGCCATGGCCAGCAAGACGCGCGCGCGCCGGGCAATGCGCTGCTCGGTACGCCCATCTCGCAGCAGCTGCTTGAGGAAGGAGACCTCTTCAGGCGCGAGGTGGATGAGCTGAGGAGGGCGTCTTCTCATCCACCAGAGCTATCCATGCCCCAGCGACTATGTCCAAAAACTTCGTGGACACTCCACTAGTCCTGTGGCCCGGGCCGATTTGCAGACCTCACTCTCATTAATCTCCATCAATGCTCAATGATGGTGACACTTCGAATGGAAACAGCGCCATCGTAAAAGCTCCAGTCGGACCCTTCCCCTCGAACGATGATGACAAGCCCCCACGAGTCAAAGTAATCCGGAATGAGCACGCTGCTGAGCAAAGTAATATCCTGGTAGTCTCCTGGTGCATGCCAAAGCAGATCAGAGACTTCGAAATTCTCTCCGGACTGCCAATAACTCCTCACTCCTGTGGCTTTGCCACAGGTTGGATAAGACGATGGCGGAGTTCCTGGGCCACTGCGAACATGAACGTCGATGTTCGCGGCGAATGCCTTGGAGTCCTTGGCGTTAATTTTTACCGTATATCGGTGATTTTTTTTGAATGGGTATTTGATTCCAAGCGCGACGCCGTAATCGTATGAACCGGGCGTGGCGTACTCCATGTGCAGTACTCCACCCTGAGTGCTGACTCCGCCGATTACTGACTTGTGCTCAAATCCCCCAATCGCCACGCCATCACGAAAGCCGTCGCAGGAAATGGGTGACGCCCCGGTTGATGCGTAATCAATGACGGTTGTTGTCGATCCGAATGCCAGGGTGCTGCACGAAACACAGAGCAAAACGAACAAAACATAACATTGTTTCAGCATGACGGCCTTTGTTGGGCGGCGAGGAAAGGTCATAATGCCTCAAATGCCTCGGCTGGGACACCTGCGAATCCTACTTACGTAAGAGTTCGTTTCAAAAATGAACCCACTGGGTCAAGGTGACCTAGCAGGCTGCTGAAAAAAGATCGTGGCCTTCGGTGCACCCCCAACATGCAGGGGTCAGCTCGAATGCCTTGTCCAACTGGTAGAGGGTCGTCTGGGTGTCGAAGGACTTTTCAGCACCCTGCTAGTGGAGTGTCCACGAAGTTTTTGGACATAGTCGCTGGGGCATGGATAGCTCTGGTGGATGAGAAGACGCCCTCCTCAGCTCATCCACCTCGCGCCTGAAGAGGTCTCCTTCCTCAAGCAGCTGCTGCGAGATGGGCGTACCGAGCAGCGCATTGCCCGGCGCGCGCGCGTCTTGCTGGCCATGGCCGACCCAGCCACCATCGTGTCGGAACTGGCCGACCGGCTCGAGCTGGATAGAAGAACCATCTGGGCGCTTTGCCGTCGCTTCGAGTCGCTCGGAGTGGACGTGGTGATGGATGCTCCCCGCACTGGTCGTCCACGGGAGCTTTCCCCCCCTGCAGCGAGTGGGAGTGGTGCGCCTGGCCTGCTGCGAGCCGGCCGGCGTCGGGCTGCACATGACCCACTGGTCCACGCGTAGCCTGGCACGTGCCGCTCAATTGCGCGGCATCGCCCCCACCATCTCTCACTCGGAGGTGGCCCTCATCCTGCGGGATGCTGATCTGCAACCGCACCGCTCTCGTTACTGGAAGACGCCGACTCCTGACGACGCCTTTCAGCGCAAGGCGGCCCAAATCATCTGGTGCTACGAACGCGCGCAGGCCCTGGCGGAGCAGGGCGAAGTGGTGCTGTGCCTGGACGAGAAGCCCAACATCCAGGTGCTGGAGCGTCGCTGCCCCACGTATCGGGTGCGACCGGGCCTCATCGAGAAGCGGGAGTTCGAGTACGTGCGGCACGGCACCGTGAACTTCCTGGTGAAGCTGGAGGTGCACACCGGCCAGATGCGCGGCTGGTGCTTGGAACGCAATGACTCAGCCTGCCTGCGAGCCGTCCTCCCCGAGCTGCTCGAGGCGTACGCGGATGCACTGCGCATCCACCTCATCTGGGACAACGGCTCCAGCCACGTCTCCAGGGAGACTCTTCATTTCCTGCGGCACAACTACCCCCATGTCCGGGTGCTCTTCACCCCGGCGCATGCCTCCTGGCTCAATCAGGCCGAACTCCTGCTGCGCGCCTTCGGAGCTCGCTACCTGCAGCGGGGAGATTGGGCCAGTCGCTCCGAGTTCATCACCCACCTCGAAGCGAGCTGGCCCGAATACAACCGGCTCTACGCCCACCCGTTCACCTGGTCGTGGACTCGCCCCATGATGCGCGAGTGGGTGGCGCGGCACTCCCCCTGACTATGTCCAAAAACTTCGTGGACACTCCACTAGTGGAGTGTCCACGAATGTCTTGGACATAATCGGGCAAAGTGCCCTTCCACATGCTCCGTGACTATGTCTACGTACTTCGTGGACAGTTCACTAGTGGACTGTCCACGAAGTCCTTGGACATAGTCCGGACAGGAGCCCGTACTGCGCCACACGGCGGGAAGTGTTGGCCTGTCCGGAAGCCGGTGCTCCGACGACACGCCAATGGATGCGCTCGGCGCTTGAGCCGAAAACTCCCGATGGGAACACCTTCCCTCCGCGAGATGCTCCGACTGGTCCGACAATTGGACCAGTTGCTCGTGTTCGCTCCCGGAAGCAGCCCAGCTCTTCGCTCCGCGACTATGTCCAAAAACTTCGTGGACACTCCACTAGGAGGGACCCCCCCAAGGAGGCCTGCACGTCGCGCTCCAGGCGCACCACTGCCTTGCGTGGGCGAGCGGTTGCCGCGAGCTGCTCGAGAGGGTGAGATCCTGAGCCATCCCCTCATTTTAGCAGGCGAGCAAGGGAGGGCTGTGTAGGCTGATTGGTGCGAGAAGTAGGACGGGCGTGATTACTTCTGCGGTCATGCGTAAACGGCGCCTCAATGACCAGCAGGTCCATGCGTTCTTGGAGTCGCTCTTCGACGAGGACCTGCACGCCAAGCGTGTTCTCTCCTTGTCCTATGCCGTCCTGGGCGTCATTCACTCGGCCAGCCTGGGAGTGCATCTCATTGGCAAGGCACTGGCCTGGGCCCGGGGCACACACAGCAAGCATGGCGTGAAACAAGTGGACCGGCTCTTGTCCAACCAGGGCATCAACGTCTGGGAGTTGTTCGCCCGCTGGGTGCCGTATGTGCTGGGACAGAGAAGCGAGGCCGTCGTCGCCTTGGACTGGACGGACTTCGACGCGGATGACCAGACGACGCTGGTGGCCTCGCTTGTAGCGAGCCATGGACGCACAACGCCGCTGGTGTGGCTCACCGTGGAGAAATCCGCCTTGGAGGGGATGCGCAACGACACGGAGGACTTCGTGCTCAACCGACTGCGGGAAGTGGTGCCCGAGTCCGTGCGGCTCACGGTGCTGGCCGACCGGGGCTTTGGGGACCAGAAGTTCTACGCCCTGCTCGAGCAGTTGAAGTTCGACTACGTGGTGCGCTTCCGCCAGTGCATTCAGGTGACGGATGAGAAGGGCGAGAAGCGGAGCGCGGGAGAATGGGTGCCCGACTCGGGACGCGCGCTGCGTTTGACGGGAGCGAGCGTCACCCAGGACACCACCCCAGTGCCCGCGGTGGTGTGCGTGAAGAAGAAGGGAATGAAGGAGCCCTGGTGTTTGGCGACGAGTCTGAAAGAGGCCACGGCGGCCTTCGTGGTGGGGCTCTATGCCAAGAGGTTTCGGACGGAAGAGACGTTCCGGGACATGAAGGACCTGCGCTTTGGGATGGGCCTGTCCTGGGTGAAAGTGCGGTCCACGGAAAGACGCGACCGGTTGCTGCTGGTGAGTGCGCTCGCCTGTAGTCTGCTGACCCTGCTGGGAGCGGCAGGAGAAAGCCTGGGGATGGAACGCTACCTCAAAGCCAATACCGTGAAGACGCGGACCTATTCACTCTTTCGGCAAGGATGTGAGTATTACCAGGCCATCCCCATGATGCCCGAAGACAGGCTGCTCCCCTTGATGGCTCGATTTGCCGAGTTGCTGGGAGAACAAGCCGTCTTTCGGGAAGTCTTCGGTCCAATATGAGGGGATGCCTCAGGGTGAGATCCTCAGCCGAGAGTTACTCCCAGAGCGCCTGCTGCGCTGGCCCCAGCGCCGAGGCCAGGCGCGGCGGCTGCTCGGGCAGCTGAAGGTGACGGAGAATGCGCCGGATGACGGCGCCCTGCGTCAGGTATGCCAGCACCCGTCGCTGGCCTCCGCTCCTTGGGCACGAGCGTTGCAATTCACGCCGCACTTCCATTCACTGGTACCGGACGGCGAGGGAGGGGGAGGAGTGCGAGCGATACTGGAGCACCTGGGCTTGCCCACGGCAGGTGTGAGCCTAGCCCCGGCGCAAGAGTCAACCCAGGCCGCGTGGTGTTGAGGCTTACGCCACCACAGAGCCAAAACAGGCCCAGGTCCCTACCGCGCCCCCATGGGAGGTCGGCCTGGGCAGGCGTGTACCTCAAGGGGCTGCGCGGCCTCTGCACCGACCGGGCTCACTGCTCGGGCGGCCCCTGCCTGCCAGCGGCCCGCCTCGGCTCCTCCACTCCAGCCCTCACCCTTAACACGGCCTCTCTTCCGCCTATGCGCCACACCCAGCTTCGCGACTTCTACTATCCCTACCTGTTCCAGGAGCGGCCGTTCCAAAACACCGACTTGGATTGGCTGCCCCGCTACGAACCCAGGCCGTCGAGCCCCTCCCTGCCGGGCTACCCGATGCTCGGGCTACTGGTGCTGGCTGCGCTCGTCATTGGCGCCGCCGTCCAAGGGCAAGGGCCCTGTTGTCGTCCGCGGCCCGGGAATGATGAGCCAGAGTCTGGCCTGTCATGGGGGGACACCGACGATCATCGCGATGATGCGCCGGGCGACGGGTTGAAGGAGCCGAACCTCCGCGAAGGCCCTGGCAAGCACCTCAAGGGGAATGGGGTCCTCAAGAAGAGACTCTTCCAGTTCGTCCAACCGCCAGAAGCGTCGGCGTCGGCGCCTCTTCTCCAGGACTTGTTTGATCCGGGGACGGAGGAGCCTCAGCCATGCATCAGCGACGGCTCTGGGATCTGGATAGACCTCTTGCGACCGGGCTTCGCACGAAGGAAAGAGCCGTCCCTTGAGCTCCTCCAGTTCCTCGCGACGCCGGGCATCCAACCGGGAAAGCCATTTCTCTATGACACGCTCGAACAGACGGAGTGCCCGTTGTCGCCGGAGCGGGAGCAGTTGATGTTCGCAGTCCCTCAAGCGCTCGGTGAAACGCAGGATGAGCTCTTCTGACGCATGGCTCATGTCGAGATCCCGGGTGCGGCAATCAAGCCTCAGCCTGAGCCCGTGACCGATGTGTCCCAGGTCGGTCATGGGCGGCGACTCGAGACCTTCGAACAAGACCCAACGAGGAGCTTCCCGTTCGTACCCGCCCACGACCAGGAACGCCCAGGGCGCCTCGCTCTGGACGGCGCTCACGCATGCCACCACCTCGGCCTCACTCGTGCGGATTCCCTCATAGAGTTTCGGCTCCACCAGCCGGTCCGGGCCTGCGATGAGGCTTCGGACGGCCCAGAAGGCGTCGTTCTGTTCGAGTGTGTCCTTGTGAGGAATGGCCTGGGAAATCAGCGCCTTGACGTCGAGCGGCTGTGTGTCTTCGATGTCCGGCTCTGCCTCGTCAGGCAGGCGCAAGTTGGAGCCGATGAGATCGGTCACCAAGCCATGACGCTCGCGCAGCCGGTCTCGTTGCTGGGGAGCGAACGCCTCAGGATCCTTGGGCCAGTAGATCTGGATGGTCGGGTGACGGCTGTCCATCCGGTCCACGCGGCCCGCGCGCTGTTCGGCCGTGCGAATGACGGTGGGCGTATCGAGGTGGACGACGCACGAGGCGGACTGGAGGTTGAGTCCCTCACTGAAGGCGTCGGAGCAAAGCGCTATCAGCCGTTGTTGGTCTGCCTTGGGTCCGAGTGTCTCCCGGGCGCGGCGCTTCGCGGCCGTTCCTCCAGCCCCCGTCAACAGGACCGCGTTCTGATCGCGCGACTGCAACTGATGAAGGAAGAGCTTGAGGGTGATGACATGTGAGTCGAACGCGAGGATCTGCTGATGTTTGTCGGCGAAGGCCGTGAGGGCGTCGAGTTTGGCACGCTCCCGGTCGTCGCTCATGCGGAGAACGAGTTGACCGATCAGCTCGTACCGGCTCGCTTCTTCTTCACAGGCGAGTCGGTGCTGCTGGGCGTCCCACAACCAACGTGGCTCCACCCGTTGACGCTCCAGGGTCTTCAAGCGCCATTCAGGCACCTCTCCCCCGAGGGCGCGGGTGCGTCCGACCATGTCTCCCGTGGTGTCCTTCCCCCGGGAACCCTTCTGGGGAAGACCGAGCGTCGCCTGGCTGAACGCGGCCGCTGTTCCATGCATATGCTCGTAGAGGGCAACGCGAGACGAGCGCAGGCACTTCATGACGTGATGACGCGCCAGCGCCCGGGCGCTGGACAGGACGCGCTCAAGATAGGCCGCTTCCGAACCCTCGAAACCCACGGGCCTCTCCAGCTTGGAACCCAAGCGGGAGATTCCCGTCAGTTGCCCGGCCAAACGGGCGATCTGCCGGGCGAGTTGGATGTCTTTCTTTCCGCACTTGCAGTCATAATGACGCGCCTCGTGCAGGGGATAGCGCGCGGCACGGTCCTCCTCAAGGAGGTATTTCTTGGGCGCCTCCTCCGCGATGCGATTGAGCTCGGAGCGGGTACGGCGGACGGTGAAGCGTCTGATCTCCTCACGGAGCTTCTTCAAGAGCTGCGCGTTCTGTTCGGAGGTGGCGGAGGGAGGCCGCCGGAGCTGGGTCAGCAGGCTGAGCGAGGACTCCGGCAGGTTATCGGCCCCAAGGAGCTCGACGAGGGCGAGCAGATCCGAGGCGCCCTTGTTGATGGGCGTGGCGGTGAAGAGGATGACATTGTCCGCGTAGTGCGAGACGAGCCGCCGGGTGCGATCGGACCAGTTGAGGAAGTTGTGGGCCTCGTCCACGGCGAGGATCTCGATGTCCGAGAGGGTGTCCAGCAGCTTGGCGTGCCAGCTCGCGTTGGAGTTGCTCAGGGGTCCATGGGAGTGGACCTTCAGAGGGAGGGCCGTTTCCTGGAAGTTCACCTCCCACTGCTCGACGACCTGGGGGGGAACGACGATGACCGTGGAGGGCCGCTGTTGACCCATGCGATGCTGACGGTCGAAGGCGCTTCGGACGAGCCAGGCGCCCATTCGGGTCTTGCCCGAGCCCGCGGCATCCGCGACCAAGACGCTCCCGACGTTCTCGAGAATCCAAAGGGCTTGTGCGATGCCTTGAAGCTGATGGGGCCAGAGGGGCCGGGCCAGGGCTCCGATGAGTTCCGGGGGCACGTATTTCCGGGCCCATTCACCCTCAAGGAGGGCCGCGCATCCCCTCGCGAGTGCCTCTTGCCACATCACCTGCTTGAGGAGCGCTTCGAGCAGGGACAGCAGGTCTTCCTTGTAGTCCTGGCCGTAGGCCCAGAGCCCCTCTGAGAGGTCCCGGGCTTCCCGGTACCGGGTGGACGCTCCCTGGCGCGAGAAGCGGGCATTGGCCTCGGATTGTTTCTTCAAACCGTTGAGGGTGAAGTTGCTGGAGCCGAGGATCGCCGAGTGTTCGCCGATGTAGATCTTCGCGTGGATAGGGCGATTCCTGGGAGCGAGGCGGACCTCAACCTGTTCGTGCTTGATGAGTTCGCTCACCTGGATGAGCGTGCCCGAGAGGGTGACGGAGACGCCGCGTGACAGCCAGTAATCCCGCACCTCGTCCGCCATGCTCTGGCCCTGGCTCTTGAAGTTGGACTTCCGGGTGTCGAAGGGCTCCCACCCGAAGAGAAGTTTGACGTGTGTGGGTTGGGAGAGGCGTTTGACGAGGAACTCGATGATCTGGTCGAGTGAGGCATAGCCGACCACCATGAGCACGGAGGTGGCGGAACTCAGGTCCTGCTCCAGGATCTCCCGGACGGACTCACCCGCCTCGTTGTGGGGAAAGTGGTGAGGGGAGGGCCACTGGCGGACTTCTACGGGGCTCTCGACCATGACCTTGGCTTGCAGCCATGTGAGCCACTGGCGCAGCGTCGAGGCCCGGCGTAAGCGGGTACTGGTCGCGGCCTCCAAACGGTCGCACAGGAAGTCTTGAGCGGAGGCGGGATCGAGTCCGTCGATATTGGAGACTCCTGCCCAGGCAAGCCATTCTTGACCGACAAGACTCCGCGCGAAGGCCTCCTTGAGGGCGTGGCGGGGATTTTTCCGGGGGTTGTCTATCAGGGCCTGTCCCAGGGGGGACACGGCACCCGAGGCATCGATCAACCCCAAGATTCGACATGCGTCGCGGTAATAAGACCGGTCTCGCTTGTCGCGAAGCCCGGGCGCGTCTTCCCATGACCCATTGCGCACACTGGAGCGGAACCTGCTGAGGAGCTTGTCCAGAGAGTTGGCCTGGGGAATATCGAGGCTTGAGAGCCAGGGACGCTTGACTCGGGTCATGGACTCCGGGAGGTCATGGGCATGTGCCAGGGTCTAGCCCATATGGGATCCGGCGCGTAAGAGTTGAAGTATAAGTATAGGCCGGATGGGAGTCCTGTTGCGGAAGAGGGCGGGGGTAGGTGGTGGGCCCAGGAGGGACTTGCGACAGGCCCTGGACGGTGAAGGAGGCCCCCCAAGGAGGCCTGCACGTCGCGCTCCAGGCGCACCACTGCCTTGCGCGGGCGAGCGGTTGCCGCGAGCTGCTCGAGAGGGTGAGACCCTCAGCCGAGAGTTACTCCCAGAGCGCCTGCTGCGCTGGCCCCAGCGCCGAGGCCAGGCGCGGCGGCTGCTCGGGCAGCTGAAGGTGACGGAGAATGCGCCGGATGACGGCGCCCTGCGTCAGGTATGCCAGCATCCGTCGCTGGCCTCCGCACCTTGGGCACGAGAAGACATCTCCTGCGAACGTCCTGCGCAGCAACCCGGCCCCGTCCAGCCTCGGAGCGTGCTGACGTCTCCCGCAGCTGCCCACAGGTGCCGCCCCTGCAGATGGTGCCTCCTCCTCGCCCGAGGCCGCCGCTGCGGGGAGTGGGGACTGGTGGAGGGGGTGGAAGCAGAGGCTCGTGCACGGAACACGCCTGTGTTGGGGGCCCGGGCCGTGCGGGCGCAGCACCCGCATACCCGGCCCGAGCACCTCAAGCGCAGCCCTCGGCCGTTGGGGCATGCCTCGACGCGCCAGGCATTGAAGCAGTTGCGTGAGCAGTACCGGGCCTTCGTCGCGGCGTTCCGAGAGGCGGCGGCACGGTGGAGGCGAGGGGATTTCTCGGCCAGCTTTCCCCTCTTCTCTTTTCCGCCGCGTGTCGTGCCGGCTCGCCTCACTCGAATCCTCTGACACCCTTTCTGGGGGCCGCACCGTGTCTCCACCAGCCCGGCCCACAGCCCTCGTGGCACCCGTCAGCAGCCCTCCTCTCCCCCTCGGCTCCAGCCCTCTCCCTCAACACGGCCCCCATTCCGCCTATACACATCGTCGGCAAGTGACAGTCCAGCGGTCCGCCCAACTCGGAGTAGACTCGTCGCCATGGGACTCTTGACCTTCAGCATCAACGTCACCCTCGACGGTTGCGTCGACCACCGGGAGGGAATCGTCGACGACGAGACACACGCTTTCTTCACCCGTCTTATGGACGAGGGAGGGGCGATGCTGTGGGGCCGCGTCACCTACGAGATGATGGAGAGCTATTGGCCGGCGGTCGCTCGCGGCGACGAGGAGGCACCGCCAGCAATGCGCGCGTGGGCGATCAAGCTGGAGGCCAAGCCGAAGTACGTGGTGTCGTCGACGCGAACGGACTTCAGGTGGACCAACAGCCACCACATCACCGGCGACTTGCGTACGAGCGTGCAGAAGCTCAAGGACGTAACCCCTGCCGGCGTGCTCCTCGGTAGCGGTAAGCTCGCGACCGAGCTAGACCGGCTGGATCTGATCGACGAGTACAAGTTCCTACTCCACCCCATGGTCGCCGGTCATGGCCCAACCCTGTACCAGAGCGGGCTACCCACCACGCGACGGCTCGAGTTGGTCTCGGCGACGCCGTTCCGCAACGGCGCCGTCGCTATGCACTACCGGCGCGCGCGCGGCTAACAACGGGTTGCAGCGGGCGTTAGACCGACGACCCTCTCCTCCCGCGATCCATGGCCCGTACCGCCCGCATCGTCGCCGTCACCGCGGGGCTCGGCGCCGCGGGCGCGCTCGCGGGCGCGGCCCTGCTCGGGTTCGCTCTCTACCAGGTCGTGTCCGACCCCGAAGCGCTCGGGGTCAGGCCAGAACTCGGGCAGCCGGTGCGTGGCGTAGGGGCTCAGGTAGAGCGAGGTGCCGCCGCGCACCTGGAAACCACGGACGACGTCGTCCGCCACCACCTTGCGGACGATGGAGTAGATGGGCGGATGGATGCGCAGCGTCTCGTCCAGCTGTGGAGGCAGGCTCACGTGCACCGTGAACCGCGAGCCCGGACACGGGTTCCGGCTCGAGCTGACGGATGGGAGCACTGGCAAGGGCGGGTCCATCCGGCTCGTGCTCGACACCGGCTACCGCTTCGATGCGCCGCTGGAGGGCGGCAACGTCACCCTGTTGCCGCTGTGAGGAGGGGCAGGGGAGACAGGTTCAAATCCTGTCTCCCTGGCCAGTCAAATGGTTGAAGCCGCTGGGTCGTGCTCCTGCCTCTTCTTCCCGTCTACTCCACGTCCGCCTACCTGCTCACTGACCGCGCTCGGGAATAGCGGGCGCAGGTCCGCCAGCGTCTGACACAGAAGCTTCAGAACAAGGCTTCAGGGGTTCATTACCCAAGGTGTTGGCCGTTGCGGCTGGGTGTGGTGCCGACGTCCAGCCCGCTCATCACGAGGCCGGGTCATCCCCTCTAACCCTATGAAGCCCAGGAGTCCTCCCTTGGTGAGGACCCGGCTGCTTCGAGGTCCATCCACGAGTGCGAGGAGGTGAATCATGCGGAAGTTGAATCCATGCGGTTGGGTGCTGGGGGCGTTGCTCATGGGCGGGAGCGCCATGGCGGCCGTGAGACCGATGTTCCCGATGGAGCCGGTGGAGATGAATCCGATAGAGATTGGAGCCAACACCGTGGGCAATGCTCCCATCACGGTCCGGGGCTCCTCGGTCTCGGGGGACACGCTGTGGGTGCGCGTCATGCACGGCGGGGGTTGTCGCCAGCATGTCTACGGACTCACGTGGTCTGGGTCGTTCATGGAGTCCCAGCCGGTGCAGGCCCATCTCCAGGTGACCCACAACGCGAACCAGGATTTCTGCAGGGCCCTGCTCTATCGGACGCTCCACTTCGACCTGACGCCGCTCAAGGAGATGCATCGCGAGCAGTACGGCGGCGAGCACGGGAGCGTCATCCTCCGTATCCGGGGCAGCAACGGCATCGGCCAGTTCGTACCCTACACGTTCTGACGGAGGGGCCGGACAGCGCCTTACCCACGCAAGGTGAGGCGCTGTCCGGCCCGCTTCAGCGGATCGACGTCCTCGTGGAGGACATCGTCTCGGGTGTAGGGGTGGTGGATGTCGAGCTCCTCTCCCGCGCTTCGTGTGGTTGAGCGGCAGCGAGCCTTCCCTGCTCGCCGCCGCTGCCATCCTCCTACGCCCAGGCTCCTGTGTGGTGCCGTCCGGCAGCGGGCGTTCGCGGATCACGGTTCATACTTGGGTCTCGGCTTCGATGTCGGCCTCGGCCTCGGCTTCGGCTCCGGTGCCTGTGCCGCCTGCGCGATCAAGTTCGATTTCGTGCTCACGAGGGCGCTTCCACCATTGCCCGACTCGCCGCCAACCGTCCCGATCAACTCAATGACCGTGGAGATCGCCTTGAAGATATCGACGAACTCCTGGAGATCGACGAACAGCCGGTTCTTTGGCGTGATACCCATAATGACATCGATACGGTCCGTATTGATGCCAATGCTTGGATCGACGGTGAGGAACTCATCCACCCAGCGCTCCGAGGGCTTGCCAATAATCCACAAGCCGTCGACGCCGTACTGGAAGAGCTCGGTGCGATGCAGCAGCGTACCGTTCTTGTCGCTGAAGAGCGCGATGAGACCACCCGTGAAGCCGGCCAACTTCACATGAGTGTCGACGTGGGTTCGAATGTGAATGTTTCCCCCATCATCGATCGTCACAATCCCTCGCATGTACTTTCCACCACCGACCACCTTGTCACCGGTGTCAAAGCTCTTGACTCCCATGGCTGCGCCTCCTGTTCAAGCAAAGAAAGGTTGCTCAAATCGACGGCCAACACGGGAACCCGGTTCTGGCTGTCTCCGAGAAGGCCGCGCCTGGTTGTCTTTCCCAGGCATCAGGATGGAGCGCGAGAGAAGCAATTGTGACAGTGGGCCGAGCGCCCATCAGCGAAACGAATAGAACGAGGTGATGTTTTCCGGTGCCGAGGACGACGGGCGGGTCTCCACGCCGGAGACCCGCCCCGCCCCCACCCGCCTAGAAGCGGGCCACGCTGTCGCCCAGGACGTTCTAGGCGCTCCAGGAGCCGCTGCTCGCCGACAGCTGCGTGCGGAGGTGCATCAGCCCGTTGTCTCCGCGGACGATGATGGCCAGCCGGCCGTCGTCGTAGCGGGTGACGGCCGGGCTGGAGGTGATCACTCCGCCGTGCGAGCTCCAGCCGCTCCAGGCCCCGCCGGACAGCCGGTTGCTCCAGATGGCGTTGTCCGTGCCCCGGACGAACACCATCACCGAGCCATCCGTGTTGACGCCCACCGCCGGCTGCGACGTGGACACCAGCGTGCCCAGCTGCATCCACCCCGTCCAGCCGCTGTTGGCCGCCGTCTGGTTCGTGTAGAAGAGCGTGCCGTCGGTGCCGCGGACGAACTGGTACATCCGCTTCTCGACCTCATGGTAGGCCACCACCGGGGTCGTCTGGATGTAGCCGCCCATGTCCGTGCCCCAGTTGTCCCACGAGCCGCTCGGCGCGAGCTGCCACTTGTGCGCCGACTTGCCATCCGACCAGCGCGCGAACAGCTCCAGCCGGCCATCCCCGTTGCGAGACACGGCCGGGCCTCCCACGGTGGTGCCCAGGAAGTTGTCCCAGGTGGTGATGAAGGCTCCGTTGAGGGTCGCCTGGTACTTCGAATAGACGTTGCCCGTGTCGCCCCGGACGAAGAGCTGCAGGCGGCCATCCGAGTTGCGGGCCACCGCCGGATCATCGAAGGTCATGCCGCCCTGGGACACCCAGCCGCCCCAGACTCCCGCGGAGCGCGTGCGCACCCACGTCTCGCCATTGCCCGCGCGCGCCGCCAGCACCAGCTCGCCGTTGGCCTGGTTGCTCACCACCGGGTTGCCCGCCACCGCGCCGGACAGGCTGGACCAGGTGGACCAGCCGCCATTCACCGCCGTCTGCACCGAGCGGTAGAGCAGGCCATCCACCGGCGGGCCCCTGAGGGATCCCGCCTATGGGGACATGCAGCAGACGCGCACGGCGACGGGCAGGTTCTGGTACTTGAAGAACCCCGGCGATGGCCGGCGGTGGGAGCGCTACGGCTACAACAACGACCGCATCTGGCTCGAGCGGGACACGACGCTGCCGGTCGGCGAGGGGCCTGGCGAGGCCTATGACAACACCCCCGCGGGCTCCTTCTGGATGCCGCGCATCTGGAGCCCGGGCAACGGGCGCATCCAGAACTTCTCGACCAACCACAAGTACTTCAACTTCATCAACGCGCCGGTGTGCGGCTACAACGGAAACACCACCGCCTGGCCCAAGGGCCAGCACCAGTTCCGCTTCCTCGGGCCCATCAACATGGGGGGCAACCTGGGCACGGTGGACGTGGCCATCATCGACCGGTACCACGACCGGAGCTGCGCGGGTTGCGAGTGGATGCCGACGGGCGCCGAGCGCTTCTGGTTCGCCAAGGGGCGGGGCTGGGTCCGCTGGGAGTTCTGGGCGGATCGCACCACGGATCCCTACTGGAACTCGAACAACCTGAACGACATCCTCTACAACACGCGGCCGGCGCAGTCCCCCAACACCGCCACGTCCAAGCGCCGCACGTTCAACACGAGCACCACCGCCGTCACCTTCCAGGACGTGTGCACCAGCCTGGTGCCGTAGTCCGCGGGTGACACACGAGCCCCTCCCAGCCCCGCCGGGCAGGGGCGGAATCCATGAGCGGTCAGTCTCCGAGACCCTGGGGGCATTGTTCGCTGGCGGATGGGCCCGCACCTTGTGATTGGCCGTTGGCGCGGGGGGCACCATGTCCGGGAAGAGTGGCGGTGGGCGTGCTCGCATCGCGGGCTTCGTCAGGCCGGGTTTCGAGGCGGTGCGGGAGGTCTTCCTCGAGAACTTCGAGCGCCGGAAGGAGCTCGGCGCCGCCTGCTGTGTCTATTACCGCGGGGAGAAGGTCGTCGACCTCTGGGGCGGCATCCGCAACGCGGCGACCGGGGAGCCTTGGGAAGAAGACACGATGGTCATCGTCTACTCCTCGACCAAGGGCATGGCCGGGCTGGCCATGGCGCTGGCCCATTCACGGGGCTTGTTCGACTACGACGAGCGCGTGAGCACCTACTGGCCGGAGTTCGCCCAGCAGGGGAAGGAGAAGATCACCGTCCGGCAACTGCTCGCGCACCAGGCCGGGTTGTTTGTGTTGGATGTGCGTCCGGACATCGGCCTCGTCGCGGATCCCGACCAGCTGGCGGTGGTCCTGGCGAGGCAGAAGCCTGCCTGGGAGCCAGGGACGCGGCAGGCCTACCACGGCGTCACCCTCGGCTTTTATGAGAGCGAGCTGCTGCGCCGGGTGGATCCGAAGCACCGGACCCTGGGGCGGTTCTTCCAGGAGGAGCTGGCGGAGCCCCTGGGGCTCGACTTCTACATCCGGCTGCCTGAAACCATCCCGGACTCCCGGCTGGCGAAGACTCAAAGGTTCAACATGGCCAGCGCCTTCTTCTCGATGCCCTTCCCGACGTTGCTCGCGGCCCTCAACCCGCGCTCACGCTTCCGCCGGTGCCTGTTGGGCTCGGAGCTGCCGGAGAAGACCGAGCACGTCTATCGCCGCAACTTCGAGGTGCCCGCGGGGGGCGGCGTTGGAACGGCGCGGGCCATGGCTCACGTGTATGGCGTGTTCGCGACGGGCGGCAAGGAGCTCGGGCTGCGCGAGGAGACCCTGCGGCAGCTCATGGCGCCACCCCTCCCGCCGGTTCGCGGCTTCCGTGATGCGTGCTTGAAAGTCGAGGTCCCGTTCTCGCTCGGGTTCGCGAAGCCAAACCGGAAGAACCCCTTCGCGCATCCGAGCGCTTTCGGCGCCCCGGGAACGGGAGGCTCCTTTGGCTTCGCCGACCCCGAAGCGCAGCTCGGCTACGCCTACTTCCCCAACCGCATGGGAGCCCACCTGGCGGACCCCCGGGAGATCGCGCTGCGGAGCGCGGTGTACCGGTCGATTGGGGAGACTGACCCGGCGCTCGTGCGAGGGGGCTCCCGGCGGCGCGGGCTGAGAGCGCCGGTCCGCGAGGGCAAGGCGGCGCGGCCCGTCCACGCGTGACCTGTCAGTCGCACCTCTCCAGGTGAGGGGAGAGGGAGGCCACGCGCTCCATGCCGTTCCCGCGGGGCCCCCACAACTCGTCCCCGTCGCCGATGCCGTCGCTGCCAGGACGGCGGACGGACATGAGCCACCAGGCGCGCCCCTCCAGCATCAGCGCGCCCCGGGCTTCCACGACCGGGGGAGGCAGGTCGCCCAGGCCTTCCGTCGTGCACTCCCGCGAGGCCTGGATGATGCGCATCGCCGTGACGCTCCCGCGCAGCCAGAAGCGCGACTGGCACGAGGCCAACGGATCGTTGGGTTCGGCCTTGGAGCGCAGCTCGCGTCCCTGGCTCGTGTGGCAGAGCCACTCCGAAGCCGTGACGGCCAGGCACCGGGCAGGCGCGTCCTGGGGCGGCCGGATCTCGCGCCAGAGGGTGGTGGGGTCCTCCTCACCGGTGTACCAGGAACTGGCCCTGAGCTGTTTCGCCAGCAGCCGGGACTCGTCGGGCGCTTGGGCCTTCAGCACGCCCTGGATGGCGGACTGGAGCTCCGCGGGCGCCTCCGCAATGGGCCGGGCCTCGGTCTTCTTCGAGAGGGCGAAGCCGGTGGGATTCGGCGGTTCCTGGTTCAGCAGCGGCAGGGCCTGGTAGGGCGTCCCGCAGCTCCCCGTGTACTCGATGGCCTTCGTCTGCGTCCGGATGGGAGCCGCCTCGGGGAGGATGGGGAACCACTCGGAGGGCCCTGACACCAGCCCCAGGAGGACGGGCTCCCAACCCCCCTGCCGGTACACGAGCCGGGGTACCAGCGCCATCCCCGTGGAGCCCGCGAGGAACACGCCCTCCCGCGGGTCCTCCTTCGGCCCGGAGCGCAGCAGGCGCGCGAAGCCCTCGCCACACTCCAGGGCGCCCCATTTCACCTCGCGCCGGACCGCGGGCGCGCGCTCTCCCGAGGCCAGGAGAACCCCCGCCGCCAGGTGCCGGATGCGAGGGGTGGAGTGCTCGAGCAGCCGCGAGGCCTCCTTCACGGTGGCGCGGTTCTTCGCGGCGCGCGCGAAGAAGGCGGGGCCGGCGTCCTTGCAGTCGGACAGCGCCTCCGCCTGCTTCGCCGCGCTCGCATCGTCCGAGACCAGCGCGCGGAACAGCCGGACGAGGCGCTCGTCGGTGGGCTCGAGCGCGTCGAGGAGCTCCTTGCGTCCCGACGGCGAGGACTCGGAGTCCTGCGGTGGCATGCCCAGGATGGCGGGGGCGACGTCCGGCCCCATGGCGGACAGCGCTCGCGTCAGCTGGGCCTTGAAGGGCGGGTAGCTGGCGCGCAGGTAGGTCTGGACGAGCGCGGGCGCGGCGGGGAGTGCACGCGGCCCGAGCAGGCGCAGGGCCCGGGCGGCGGCGGCGGGAATGTCGTCGGGGCCCCTGTCACTCTTGGAGAAGAGGGCCAGCTTCAGGACGGGCAGGGACTCCTGGGGCTCGAGCCGCGTCACCGCCTCGGAGAGCCGGGGGATGGCCGTGCGCTGGCGCGTCACGTCCTCCGCGGCGAAGTCCCGGAGCACCGCGGCGGCATCCAGGGGCGGGGAGCCCATCAGCGGCGCGAGCGCGGGGGGCAGGGGACTCGGAGCGGGTTGGAGGGGAATCGACTCCGAAGCGCCATCCGCGTAGCTCAGGGTCACCTTGCCCTGGGGCTTGGACTGGAACGCCTGTCCGCGGGGACTCTCACCGGAGACGGAGAGGACGAGCTCGGCGCCCGCGCCTTGCGGCGTCGTCCTCCACACCAGCGCGGTGCGAAGCAGCTCGCCGGAGGGGTACTGCAGCAGCTGCTCGGGGGTCTGGCGCGCGGCCACGCTGACCGTCCAGCTGTCGTTGTCGGGCCGGGTGTCCCACAGCACCGTCCCGTCCTCCGCGGAGATCTCCACGTGCCTCAGGACGCTGGCCGTGCAGCCCCGGACGGCCAGCACCAGGTCGGGAGCGCCATCACCGCCGAGGAGCTCGGAGGTGTCCGCGAAGTCCCGCTGGCCCTTGCCCAGGAAGAGCGCTTCCGGTGTGCAGGGCGCGGCGGGCTCCGGCGTCCGGGGACCGGCGGCGGCGGGAAGCCCCAGGCCGAGCGTGAGCAGCAGGGCCCGCCAGGGACGTCCGAAGACGGTGCTCCGGCTGGAACGGCGATGACTTCGCATGGGATACATGTGCCCCCTTCAACGTTGCGCGAGTGAGGATCGGTACGATGGACAAGCGTCCCCAGACTCCCGGAGCCTAGCAGTGTGTCCGTTGGCGCGGGCTCGTGGCCGTGACCTTCAGCGCGGATGGCAAGCACCTGGCCACCGGGAGCTGGGATCGGTCGGCGCGGCTCTTCGAGCTGTCCAGCGGCACGCTGCTCGCGCGCATTCCCCATGAGTCGCCGGTAGTGTCCGTGGCCATCGGTCCCGGGGCGCGCCGGCTGGGCGTGGTGAGTGGCACCCAGGGCTGGGTCTGGCCCGCGCTCCCCGGGGGCTGGGTGACCCAGACCTGTGCGTACCTGGGGCGCGAGCTGACGCCAGAGCAGTGGCGGGGCTACATGACCGGGCTGGAGCCCTACCGGAAGGCCTGCCCCGGCCTGCCGGGTGAGTGAGGATGAGCGGGAGCCGTTCAGGTCCGGAGGCCCATCGTCCAGCGCACCAGGGGGCTGGGGTCCTCTCGAAGCGAGCCGGCGAGGTTCTCGTCCAATTCGTCCACGAGCAGCAGGGCCCAACTGCGGATGGCGGCGGACCGGTCGCGCAGGGCAGGGAGGAGGCGGGTGCCCGGCAGGGCGCGAACCCCCAGGGTCCACAGGGTGCGCGCGGCGGTGATGCGCGTATCCACGCTCTCTGCCTGGTCCAGCAGTGCGGCCAGGAGCAAGGCGTGGGCGGGCGAGCCGGGGCCCGGAGTGATGCGGCCGAGGGTGCGCAGCCAGCTCGCGCGCCGGTACGGGATCTCACTCCGGTCGGCGAGCTTGCGCTGAAGCGGCAGGAGGAGCCCTCCACACTCCGGCCCCGCCGCGTCGAGAACGACGGAGGTCAGGTAGCAGTCGGGCTCCTCGCGCGCGAGGGCCATGAGCCAGTCGCGCAACCGAGGCGTGGCGAGGAGCGGCGTCAGCCAGTCCGCGTCGAGCTGGCTGCCCAAGGTGTGTCCCGTCTCTTCCAGGAGCATGACGAGCAGCTCTCCGGGTTCAGGGTGCTCGGGGAAGAGCGCCTGCCGCTGTGCTGGCGGCAGATGGCACAGGAGCCGGATGAGCGCCAGGCGTTCCTCGGGTGTACCCGCCTCGCGTGCGGCCCGCAGGCACCGGGCGCGGAGCTCTTCGGACGTCGCCAGGCCGCGAAGGGACAGGAGGTCGATGAGGAGCCGGAGTGCCTCCACGCGCCGCGGGCCCGTGGCCTCGTCGACCCACGCCTCCAAGCGATGGAGGGCCTCGTCCGTCATGGCTCCAATGCGCCCGAGGGCCGAGAGGAGCGGTTTCGCGGTGTCGAGGGACTCCGCCTGCTCCAGCCGTTCGAGGAGCCACGTGCGGACGCTCGTGGTGCCCGCCGGTCTGCCCATGGCGGCGATGAAGGAGAGCACCTGGTTCTGCCGGTGCCGGCGGCTCTGGGTGAAGGTTCGAGACAGTAACGGGAAGACCTCCTCCACGAGCCCGAGCGCCCCGATGGCGGTAGCCGCTGGGTCTGCCCTCCTGGGGTCGGATGGAGCCGCGATGCGCGTGAGGAGCGCCTCGATGTCCGCCGCGCCGCAGCGGGCGAGTGCCTCACAGAGCCTCTGTTCCACCGCGTCACGCGGCGCCCTGTAGAGGATGTCCTGCTGGTCGAGGACGCACCGGAGCACCGCCAATCCCCGCTGGACGCGTGCCGGCTCTCCACTCTGGAGCATGGGGACGAGCGAGCCCCGCACGTCCCCGAGGGAGGGCTGGAGGGACTCCAGCGTCTTCAGCGCTTGTTTCGCGACATCCTGGCCGGGGTGGACCACGGCCTCCAGGACGGCCCCCATGGCGGGGCGGGAGGCGGGAGCCAGTACGTCCCAGCCTCGCAGCAGCTCACGTTGCTGAAGGGCCTGGTGGACCGGGTCACCTCCGGTCTCGGCGTAGTAGCTCGCGGCGACCGAGAGCCGCTGCTCCCAGGCGGGCGTCCAGCGCATCTCCCGTTCGCCAATCACGAAGAGGTAGTCGGTGCTTCCCAGCCGCCGCTCGATGTCGAGGCTGAGCACCATCTCGCGAAAGGAGTCGCGTGCCCACTCGGGGAGCGCCGTGTCGATGTCCCGGATGGAGGCCTCGGTGGCGCACGCAATCAACTCCGTCGCGTGCCGCAGGCCGTCCCCGAGAACGTCGTCTTCGCCAGGGATGTACGGCCGCCAGTCCTCCAGGGGCCTCAAGATGACGGGGAAGCACTGGTCGGGCTCCAGGGTGGCGCCGCACTCGCGGCAGTGCCGCCCCGAAGCCCTTCCGCAGGCGTCGCACACGTTGCGTGCGCACCCGGGGCAGCCGTACCAGTGGCCCGCGATGAGGTCCGGATTGAGCGTCTCCTTGCGCTGGAAGGAGAGCATGATCCGGCACTCGGGACAGGCGTGAACCATGGTTGTCCCCAGTCCGTCTCAACCCCGGGTCAGGCCGTAGTAGGACATGATCAGCCCGCAACGCGGCGGCGGAACGTCTCGTCGAACTCTTCCAGCGACGGGTAGACCAGAGGAGGCGTCGTGGCCAGGGTGCGCAGCCGCTGCGCGTAGGACTCCAGGTACCCTGCGCGCTGCTCCGGGCTCACGCGCGCCGCCGCGAAGCTGATGTGGGGCGGCAGCACGTCGAAGCCGCAGAAGCGCAGGACGCCGTAGTTGATGGGGTAGAGCTGCATCATGATGTCGCCGCTCAGGCCCTCGGCGCTGAAGTAGGTCTCCCCGCCGCCCGTGGTCAGCGACAACATGGCCCGCTTGCCCCGGAAGACGCCGCGGTCGTGCCAGCGCCCGCCGCCATAGGCGAACCCCGACGCGAGGACGCGATCCACCCAGCCCTTGAGGATGGCCGGCATCGAGAACCACCACAGCGGGAACTGGAAGATGAGCGCGTCACATGCACTCACCTTGTCCATCTCCGCCTGGATGTCGGGGGCGAAGCCGTGGTGCGCCAGGGCGTGCGCCTCCTCCGCCTGCTGCTTGTAGACGTCCGCGTTGGCCACCGTGGTGAAGTTGCCGCGGCCCGAGACGGGGTTCCACCCCATGGCATAGAGGTCGGACACCTGGACCTCGTGCCCTTCCGCCTGGAGCACCTGCTGGGCGTGACGGGTGAGGGCTCCGTTGAAGCTCTGGGGTTCGGGGTGGGCGTGGACGATGAAGACTTTCATGGCGCCGGAAGTGTAGCCACACGGCACCGTGAGAGGGGAGCCGCATGGAGCGGACCGGGTCTCCTCCCTTGTGCGCTGCTGACGGGTGCGAGAAGCACGAGCCCCAGCCTCACGCCCGGCCCGCGGCCTGCCTGCCCCGGCGCGAGAGCGCGTCGATGGACGCGGCCACCAGCAGCACTCCGCCCGTCACCATGAACTTCACCGAGGACGAGAGCGCCAGCAGGTCCATGCCGTTGGAGATGGAGCCAATCACCAGCGCGCCGAGCAGGGCCGACCAGGCCGAGCCTCGCCCACCGAAGAGGCTGGTGCCTCCGATGACCGCCGCCGCGATGGCATTCAGCAGCACGTCTCCGCTGCCCGAGGACTGGTTGACCGCCATCAGGCGCGAGGCCGCGAGAATCCCTCCGGCCGCCGCCAGCGCCGACGCCAGTGTGAAGACAGCCACCCGGATGCCCTGCACCGGAATGCCCGCCCGCCGCGCGGCCTCGGCGTTGCCGCCCACCGCGAAGATGTGACGCCCGAACCGGGTGTGCCGGAGCACCAGCTCCAAGGCCAGCGCCAGCCCCACGAAGAGCACCACCGCCAGGGGCAGCCCGCGGTCGCGCGTGAACACCGTCATCGCCGCCACCAGCACCGCCGAGGGCGCCACCACGCCCACCAGCGCGCCGCGCCAGGGAGCCAGCGGCAGTCCCGCCGCCGCCCGCCGCCGCCGTCCCCGCAGCACCACCGCCACCTGGAGGGCGATGGCCAGGGCCGTCACCGTCCAGGCGATGCCCGGCTCGAAGAAGGTCCCCGCCAGCCCGATGAGCACCTCATCGTTGAGGTTGACCGTCCCCGTCTCTCCCAGCACGTACAGCAGCGCGCCCTGCCACCCGAGCAGCCCGGCCAGGGTGACCACGAAGGAGGGCACCCGCAGCCGGGTGAGCCAGCTCCCGTGGAAGAGCCCCACCGCCGCGCCCGTCCCCAGCCCCGCCAGGAGTGCGGGCACGGGCGGCCACTGCTGCTTGACGCTGAGGATGGCCATCACCGCCGCCGCCAGCCCGCTCACGGCTCCGGCCGACAGGTCGATCTCCCCCAGCAGCAGCACCAGCACCAGCCCCACCGCGATGGTTCCCATGGCGGCGATCTGCAGCATCAGGTTGGTGAGGTTGACGGGGGAGAGGAAGCGCTCGTTGGCCAGATAGAAGATGAGCCAGATGACGGCCAGTCCCACGATGACCGGGAGGCTGCCCAGCTCGCCCTGCGACAGCCGGCGGCGGTAGCCCGCCCAGGCGCCCTTCAGTCCGGGCTCGTCGGCGATGAGCCGTGGATCCCTCGTCTCGCTGGGGGCGCTCATGGCTTCCCCTTGGACAGCGTCTGGGCCACCTCGGCGGTGTGCACTCCGGTGATGGCCGAGACGACCTCCACCTGGCTCGTGCTCTTCACCTCGAACGTGGCCACCCGCCGGCCGAGCCGCAGCACGATGATGCGGTCGGCCACGGAGAACACGTCCACCAGGTTGTGGCTGATCACCACCACGCCGAGCCCCTGCTCCCGGAGCCGGCGGATGAGGTCCAACACCTGCCGTGTCTGCGCCACCCCGAGGGCCGCGGTGGGCTCGTCCAGCAGCACCACCTTCGGCGAGCCCATCATCGACCGGGCCACCGCGATGGACTGCCGCTGCCCGCCGGACAGCGCCGCCACCTGCGTCCGCACGCTGGGGATGCTCACCGACAGCCGCTGGAGCAGCTCCGCCGCCTGGCGCTCCATGGCCGTCTCGTCCAGCCAGCCCAGCAGGCTCCCGACGCCCCCGGTCCGCGCCTCGCGCCCGAGGAACAGGTTGCCCACCACGTCCAGGTTGTCGCAGAGCGCGAGGTCCTGGTACACGGTCGCGATTCCGAGCGCCGTGGCGCTCTGCGGTCCCTCCAGCTTCACCGGCCTGCCTTCGAAGAACACCTGCCCCTCGTCGATGGGCAGGATGCCGGAGACGGTCTTGATGAGGGTCGACTTCCCGGCTCCGTTGTCTCCCACCAGGGCGACGACTTCTCCAGGGCGGACCTCGAAGTCCACCTGGCTGAGCGCCTGGACGGCCCCGAAACGTTTGGAGACGCCCTTCAGCTCCAGCAGCGTGGCCGGCGGCATGGTTCCCACCCCTGGCTCACTGGAGCTGCGCCGCTTTGCACGCCTGCTGGTAGGCCCCCGTGCAGATCTGCCCGGCCGTCCAGAACCCGTCCGCGACGACGGTGCTCTTCACGTTCTCCCGCGTCACCGCCACCGGCATGAGCAGGATGGAGGGCACGTCCTTCTTGCCGTTGTTCACCTTCCCGTTGACCTTGCCGGCCTCGGGCGGCTGCCCCCGCGCCAGCGCGACGGCGAGCTCGGCCGCGGCCTCGGCCTCGGGCTTGATGGCCTTGTACACCGTGACGTACTGCTCACCGGACAGGATGCGCTGGATGCCGGCCAGCTCGGCGTCCTGACCCGTGACGGGGGGCAGGGGAGTGACACCGGCCGCCTTCATCGCCGCGATGGCGCCGCCCGCGGTGCCGTCGTTGGCCGCGTAGACACCGGTGATCGCCTCCTTGCCGAGCCGGGTGATGGCCTGCTCCATCTGCTGCTGCGCCCTGTCCGGGCTCCAGTCCGGCGTGTCGTACTCGGCCCCTACCGTGAAGCCGCTCCCGTCGATGACCGAGTGCGCCCCGGCCTTGAAGAGCTTCGCGTTGTTGTCGGTGGGCGAGCCGTTGATCATCACCAGCGTCCCGCTCGTCTTGCCGTCCGCCTTCAGCTTGTCCACCAACGCCCGGGCCTGGAGCTGGCCCACCTTCTCGTTGTCGAACGAGATGTAGTAGTCCACATCCGCGTTGACGATGAGCCGGTCATAGCTGATGACGGGCACCTTGGACTGCTTCGCGCGCGCCACGATGGCGGAGGCGGAGGCCGAGTCGACCGGATCCAACACCAGCACGGTGGCGCCGTTGGTGAGTGCCGCCTCGGCTTGGTCCTGCTGCTTGGCGGCGTTCTGGTCCGCGTTGCTGTAGATGAGCTGGCACTCGGGGCACAGCGCCTTCACCTTCTGCTCGAAGAGGGGCCGGTCGTGGGACTCGTACCGGGCCGTCTTGGACTCGGGCAGGAGCAGGGCGATCTTCTTCTCCGCCTTGTCCGGCGCGGCCCCTCCGGCGCCAGCCGCCTCGGGCTTCTTGTCCCGGTTGCAGGCCGCCGCCAGGAGCAATCCCAGTGCGAGCGCCGACACACGACCGCTGAAGCCGCTGTTCGAGGAACGCATCTCTCCTCCTTACGTCAGGCCCGCGTGCCGCGGCAAAGGGACGGAGAGGATTCGTCCTCCAGGCGACGCGCCAGAGCGTGCATGAATGACAATGGGGTGAGTGCCCCTTCCGGAAGGCCTTCGCATGACACCTGTGTCACGGGGGTCATGAATTCCCGCGCGCCTCGCGAGCCGCGCTGTCCAGACAACCCCGGTCCCGCTCCTGGGGAACGCGGCGCGCGGACTCCCGGCATGGGTCGTGCTTATCCGCGCCCCGGCCGGAATCGACTCTTCCTGGAGGTCTTGGCGTGATGCGAATGGTTCTTCTGCTGGGCGTGGTGATGTGGGCCGGATGTGGAGACGAGGTGCGTACCTACCGGATCGCTCCGTACCTGGAGCCGGGCCAGGGCAACTGCATCGAGTGCAGCGTCGCGTTGAGCCTGCGGGCCACCGAGGAGCGCGGCGACGGCACGCTGAACGTCACGCACTTCTACCCCGAGACGTTCAAGGAGCAGGGCTTCACCTTCAAGTGGGGCGTGGAGCAGCGCGTCGAGATCGAGATGGAGCGGTACCCCACGGACATGGAGGATGACCCGGGCGTGCGCTTCACCTTCCGGCGCGTCCTGGAGCGCCACCCGGTGGAGCCTGGAGCCCGCTTCACCATGACCTTCCCGGAGGCGCCTCCTGGCGTCTACGCGGAGAAGATCCTCGTGAGGGAGGGCGACGGGTTCCTGCTGCAACAGGCGGAGCGTCTCGAGTGTGGCTCGGCGGAGCTGTGTGAGCAGCTCGCCGCGCGCCGCCCGGGTGAGGCGGGCTTCGCACTCGAGGTGGCGTACCCCGAAACGGAGGGAGCGCCGCTCCGGCTCCACGCCGTCCGGGACCTGCCGTGAGGGTCACCCCGGGCGCGGAGAGGCCCTGCTCGCGAGCCCCTCGCGGACGGCCCTGAGGAGGGCATTCGCGGCCACCTCGCAGTTGTCCGCGGAGCAGATGGCGGACACCACCGAGACGCCATCCGCCCCCGCGGCGATGACCGCCGCGGCGTTGGCGGGGGTGATGCCACCGATGGCCACGATGGGGACGGGCAGCAGGCGCCGCAACCGGGCGAGCTCCTCCAGTCCGAGCGCCGGGGTGGCGTCCGCCTTGGAGCCGGTGGGGAAGATGGGGCCCACGCCCGCGTAGTCCACCAGCGCCGGGTCCAGCGTGGGCAGGTCCGCCGGCCCGGTGATGGACAGGCCCACCAGCGCGCCGGGCCCCAACAGCCGCCGGGCCACCTCGGGGGGCAGGTCACCCTGTCCCACGTGGACTCCATCCGCTCCCAGCGCCAGCGCCAGGTCCACCCTGTCGTTGACGATGAGCGGCACCCCGAGCGGCCGCAGCCGTGCGAGCAGGGCCCGGCCCAGCTCCAGCGTCTCGCGCGTCGAGGCGTCCTTCTCGCGCAGCTGCACCACGGTGGCTCCGCCGCGCACCGCGGAGAGCACTACGTCCACCAACTCGCGCCCGCGCGCCATCAGGCGGTCGGTGACGAGGTAGACGGACAGGTCGGGCACGGGGTGGGACATGGGGAGCCTCCTCAACGCACGCGGGCGCGGGCGCGCACGGTGGCCTCGTCCAGGGTGTGGAGCGCGTCCAGCAGGTGCAGCTGCAGAGAGCCCGGTCCCTTGGATTGCTCGGCGGCGAGCTCCCCGGCCAGGCCCAGCACGGCGAGGGCGCGCGCGGCGGCCAGCACCGCGTCGGGCTCCACCGCCAGGAAGGCGCCCACGAGCGCGGACGCCGTGCACCCCATGCCCGTCACCCGGGACATGAGCGGGTGGCCGTTTTCCACCGCCACGACGCGGGTGCCGTCGGTGACGTAGTCCGTCTTGCCCGTGACGGCCACCACGGTGCCCAGGCTCGAGGCGAGCCGCCGTGCCGCTTCGAGCGAGGCCTCGGAGGACTGGGTGCTGTCCACCCCGCGCGTGGCGCCCGCCTCGCCCGCCACCGCGAGCACCTCCGAGGCGTTGCCGCGGATGACGGCCGGTGCCTGCCGCGCCAGCTCGGCGGCCGTGGTGGTGCGGTAGCGCGTGGCCCCAGCGCCCACCGGATCCAACACCCAGGGCACGCGCGACTGGCGCGCGGAGTGGATGGCCAGCCGCATGCCCTCCACCCAGGCCGACGAGAGCGTGCCGATGTTCACCACCAGCGCCTGCGAGATGGCCGCGAACTCGGCCACCTCCTCCCGCGCATGCACCATGGCGGGCGAGGCCCCCACGGCGAGCAGGGCGTTGGCCGTGTTGTTCATCACGACGTAGTTGGTGATGTTGTGCACGAGCGGCGAGCGCTCCCGCACCGCCTTCAGTGACTCCCACACTCCAGCGATCAGCTCCACCGCGAGCTCCTCTCCAGCCGTTCTCTTCCGCACATCGACTAACCGCGCTCTCACCCCGGCCATGCCCATCGAATACCTGCTCAGCCGCGGCGTTTGAGCTCGCGGGCGACCACCTCGCAGCCGGGAACATACCGGCCCTGCACAGCCTCCAGCGCGCGCGCCAGCGTCAGCTCGGCGATGCGCTCGTGCCGCTGCGGCAGCGAGTTGACGCGCAGCGGTAGGAAATCGAGCAGGCGATCGTCTCCGAACGTCGCCAGCCGCAGCGCCCGTGGCAGGCCGGCGGGTGATTCGAGCAGCACGTCGAGCACGCCCTGCAGCAACGTATAGGAACTGGTGACCAGCGCGTCCGGCAGGCCGTGCTCGGCGAGCAGTCCACGCATCAGCAGGGCGCCGCTCTCGCGGTCGTAGCGGGCCCCGGTGGCCTCGTGGACGTGCTCGACGCGTCCCTTGACGGCACGCCGGAAGCCCTTGCGCCGCTCGATGCTGATCGAGAGCGCGGGCACCGCATCGAACCAGGCGATGCTTCGTGTGCCCTCGTCCATCACCGAGCGCGTCAGCATCTCGGCGGCCGACACGTTGTCGCTGGTCACGCAGACGAAGTGCTTCGGGTCCAACGCGCGGTCCACGGCGATCACCGGCGTGCCCGCCTCCATCAGCTCCGTGTAGAACGGATCCTTCGCGGGCAGGGCGCTCGCCACGATCAACGCATCGCAGCGCCGTGCGCGCAGGGCCAACGCGAGCTCCCGCTCGGATTGGGGGTCATCGCCGGAGCCGACGATCAGCACCTGGTAGCCCTCGCGCCGGGCGCCGTGATCGAGCAGCTTCGCGAGCCGCGCATAGCTGGCGTTCTCGAGGTCCGGCACGATGAAGCCCAGGGTGTGGCTGGCGCCGCGCCGCAACGCCGCGGCCTGGGCGTCGATGCGGAAGTTGTGCTCTTTGACCACGGCCATCACCCGCGCCACCGTCTTGGGGCTGATGCGGCGCGCCTCGGCCTGGCCGTTCAGCACGTAGCTGGCCGTGGTCCGCGACACGCCTGCCAGCCGGGCGATGTCCGCGAGTGTCATTTCGGCCTCCTGAATCCAGGGAATTTCGGGTGGGTGCTGGACATTGAATCCACGTAGGTGACACGATTCAGCACGTCATCTATAAGCCTCGGGACGGGGAGGATGCAACGGATGCTGACGCTGACTCGGGACGATGTCCGGCTGGGGTGCCGCGCCGCCGATTGGCGTGCGGCGCTCGACCAGGCGGCCGATGCGCTGGTGGAAGCAGGCCGTGTGTCAGCGGAATACCGCGAGGGGTTGCTCGCCCGCGAGGCGCAGTCCTCCACCTATCTGGGCCACGGCATCGCTATTCCCCACGGCACGCCGGAGAGCCGGCGCTACGTCCGCTCCACGGGCGTGCGCGTGCTGCAGTTCCCGGACGGCGTCCAGTGGCACGACGGCACCCGGGTGAACCTGCTGGTGACGATCGCCGCGCAGTCCGACGAGCACCTCGACATCCTGCGTCAGCTCACGCACGTGCTGGAGCGCGACGGCGTGGCCGAGACCCTGGCCGGTGCGAAGAACGCCGACGAGGTGATCGCCATGCTGTCCCGCATGCCGGTGTCCGCGAGATTCGATGCCGGGACGCTCTGCCTGGGGGTGCCGGCCCATGACCGTCTGGAGCTGGCCCTGGCCGCGGCGGCGCGTCTGCGCCATGCCGGGTGTGTGGACGCGGCCTTCATCGCGGCGATCGCCGGACAGCCGCCGCAGCCCCTGGGCCAGGGGCTCTGGCTCGTGTTCGGCACTGCCGGCGTCAAGGCGCCCGCCCTCGCGCTGGCCACCCCGGAGCAGCGCTTCCGTGACGACGCGGGAGAGGTCTCCGGCGTCTTCTGTCTGGCCGCCCAGGGTGACACCCATCGCTCGCTGCTCGTGCGGCTCGACGAGCTGCTCGCGCGCGGAGAAGGGGAGAAGCTCGCTGGCCTGCCCGCCGAGCAGGTCCTGGCGCGGCTGTCGGGAGAGTCCGCGCGGGCCGAGACCGCCCGCATCCGCCTGCTCAACGCCCACGGGCTGCATGCCCGGCCGGCCAGGGAGCTGGTGCTGGTGGCACGGGCGCATACCGCCGAGGTCCGCGTCCGCCTGCTCGAGGGCAACGGGGAGGCGGTCTCCGCGGCCAGTCTGACCAAGGTGCTCGGGCTGGGCGCGCGGCGGGGCCAGACGCTGGTGTTCTCCGCGGAAGGGGAGGGGGCCGCGCAGGCCGTCTCGGCGCTGGTGGAAGCGGTGCGTGGCGGCTTGGGCGAGCCGGTGACGCCGCTCCAGGAGACGCGCGAGGAGAGCGCCGCCCGGACCGCGCATGCCGCCCCGGTGAAGCCGGTCATCGCTCCGGTGGCCGACGAGCCGCTGACAGCCGTGCCGGCCTCGCCGGGCCTCGCCATCGCGCCCGCCTACGTGCTGCGGCTGCCGGACTTCCGTTACCCCGAGCGAGCGGACGATTCCGCGCGGGAACGCGTACGGCTCGAGCGCGCGCTCGAGGGGGCCCGCCAGCAGCTCGAAACGCTCGTACAGCGGACGGTGGGCGGGGAGGTCGCGCAGATCCTCTCCATCCACGCGGAGATGCTCGGAGACCCGGATCTACGCGATGCGGCCCACGAGGCCATTGGCGAAGGGGCCTCGGCCGAGGCCGGCTGGTGGCGTGCGATCAACACCGCCGCGCGCACGCAGGAAGCGCTCGCCGACCGGTTGCTGGCCGAGCGCGCCGCGGACCTGCGCGACGTGGGCCGCCGCGTACTGGGCCTGCTGTGTGGCGTCGAGATGCCGATGCCGCCGGAGCAGCCCTACATCCTGGTGGCCGATGACGTGGGGCCGTCCGACGTCGCGCGGCTGGATACGGCGAAGGTGCGCGGGCTCGTGACCGCGCGCGGAGGAGCCACCTCGCACAGCGCGATTCTCGCGCGGGCCCTGGGCATCGCCGCCGTCGTCGGTGCGGGCGAGCGCGTGTTGGCGTTGACCTCCGGTGTCGAGCTGATCGTCGATGGCGAGAGCGGACGTGTCGTCGCGGCCCCGAGCCTTGCGCGCCGCCAGCGCACCGAGAAGCGCATCGACGAGCAGGAGGTGCTGCGGCGGGCGGCACATTCCCGGCGGCACGAGGAGGCGCGCACACTCGACGGCCACCGGGTGGAGGTCGCCGCGAACCTGGGCAACACCGCGCATGCGGCGGATGCCGTCGAGCGCGGAGCCGAGGGCATTGGCCTGTTGCGCACCGAGTTCGTGTTCATGGCACATGCGGAGGCGCCAGACCTGGCGACGCAGATCTCCGAGTACGGTGAGGCCTTCGATGCGCTGAAGGGCCGTCCGCTGGTGGCGCGCACGCTGGATGTTGGTGGCGACAAGCCGCTGACGTACTGGCCGATGCCCCAGGAGGACAACCCGTTCCTCGGCGTGCGCGGCATCCGTCTCACGTTGATGCGGCCGGAGGTGCTCGAGACGCAGATCCGCGCCCTGCTGACCGCCGCCGGTCCCCGTCCGGTGCGCATCATGTTCCCCATGGTCAAGGACATCGAGGAGTTCCGCGCCGGCAAGGCGATCTTCGATCGCGTGCAGGCCGAGGTGAAGGCGGCCGATGTCCAGCTCGGGGTGATGATCGAAGTGCCGTCCTGCGCCCTGCTCGCGCCCACGCTCGCGAAGGAGGCCGACTTCTTCTCGATCGGTACCAACGACCTCACGCAGTACACACTCGCGATCGACCGCGGCCATCCCCAGCTCTCCGCGCAGTCCGATGCGATGCACCCGGCCGTGCTGCGGCTGATCCACCTGACGGTCCAGGCCGCCCATGCCGAGGGCCGTTGGGTGGGGGTCTGCGGCGAGCTCGGGTCCGATCCCCAGGCCATTCCGGTGCTGGTCGGCCTGGGCGTGGACGAGCTGTCCGTCAGCAGCCGCCGCGTGCCGCTGGTGAAGGCCGCCATCCGCGAGCTGACGCTGCCGCGGGCGCGTGAGCTGGCCGAGATCGCACTGAGACAGCCGACCGCCGCCGCGGTGCGCGAAGCCCTGGAGGTGGTGTGATGGCGAGGATCCTGACGTTGACGCTCAACCCCGCGCTGGATCTCGCGATCCGCGTCGGCCCCATCCGGCTCGGCGAGGTCAACCGCACCGAGAGCACCCGGCTCGACGCCGCGGGCAAGGGCATCAACGTGGCGCGCGTCCTCAGGGACCTGGGCCATGACGTCACCGTGTCTGGCCTGCTGGGTGCTGACAACGAGACGGCGTTCGTGCGGGCCTTCGCCCGGTACGGGTTGCACGATGCGTTCGTGCGGATACCCGGCGAATCGCGCATCAACGCGAAGCTCTCCGAGCCGGACGGGCGCGTCACCGATCTGAACGGGCCGGGTCCGCTCATTCCGGCGCACGCCCTGGACATGCTGTCCGTGCGCCTGGGGCCCCTGCTGCCCGGAATCGAGGCGGTCGTGATCTCCGGCAGCCTGCCGCCGAACATGACGCCCGCGCAGCTCGCCAGCCTCATCACGCGGATCCGCGAGCGCCAGGTCCCGCTGTGGCTCGACACCAGTGGTCCGGCGCTGGTGACGGGGCTGACCGCGCGGCCCACCGGCGTCAAGCCCAACGAGACCGAGCTGGCCGACTGGGCGGGCCACCCGCTCGATACTCCCGAAGCGCGGCTCCAGGCGGCGCTGCGGCTCAATGCCGAGGGCATCGAGGACGTGCTGGTCTCCGCCGGTGCCGAGGGGGTGATCTGGGCCCAGCGCGGTGACGTCCTGATGGCCGAGTCGCCGCGGGTGACGGTTGTCAGCACCGTCGGCGCGGGTGACACGCTGCTGGCGGGCACACTGCACGGCATCATGTCCGGCTGGCCACGCGAGCGCGGCCTGCGCTTCGCGACGGCGCTCGCCGCCGAGTCCGTGCGGCACATCGGCGTCGGCGATCCGAATGCCGGGGACCTCGATGTGCTTCAGCGGCAGACCGCCGTCCGGAGCCTGACGGTGCAACCACTCACCGGGGAGACGCATCGATGAACGTGATCGTCATCACGGCCTGCCCGAGCGGCGTGGCCACGACCTTCCTGGCCTCGCGGGGCCTCGAGCGTGCCGCGAAGCGGCGCGGTTGGACTGTGACCGTGGAGATGCACAGCCAGTTGGAGCCGGTCGTCCCCATCGGACCAGCGGCGCTCGAGGCCGCCGAGCTGGTCGTCGTCGCGGCGAGCGCGCCCGTCGACGTCTCCAGGTTCGTGGGCAAGCGTGTCTATCAGGCGCCGATCGCGGAGGCGCTGCCCGACCCGGACGCATTCCTGAAGCAGGCCGAGTCCGGCGCCAGACCGCTGACCTCGGCCGCCGCGGCCAGCAAGACCGAAGCGGCGCCCGCGGCCTGGTCTCCAGAGAAGGGGGGACCGAAGATCGTGGCCGTCACCGCGTGCCCGACGGGGGTCGCCCATACGTTCATGGCGGCCGAGGCGCTGACCCGGGCCGGACAGGGGCTCGGTCATCCCATCCGCGTCGAGACGCGAGGGTCGGTGGGCGCCCAGGACCCGCTGAGTGCGGAGGAGATCCGGGACGCCGAGGTGGTCATCCTGTCCTGCGACATCGAGGTGGACTCCTCGCGGTTCGTGGGCAAGCGGGTCTGGCGGACCTCGACGGGCACCGCGCTGAAGAAGTCCGAGCAGACGATTCGCGACGCCCTGGAGAAGGCGCAGGTGATGGCCGGCCAGCCGGGCCGGGCGGAGGCCGCGGGCGGCGGGGGAGGCAAGGCGGGCGGCCGGGGTGGCCCCTACCAGCACCTGTTGACCGGCGTGTCGTTCATGCTGCCGATGGTCGTCGCGGGCGGCCTGCTGATCGCCCTGTCCTTCGTGTTCGGCATCGACGCCTTCAAGCAGGAGGGCTCGCTGGCGGCGGCGCTGATGCGCATCGGCGGTGGTGCGGCCTTCAAGCTGATGGTGCCGCTGCTCGCCGGTTACATCGCGTACTCCATCGCCGACCGGCCCGGAATCGCTCCCGGGATGATCGGCGGCTATCTGGCGAGCGAGCTCGGGGCCGGTTTCCTCGGCGGTATCGCCGCGGGCTTCATCGCCGGTTACGCGGCGCGGGGCCTGAGCCGCTACGTCAGGCTCCCGGCCAGCGTGGAATCACTCAAGCCCATCCTGATCATCCCGCTCGTGGCCAGCCTGGTGACCGGGCTCGTGATGATCTACGTCGTCGGCGCGCCCATGGCGGCCATCATGTCGGCGGTGACGGGCTTCCTGACGAACATGAACTCCGGCAACGCGATCCTGCTCGGCGTGCTGCTGGGCGCGATGATGTGTTTCGACCTCGGGGGGCCCATCAACAAGGCGGCGTATACCTTCGGCGTGGGGCTGCTGTCGGCGGGCGCTGGCTCGTACGGGCCGATGGCCGCGATCATGGCGGCCGGCATGGTGCCGCCCATCGGCATGGGCCTCGCGAGCCTCTTCGCGCGGAAGAAGTTCTCGGAGCCGGAGCGGGAAGCGGGCAAGGCGTCGCTGGTGCTGGGCCTGTGCTTCATCTCCGAGGGGGCCATCCCCTTCATGGCCAAGGATCCCCTGCGCGTGATTCCGGTCAGCATGGTGGGCGGAGCGCTGACGGGCGCGCTGTCGATGTACTTCGGCGTGCAGTTGATGGCCCCGCACGGTGGACTGTTCGTGCTGCTGATCCCCAACGCGGTCAATCACGTGCTGCTGTATCTGCTGTCGATCACCGCGGGCTCGCTGGCCGTGGGCGTTGGCTACGCGCTGCTCAAGACCGGCAAGGCCGAGCTGCCGGGCGCGGCGGCAACCCCGCGGGACAAGCAGTGGGGCGTGGGGGCCCGGGACGACCGCGCGGCGGCCTGAGCCGGGCGGTTTCTCCCGGGGTGGGTTCACTTCCCGGTGAGTGCAATGCTCTAGTCCTCATCCCTGGCCAGGGTTCATCGCCAGACGAGGAGTCAGAGCATGATCGCGGTAGAGCGCTTCACGGTCTCCATCCCCGAGCAAATCCTGGTGGATCTCCACCAGCGCCTGACGCGGACGCGGTGGGCGGGGGACTACGGCAATGAGGGCTGGGCCTACGGCACCGAGCAGGGGTACCTCTCCGAGCTCGTGCGCTACTGGGCGAACGAGTTCGACTGGCGTGCCCAGGAGCGGGCCATCAACGCCTTCTCCCACTACCGCGTCAATCTCGAGGGCGTCCCCCTCCACTTCATCCACGAGAAGGGCCAGGGCCCGAGCCCCATGCCGCTCGTCCTGACCCATGGCTGGCCGTGGACGTTCTGGGACATGCACAAGGTCATCCGCCCCCTGACGCATCCGGCCGAGTTCGGGGGAGATCCGCGAGATGCCTTCGACGTGGTGGTGCCCTCGCTGCCCGGCTTCGGCTTCTCCACGCCCCTGAAGCAGACGGGGGTGGACTTCATGCGGACGGCCGATCTCTGGGTGCGCCTCATGGAGGGCCTGGGCTACTCGCGTTTCGGCGCGCAGGGGAGTGACGCCGGCGCGTTCGTCTCCTCGCAGCTCGGTCACAAGTACCCGGAGCAGGTGCTCGGCCTCCACCTCACCTTCCCGATGCCCCTGGATGCGAACACCAATCCCAGGAGCATTCCCCCTCCCGAGGCCTACGCTCCCGACGAGCAGGAAGCCCTCGCCCGGACCCTGCGCTTCTTGATGGAGGGCACCGGCTACGTGGGCCTCCAGAGCACGCGCCCGCAGACGCTCGCGTATGCCATGCACGACTCGCCCGCGGGCATGTGCGCCTGGTTCCTCGAGAAGCGCAGGGCCTGGAGTGACTGCAACGGGGATGTGGAGAAGGTCTTCTCCAAGGACGAGCTGCTCACCGCGATGACGCTCTACTGGGTCACCGAGAGCTTCAACAGCGCCACGCGCTTCTATTACGAGACGGCCCACCACCCCTGGACGCCCTCGCACCCGGGCCCTCGCGTGGTCAACGTCCCCACGGGCGTCACCATCATGCCGAGGGACGTCGTCCAGATGCCGCGCAGCTGGGCCGAGCAGTACTACGACCTCCGCAGCTGGAACGTCCTTCCCGGCGGCGGCCACTTCGCGCACATGGAGCAGCCGGAGCGGCTGGTTCAGGACATCCGGAACTTCTTCCGGCCGCTGCGGGGCTGAGGGGCCGGCCCGCTGATAGGGCAGGGCTATCAGCGCGATGAAAACGTTGTCTTGGCGTTACAAGGGCCTGGGACGCATCTTCCTGGTTACGCGAAGCCGGCATGCCGCCGCGCTGGCTCACTGGGAGGACGTCCATGGTTGCAGCCCTTGCTGGATTGGGCTCGGGAGCGCTTCACGCGGTCTCCGGCCCGGATCACCTGCTGAGTCTGGCGCCCCTCTCCTTGGGCATCGGCCGGAGGGCCTGGCGCGTGGGCCTCATGTGGGGCCTGGGGCATGCGCTCGGCACCCTGCTGTGCGTGGCGGCCGTGGTGCTGGTGGCCGCGGCGCTGGACCTCGACGTGCTGCAGACGTGGGGGGAGCGCATCGCGGGGGGCGCGCTGGTGATGACCGGCATGGTGGGCCTGCGCCGGTGGTTGGCCCACCGCATGCCGGGCAAGCAAGCGGCCACGTCCAAGGCGGGCCCTGCGAGCACCTGGAGCGTGCTCTCCATCGGCTTCATCCACGGCCTGACGGGTGCCGCCGCGGTGCTGCTGCTGCTCCCCGCGGCGGTGGCCTCCTCGGCCGTGTGGCAGGCGCTGTACCTCGGCGGCTTCATGCTGGGCAGCACGCTGGCCATGGCGGCGCTCACGGCGGCCCTGTCGGCCGGCTCGAGCGCCATGCCCCGGCCCGAGGCCCTCCTGCGCCACGTGCCGGCGGTGGCCTCGTTCGGCTCGGTGATGCTCGGCGGCTGGTGGCTGGTGGCGTGACCCGTGGTGTGACTCAATGGCCGCGGAGCACCGTGAGCCCGGCGTCGGTGAGGACGTAGAGCATCGCCGGGGTGCCGTTCGGGTCGTAGATGAGCTGCTTCACCGTCTTGCCCGGGACGTTCGCCACGCGTGAGAGGTTCTTGTTCGCGTCCATCCGCCACAGGCCCGAGCCGGCGGTGCCGATGAAGAGCGAGCCGTCATCGGTGGCTGCCAGGGACGTGAGCCCCTGGGTGGGAAGGCCCTGGAGGCGGGTGCCCTTCTGCCAGGGATTGCCCTTCGAGAGGATGCTCATCTCCCACAGCCCGTAGTCCTTGCTGGCCAGGTAGTAGCGGCCGTCCTTCGTCTGCTGGAAGCCCCGCCAGTTGTCGAACTCGGGCAGCGGGTTGACCTCGGGCAGGTACGAGGACTCCACCTTCATGGGATTGAGCGTCTTGGGCGTCATCGCGTCCCAGAGGCCGAGATCCTCGTTGGGCGTGACGATGCCGAAGGTCCAATCATTGGCGATGAGCACGTCCCCATCCTGGGCGATGCCCACCGCATAGGTGTAGCCGGCGCGCTGGCTTCCGTTCTCCCACCACACCGGGTGGCGGTGGCTGTTGTAGTCCAGCCCGCGGATGCGCGTGACGCCGTGGTTGGTGCCGACATACACCTCGCCCTTGTCGCGGCCGCGCATCACCTTCACGCAGCTGAGCACCGAGCGATCTTCGTCGTACCTCCAGTCATTGGAGTTGTGGATGCCGGTGTTGTTCGGCGGGTTCCAGCTCAGGCTGCCGTCGTGCTTGTCGTGCCGGAAGGAGCGGGTGATGTGCTCCTCCAGGACGACGGTGCCTTCCGGGGTGAGCTTCACCGCGTCCAGGTCGCCCTCCAGGAAGGTGGAGTCCTGGTAGGAGCTGCGCTGCGGGTTGTCGAGCTCCCGCGCGTAGTAGCCCACGTAGGCGCGGCCCGCGCTGCCGCCGCAGATGACGGTGGAGGAGAAGCCCCTGCCGGCCTGGCCCAGGTGGCTCGCCCAGACGGGCTGGGTGGCCCCGGGGCGCAGCACGCCGATGCGGTTTCCGGCGAGCAGCCAGACGTTGAAGGCGTCATCCACGGCCACCGACTGGGGCTGGCCCACGCCGAAGCGCTGCGTGTAGTTGACCGCCGCCTCCTTCGGCCATGGATCCTGCGCGGGTTGCTCCGTGCCCGCGTCCGGCCCGGTGCCGGCGTCCGGAGGCTCCTGGGTGCCCGCGTCTGGGGGCTCCTGGGTGCCGGCGTCCTCCGAGGACTCTCCCGCGTCGGTTGGCGACGTCCCGGCATCTTCCTCGGGCGGAGGCCCCGCGTCGGGTGGAGCGAGCTCCTCCTGCTCCGGGCGTACGGGTTCCGCCGAATCATTGCACGCCCACGCCACCGCCACGCACACCACCGCCCCACACGCTCCCAGCAGTTTCCGGATCACCTTCGCCCCCCCCCGTGCCTCGTAAGGGGGGAGCAAGCCGCATACCGGGCTGAACGGTGGAAAGGAGGGCGCGCGTGGACCTGGATGGGAAAGGGTGTTCCCTCGCGCGCACCGCGCCTCGCTCCCGAGGTGAAGCCAGAGGGCCACGCTTCGCCCAGTTGGGCCACATGCTCCAGGCTGCCAGGCAGCCGAGCGCCGGGTGATCAAGAGTCCACATCCCCGAGGGCCGGGGCCGCGGGGAGGTGGGAGCAAACGGTGCGAGGGTGAGGGCAGGTGTCTACACTGAGGGCATGCCCCGTCTTCGCTCCTTGTCAACTGTTCTGGGTCTCGGACTCCTCGTAGGAGGAGTGGCCCTTGGCGAGTCCACGCCGGTCATCTCCGTGGACCTGCCGTATGACAATTACAACCTGCAGCTGCGTGGAGATGACGTCGTGTCGCGCGACATCCAGCTGCACCGCTCCGACACGGAGATCCGGGGGCGGGCGCTCGGCGGGACGGCGCAGCTCACGTTGAAGCCGGACAAGGCCGCGGGGGTCATCGGCGGCAGTCCCGTGAACCTGAAGGTCCGCCAGGAGGGAGACGCCCTGGTCGCCGAGGGGGGCTTCATCAACGGGCCGGTGACGCTGCGCCTCAGCCCGAGCGACTTCCACGTCTACATCGACCAGTGCACCTACCGGCTGAAGTCCACCGGTGCCGAGGGCTGGTACGAAGGGCGGCGCAGCTGTGACAGCAAGCTGCTGCCTCCGGTACGCGTCTTCGTGCCGCCCGAGCTGCTCTCGCGAGGTCCGGCGGAGCAGGCGGCCCTGCTGCTCCTCGCACTGGCTCCCGCCCGGTAGCCGGAGAGGGGCTCGCCCCCTCCCCAGCCGGGCGGGCTCCGGACCCGTTCACCTCCGGGCCCGGAGCGCACCGCGTCCTAGTTGAGGATCGGCTTGCAGGAGCAACTGGTCATGTCGCACCGCGCGCCCGTGCCGCAGGTGTCACCGCAGTTGGGCTTGCAGACGCACTGGTTGCCCGTCTCGTTGCAGCCGAGCAGCGGGCCGGTGCAGTGGTCCGGCTCGGTCGGGGTGTAGTTCGGGTCGTCCTCGCAGGCGATGCCGCCGTTGGGATCCTTCACGTCGTCCACCCAGTACTGGTACGAGACGGCCACCTGGGTGGCGTCGCTCGCCGGGCGGCAGGCACCGAAGAAGGAGAGGGTGCGCGCGCTGCCGTCGAAGTCGAAGCCGTTGACCGTGCTGCGCGGGATGTTGCCGCTCGCCGTGCAGACCGCCGGGTCACGCACGTTCTCCATGGCCACCTTGATGGAGGCGCCGATGGGCGGCTTGAGGGTCTTGTAACCCGCGTTGCCGATGGCGTCGGCGATGATGGCATCCATCGAGGCGCCGATGGAGGCGGTATCGAGGATGGAGCCGAGCACGCCGCCCGTGGCGTTGACCACCGAGGCGTGGCGCTGCGGGCCGTTCGCGGGCAGCGGGTTGAACTCGCGGGAGGCCTCGGTCGTGGTGCAGGTGACACCCTCGCTGCAGCCGCAGGCCTTGCCGGACGGGCACACGATGCCGTGCACGGTGATCTGCTTGCCCGTCTTGTTGGTGGGCACCAGCACCTCCGAGCGGTTGCCGAAGAACTCCACGAACGTCGAGACGTTCAGGCACTGGCTGCCCGCCTTGTCCTTGCTGCCGCCGGTGCCGCAGTTCTCGGAGCTCGTGGTGTAGCCGGTGGTCTGATCGTCCGCGTCACCGAGCAGCACGACCACGAGGGTGGCGTCCTTGCGGGCCAGGGTGGTGGACTCGGCGGCGGTGGGCTCGGTGCCGGGCGTCATGTCGTCGATGGCCTTGCGGGCCGCGCCGAGCACGCCCTCGCTGCCGTTACCACCCAGGCCCACCCAGCAGCCGCCGTTGACACCCTCGGTGGAGCCGCCGGGGCAGGGCGCGGACTCGGGCGCCGCGGGCAGGCTGCACGTCCCGCCCGTGGTGGCCGAGCACGTGCTGCTCTCCGTGAGCCAGGACTTCACCTTGCTCACATTGCGGGTGAAGCGCCGCAGCTTGGTCACGTTGTTGCTCGTGCTCGAGGTGCCCAGGTGGTAGGCCGAGGTCACCATCGCCATGCGCCAGTCCAGCGACGAGGCGTTGAGCGCGTTGGCCGCGGACTGGGCGGTGGCCGCCAGTGACAGCTGCGAGGTCTTCATCGAGCCGCTGTCGTCCACCACGAAGAGAAAGTCCACCTTGGCCTGCGGGAGCGTGAAGCGCTCGCACTGCACCGCCGTGGGCTCGCCGAACTGGGCGAGCGCGGAGCCATCCGACAGGTCCTGCGCGGAGAAGGCCGCGGGGGTGCTGCGGTTGCTGCCCGTCACGGCCGCGATGGGCGCCACGGCGATGAGCACCACGAGGCTCTGGTTGGAGCGGTGCACGAAGAGCGACTGGAGGCGGAAGTTGCCCGTCACGCCCGCCGCGGCGCTGCTGAGGCGGCCCGTGCTGCCCGGCACCAGCGCGTCCACCAGCTGGTCCGTGCGGCGCTTGAGGTCCGTGGTCGTGCCCGCCTGGTCATAGAAGGCCTGCACGGCCTCGAAGCCCTCCCACGTCTTGAACACCTGGGCGGTGCGGTTGCTCAGCGCGCCCTTGGACGCGATGGCGGGCTGCAGCTCCTCCTCGTCACCGAGCGCATCCGTGGCGCCCGCGGGCGGCGTGGCGCGGAAGGCCAGGAAGGCGATCTTCGTGGTGCTGTCGTAGCCGACGAGGCCCTTCACCTCGGTGCCCGACTTGATCTGCGTGACTTCCGTGAAGGTGGGCGGCAGCGCCAGCCGGATGTCCGGGCCCTCCTCGGACTGGAAGGTCACGGGACGCAGGTTGCTGGCGGTGCACACCTGGCCGGCGGGGCCCGAGGCGTCGCTGTTGCGGGGATCCAGCTCGCCCAGGTCCACGCTGCCATTCTGGTTGTTGTCCTCGGCGCCATCGCTGACGCCGTCGCCGTCGGAGTCCGGGTTGGTCGCGTCCGTGGTGGTGCCGGGGTTGGCGTCCGGGCGGAAGATGCCCTTGCAGTTGGCCTCGTCCAGGTTGGTGGTGGCGCCCGTCTCCACGCCGTCGGAGATGCCGTCCCCATCCGTGTCGAAGCGGCGCGGGTCCGTCTCGGTGGCCTCGCGGGTGCCGCTGGCGTCCTGGTCCTCGCCCTTCACGCTCCCGGCGCTCGGGCCGTCGCGCAGGCCGTCGCAGTCGGTGTCCAGCAGGAGCGGGTGGGTCTCGTCGTCGTCCACCTTGCCGTTGTGGTTGCGGTCCTCCACGCCGTCCAGCAGGCCGTCACCGTCCGAGTCCGCCTTCACGGGGCTCGTCTGCAGCGAGACGTCCGCGTCCGCGGTGATGGTGCAGGAGGTCCCCGTCACCGCCTTGGTGACGCCCACCTCGAGCCCGTCCGGCAGCCCGTCCTGGTCGGTGTCCGCGACGCCGGGGCTCGTCTTCTGGCCGTTGTAGACCGCCTCGAACTCGATCTTGTCGCTCAGGCCATCGCAGTCGGTGTCCTTGGCGGCGTTGTTCGGATCGTTGGGGTCGGTGGGCAGCGGCGTGGGGCCGGTGTCGGTGGGCTGGTCCGGGCCAGGGCCAGGGCCGGGGTTGGGGCCCAGGTCGCACGCGGGTGCGGCCATCAGGCTGATGGCGAGCAGCGTGGCGCTGATCAGTTGTCGCGGATTCATGGAGCCTTCCTCACAGGGGTACTGTGCTGTCTGGGATACCGCCCCCCCGTACGGCAATTTCGAATCATATACGTTGGCGGGCGCGGTCCATCGTGTTTCGCTGGGGCTGGGATTTTACGGCCTGAATCCGATTCCGTTGCCGGTGGGGGATTCCGTCTGAGATGAGCCTCTGCTGCACGAGCGAGGAGCCGGGGGCCCGCCCTGCCAGCGTTCAAGCGCACATACCCAGCTGGAGACAGGCAAAACAAGTTTACATTGACTTTCTTGCTTTCTTGAAAGATGGTGGAAGGCCCGTCGAACAGGAGCAGAGCCATGGTTCCCCCCTCCCGAGACGAAGCACCTCCACATCACTCCCGGACTCCCCGGTGGATCGCACTGGGCTGGGTCGCGGTGCTGGCGGTGGTGGCCTGGCGCCACGTGCCGCTGGCGCACGCCTCGCACTCGCACAACGGCTCGTACCAGGTCCACCTGTCCACCATTCACGACAACAATGGGACGAGCACCACGCCGGGCACCCTGGACGAACAGTACTGCGTCACGTCGCTGACCTCGTCGGTGGACGCCACGCGGATGGCGGGCTTCATCGAGGAGACGCTCGCGAAGCTGGACTTCAGCCTGGTCTGGGATGGGACTGGCAACTGGCGGGTGGACCTGTGGCGCGCGGCGAAGCTCTGCACCCAGTATGACTCGGCCACGCGGGCCACCATCGGCATCGAGTACCACCTGGGCGACTCGTGGTCGTCCCAGTGCGGCGGGGACATCTACAGCTGCGTGGTGCAGGACAACCCCGTGGTGGATCCGGTGAATGGGCATACCCACTTCAAGTGGATGTATTCGTATCTCAAGGCCCAGCACGTCTCGGGTTACGACACCCGCGCGCGCAAGTTCATCAACCACGAGACCGGCCACATCCTGGGCCTGAAGGACCCCGGCTATTACGGCGACTGCATGAACAGCGTCATGCACAACGACCTGTATTCGAGCATGGGCTGTACCGACCCGGTCTGGTACCCGACCACGAGTGACTTCACCTCGGTGAAGAAGATCCAGGACCGCACCAACTGAGAGGGATTGACGCCATGAAAAAGCTTTCCATGCGGGAGTGGGCCCACGTGGCCGCGATGCTGGGTGTGCTGGTGGCCGGAGTGCGGTGTGGAGGCGGGCTGGAAGGGGAGGAGTCCGAGCACGCGCACCTGACGTTGGAGGGAGGATTGCTGGTGGCCGAGCGCGGGGCGCTGCAGGTGTGCGTGGAGGTGGCGCCGTCGCTGGAGGGGCGGAGCGAGGAGTTACTGGGTGCCTTGAAGGGCGACCTGGCGGAAGTGGAGCGGAGCCACCCGGACTGGGGAAAGGCCCGCTATGGCCAGGCACCGGCGAGCGTGCGGCTGGGGTGCCCGGGTGGAGCCCTGCCCTCGGGCCGGCTGGAGGCCAAGGGGGCGATGGTGGGCCCGGGCCTGAGCACGCGCCCCAGCGCCTTCCGCACCTTCGTCTACGTGCTGGATGACGCGAAGGCGGACGAGGTGCTCGGCGGGCAGCAAGCTCTCCGGGCACGGGCCGAGTCCCTGAAGGTGGGCGACCACCTGGTGGTGGAGGTGTCCACCGCCCTGGTGGTGCGTGCGTCGGCGCTCGGCACGGGCTCCTTCCGTGACGCGTGGTTGCCCACCGGCCTGGGATTGAGGCCGTTGAGCGCCACCTCGGAGCCCGCGGTTGTGGATGTCATGCCCAAGTCCTACGACATGGGAGGCGTTGCCAAGTAGACGTTTGGCTCGGCCTGGCGGCGGGCTTGTCTGGAGACAGGATGTATGGGAACAGGGGTACGCCTCGGCGTGAGACTCACGGGTCTCGTGCCGGGGCGTTGTGTATTTCAGCCCTCAGCGGACGTGCTTCGTCGGAGATGGATGACATACGAAAGTGCCACGCTCACGCCCTCCTCGCGTGCACCCCTTTCTGGCTGGAGGCCCAAGATGTGCCGGATCCTGAGATCCCTTGTTCTGACACTTCCCCTGCTGGCCTTGCTGGGGTGTGAGGGGAGCGGTGATCCCGTGGTGGTCGTGGACCCGCCCAGCGTGGTGGTGGGCCTCGAACCGGCGGAGGCGGCGCTGACCCCGGGAGGCACGCAACGCTTCACCGCCAAGGTGTCGGGTGCGAGTGACACCTCGGTGAGCTGGAGCGCGACGGGTGGAGAGATCACCGGGGAGGGTGTGTACGCGGCCCCGGGGACGGCGGGGACGTACACGGTGCGAGCCACGAGTGTGGCGGATACGCGCAAGTACGCGGAGTCCTCGGTGACGGTGACCGTGCCCCCGGTGCTGCCTCCGGCGATCATGCACTTCGCCGCGGTGCCGGCGACGATCAACGCGGGCCAGAGCGCGACGCTGAACTGGGAGGTGGCGGGCGCCACGAGCCTGAGCATCGCGCCGGGTGTGGGGACGGTGACGGGAACGAGCGTGACGGTGACTCCGGCCACGACGACGACGTACACACTGACGGCCACCAACGCAGCGGGGAACACCACGGCCACCACCCCGGTGACGGTGACTGTTCCGGATACCTGGACATCTCTCGTCTGGGCCAACGAGACGCCTGGGAGCTATGACTCGGACGTCTATCGTTGGCTGGATTCAGGCAAGCAGCAGCGGACGGCGGTCCTCACGCGCAACACCGCTCGCGATCCGGGCGGGAGCTACGGCGGCATGCTCCGCCAGTTCCGCTTCTACATTGGCACGACCGAGCGCGTGGCCACGGGCACTGGCTCCAGTGGCCTCTGGAACGGTTGGGGCTACGTGGTGAGCCATTTCGGCAGTGGAGTGAGTCACTCCGCGAACCTCGCGGGCACCTACCGCCGGGTCTTCGTTGGCCGCCACCATGCCATCCACGAGTTCTCCTGGAACATGCCCATCGCCGGCACCTCGGTCAAAGTCACGGTGCACTGGTTCTTCGCCACCGGACGGGACTACCCCGTCTACGCCGTCACCTTCGACACCAGCGCCGCGGGCTCCTCTGGCTTGTCCACCAACGCCGACTCCCGGACGCCTTATGGAGACATCGCCTGGGACGGTGATGGCACCCACGCGTTCGTGGACGGCGTGAAGTGGGGCGACAAGTACAGGTTCTACTCCCGCGACGAACCCTTCACCGCCCAGAGCAAGTGGGACTACAGCCAGCCCAACTCCGTCCCCTACACCATGGCCTATTCCCGCGGTGCCGACGCGGAGATGGGCATGGTGCAGACGCTCGACTGGCTCCAGCACAACACGGGCGGCACCTGGTTTCACGACAACTGGGGCCGTACCTCCGAGTCCCGCGTCGGGAGTTTCGACGGCTGGATGATGCCGCCCAATTGGAACTGGCCCTACCAGATGTGCCAGTACGAGATGCTGGATGCCTACAGCCAGACCCGGAGCAAGCGGCTTGCCTGGGGCTTGATGTACGGCGCCGTGGGCAATCCTGCCTACTATGGTTATGGCTATGGGGGGACGTACTCGGGCCATCCCTACCAGAGCTACTCCGTCTTCATGGTCATGGGTCAGCAGAGCGCCGGGGAAGTCCTCGCCCAGGCAACGCAGGTGGAGCGCATGCTCAAGGCGAAGCTCAGCGCGATTCAGGGCGCGGTGGTGACCTTGGGCCCCCTCGGCGTGGCCCGCACCGACACCGCCACCTATCCGGTGCCCGGGTACAACAGCAACTACGCGGCCTACGAGCTCCAGGCGGACCTGTCCGGCCAGTTCAACGCGACCCTGGATGCCGCCGGTGGAGAGCTGCTGAATCCCCTGTTCCTCGTCCGCTCCGTGGCGGGCGTGCCGGCTCGCCTCTACCTGGATGGCGTGCTGCTCCAGGCGGACGTGGACTACTTCGCCTCCTTCGATTCCAGCACCGGAGTGGTGTGGCTCACCCTCAACCGCGCGTGGAGCGGCAGCCACACCCTGGCCAGCGGCACCTGAGCCATCAGAACCACGTCCCGTCGGTGGTCTCTGCTCGGCGTCTGCATCCCAGGCAGGCCGACCTGCTGGCCGCGCGCCGTACAAAGTTGTCCAACAGTTGGACAACTTTCTGAAGACCGCGCCCGGCAGGGCTGCCCGCTCCGCCCGGCTTCCAGCGGAAGACGTGCGCCTCTGGGGCACCTTCCGGCCGCTCGGCGTGCCGACTGGTCCTACTGTCGGACCAGTTGCTCCCGAGCGCGACCGGAACCTCCCCTCTCTGACAGGACTTGCTTCAACTGGCTTGAAGAAGCGCGGGGGACCGACGCGAGGCTCGTGGGCCTCGCGCCGGGGCACTTCCCGTTCCGGACTACTTCCAGGTGTCGTTGAGCGTCACCGCGCCCGTCGCGGGCGTCGTGGAGGTGCGGTTGGTGCCGCTCTCCCAGGTGACGTTCCCGTTGCCGTCCTTCTTGATGTACTTGTACTCGAAGGACGTCGAGCCGGGCAGGCTCAGCGTCACGCTCCACGTTGGGTAGTTGGCCGGAGAGAGCTGGATGGCGGAGGCGGTGCTCCAGCTGCCGAGCGCGGCGATGCTGCCCACGACGTAGATGTTCTGGCCCACCACGGTGCTGGCCGTCTCGTTGAAGGTGACGGTGGCGCCGGTGGTGCTGGTGGTGACGCCCAGGGCCGCGCTCAGGGCGGAGACGTTGCCCGCCGTGTCCCGGGCACGCACCGTGTAGCTGTACGTGACGCCCGCGCTCAGTCCGTTGTCGGTGTAGCTGGCCGAGCCAGGCGAGCCCACCAGCGAGCCGTTGCGGTACACGTCATACCCGGCGATGCCGCTGGCGTCCGTGGAGGCCGTCCACGTGAGCGAGACGGAGGTGGACGTCTTGGCCGGCGCCGCCAGGCCCGAGGGGACGCTCGGCGCGGTGGTGTCCGAGGACGGTGCGCCCGCGGTGATGGTGCCGGCGTTGAAGGTCTGCACACCCGCGGGGATGAAGTAGTTGAGCCCGCCGTTGTTGTCCCAGGTGCCACTGCCGTTGTTGAAGACGCACTCGAGCTGCGTGGCCGAGCCCAGGTTGACGGTGTACTTCGCGTAACCCGCCACCTCGGAGTCGGGCATGGCGACACCCGGTGACGTCGTCCACGTGCCGCCCGCGGGGCGGTAGTGGATGTACGGGGTGGTGAAGCCCTTCTTATAATAGACGGTGACGGAGCTGCCCGCGCTGGTGGTGACGGAGAGCGCCGTGCTGGCCGCCGAGGTGTTGCCCGCCGCGTCCCGCGCCTTCACGGTGTAGCTGTACGCGGTGCTCGCCGCGAGCCCGCTGTCCGTATAGGTGGTGCCGGTGGGCGTGCCCACCTGCGTGCCGTTGCGGAAGACGAGGTAGCCCGTCACGCCGACGTTGTCCGTCGACGCCGTCCACGAGAGCGACACGGACGCGGACGTCTTCGAGGGCGAGGTGAGGTTGCCGGGCACGCCAGGCGGCGTGGTGTCGACCACCGGGGCGCCCGCGGTAATGGTGCCGGCGCTGAAGGTGGAGACGCCCGTGGGGAAGAAGTAGTTGGTGCCGTTGTTGTTGTCCCAGCTGCCGCTGCCGTTGTTGAAGACGGCCTCGAGCTGCGTGGCCGAGCCCAGGTTGACGGTGTACTTCGCGTAACCGCTCACCTCGGAGTCGGGCATGGCGTAGCCCGGCGACACCGTCCACGTGCCGCCCGCGGGACGGAAGTGGATGTACGGCGTGGCGAAGCCCTTCTTGTAATAGACGGTGCTGGTGTTGCCCGCGCCGGTGGTGACGGAGAGCGCCGTGCTGGCCGCCGAGAGGTTGCCCGCCGCGTCCCGCGCCTTCACGGTGTAGCTGTACGCGGTGCTCGGCGACAGGCCGGTGTCCGTGTAGCTCGTGCCCGTGACGGAGGCCACCTGCGTGCCATTGCGGAACACGTTGTACCCGGCCACGCCGTAGTTGTCGGTGGAGGCCGTCCAGAGCAGGGCCACCGAGGAGCTCGTCGTGCCCGAGGCCGTCAGCCCCGTGGGTGTGGAGGGCGCGGTGGTGTCCGGTGCCAGGGTGGTGACGGAGAGCGCCGTACTGGCCGCCGAGGTGTTGCCCGCCGCGTCCTTCGCCTTCACGGTGTAGCTGTACGCGGTGCTCGCGGTGAGCCCGCTGTCGGTGTAGCTGGTGCTGGGGCTCGAGCCCACCTGCGTGCCGTTGCGGAAGACGTCGTAGCCCGTCACCGCCACGTTGTCCGAGGCCGCGCTCCAGGTGAGCGTCACCGAGCGATCCGTCTTCGTGGAGGCCGCCAGGCCCGTGGGCGTGGAGGGCGCGGTGGTGTCGATCACCAGGAACGGGTGCGTGCCCTGCACCGTGCCGTTGGCGTCCTCGAGGTACTTGCCGCCCACCAGGTTGTACTTGCCCGCGCCGACGTAGACGGACTGGATCTCGCTCCGGGTGACGTTGCCCCGGCTGTCGGTGGCCTCGATGTAGTAGTCGAGCAGCTGGTCCCGGTAGTTGCCGAGGTAGACGTAGTAGAGGTCGCCGATCTCCTGCGCGGGCACCTTCGCCATGACGGGCAGGTAGGCGGGCTGCCACGAGACGCCGTTGATGACGGGCTTCAAGTCCCTCCGGGTCAACGGGTAGTCCACCCAGGCGCCCACGCGCGTGGTGTCGATGTTGGGTACGCCCGCGGCCTTGAGCGCGGTGGGGTCATACACCTTGGGGGTGTTGTCCAGCGGATCGACGCTCTTGTTGGTGTGCACGCGGACACGGGCCTTGATGCTGGTGATGCCGTTCACGTCGTACGCGTAGGTGTAGAGGGCGAAGGTGTTGTTGAAGTGGTGGAGCGTCCAGCCCTCGGACTTGTCCGTGTTGGCGCTGCCCGGGTTGTAGGGCCAGCGCTGTGGCCACCAGACGGACGGGCCCGTGCGGTCCAGCGTGAGGCGGTCCTGCACGTAGGGCTTGGAGAAGTAGAGCGACTGGTTGAAGGCCAGCGTGGGCTTGACGATGTCGTCCTGGTTCTCGTCGTAGTAGCCGAAGCCCGAGTCCATGGCCGGCAGCAGGAAGTACCAGGCCAGCTCCGCCGGGTTGGCGCCGCCCGCCCAGTCGTTGGCCGGGTCTCCCTTCAGCGGGAAGGACATCATCCACGGGTTGAGCTGGTTGCCCGCGTGCGTCACCTGGCTGTCCAGCGTGGTGGTGGGCTTCCAGTGGTTGGGGTGAGCGTCGAGCCAGATCTGCTCGGCCGTCTTCGCGTAGTTGAGCGAGGCCTGCAGCAGGGCGAAGTTGCGCTCCAGGTAGTGCCAGCCGTGCTCGAAGGAGACCGTCATGCCCTCCTGTACGCCGGAGAGGTTCGTCTTGGGCGCGAGGTTGAGGCCGGTGGCCGAGTTGAACGCGGGGAACTGGCCCTTCCAGATGCCGAAGGGCAGCTTCCAGTGGTGCCACTGCGGGTCGGACGAGGAGTCGCGCGTGTCCACCCACGAGCCGTCCTGCACGTGCACCACGTCGGTGGCGGGCGGCGTGTTGTTGACGAGGTACTCGCTGATGCCCAGGCACTGCACGCCGTTGGTGCAGGTGACGCTGCGCCCGTTGTACCAGGTGGTCTCCGAGCCCGCGCGCCCGCCCGAGTTGTCTCCGTCATGCGCGATGACGAAGAACTGCTTCTGCGGCACCAGCCCCTCGAAGCTTCGGAGGTTGACCACGTCCACGGTGGCCTCGCCCTCCCAGCCCTCGAGCCAGGAGCCGTTCTGGTTGACGGGGATGCCTACCACGCGCGACTCGGCGCCCGTGGCCGGGTCCACGTAGCGCACCCAGTGTGGCGTGGAGGCGAACGGGTACTTGTTGCGGATGGTCTGCTGCTCGTGCGCCATCTGCAGGCTCACCCAGCTGCCCACGTTGCTGGTGTTCTGCAGGTCCGCGCGGTTGGGCGGCGACACCAGCGTGTCCGAGCCCGGATCGTTCAGGAAGGGGTAGTCCTTGAGCGTGCGCGAGAAGTGGTTGTCCCCGATGACCGACCACTGGATTCCCAGCTTCGTCAGCGTGGGGATGATGCGCTCGGAGAAGCCCAGCTCGGTGGGGAAGAAGCCCTTGGAGGACTGGAAGTTGCCGCCCAGGAAGTAGGGCTGCGCGAGCGTGGCGCTCTGGTAGACGAGATCCTTGAGGAAGTAGTCCGGCCCCACCAGCGGCCCCATGGAGTGGTGGCCGGTGAAGTGGATGAGATCCAGCGTCCGGTTGCCCGCCGGGGTGCGCAGGGTGTTGTACCGGTCGCGCCAGGGCGAGCCCCAGCTCGTGTTGTTGTAGCCGGGGACGTTCTGCAGCGCGTTCAGGTCCTGGACGTTGTTCACCACCGCCCCGGACATGGTCACGTGGACCTGCCCCGTGGGGGCGTTGGTGTTCATGTCCGCCGCGACGCTCGCGGGCCAGTACAGGTAGGCGCCCGTCTTCGCGTTGTGCGAGTAGTAGGTGACCAGGTCGTCGTGCGGCATCGGCGCGCCCGACGGCAGGTAGTAGGTGTAGTTGGACGGCGGGCTCTGCTTCAGGTTGATGACCTGGCCGTCGTACGTGTAGCGGATGGCTCCGCCCACCGGCGTCGACGCGTACTTGCTCACGTCGTAGTACGGCCAGAAGTTGGGCATGTGGTTGTGGTAGACGTGCGACGCGGCGATCTGCGCGCGCGCCGGTCCGGCCAGCAGCAGCGCCGCCACGGCGGGCAGCAGCAACGGTTTCAATCGGTTCACGGGGCTCCTCGGTGGAGTGGGGTAGCGCCGGGGCGATTAGCGGGGCTTACGGTTTTTGTCACTTTTTTCTGCAATTCAGTTTTATTTAGGAGCACACATGAAGAAGGCGTTCTGGGTGTGCGCGCTGCTCTCGGTGGCGGCGTGTTCCGAGAAGCAGGGGAGTGGGGCCGGGCAGAGCGCGCAGGACAAGGAGGCGGCGGCCCTGGCCGGCAAGGACGAGAAGTGCCCGGGCGGGACGGTGAAGGGGTGCCTCGACGCGGGCACGGAGGCCGAGCGCAAGGGCGACTCGCCGCGCGCGGTGGAGATGTACACGCGGGTTTGTGACGCGGGCGTTGCACGGGTGTGCAACGTGCTGGGCACCTTCGTCTGGCAGGGACGGGGCGTGAGCGCGGACCCGGCGCGGGCCTATTCGCTCTACAAGCGCGCGTGTGACGGAGGGGATGCCGCGGGCTGCTTCAGCGCGGGCATCTGCCACCGCACCGGCACGTGCGCCGAGAAGAACGACGCCGAGGCCAGGAAGTTCATCCAGCGTGCGTGCGACGGCGGTGACAAGCGGGCCTGCGCCAACCTGGGCAGCCCCTGAAGGCCCGCCCGGCGGCGATCAGGTGGACGGCGGGTGCTTCACGGCGTGGTGGTGCCCGCCTGAGCCGGCGCGGGGGGCGCTGGCTGCGCGGCCTTGGCGGCCTCGGCTTCGGCCCGGGCCTTGAGCTGGGCCTCGCGCTCCAGGCGGTTCTTCGCCTCCTGCTCCGTCAGCGTCTTGATGGTGGCCAGGCCCTGCTCGAAGTCCTTGCCGATCATCCCGTCCATGTCCACGAACAGGGAGAAGGCCTTGCCCAGGAAGGTGTTGTGCCCCTCCATGGCCCAGCGCACCGTGATGCTGCCGTCGGGCGCCGGCTGGAACGTGAAGAGGGTGGTGTTCGTGGCCGGCCAGGGCTTGAGGAACTCGAGCTGGATCTGGATGGACTCGTAGAGCTTCGCATCCACGATGGTCATCCGGCCCTTGCCGACCTCATCGTTGCCGGACCAGGTGTAGATGGCGCCGGGACCCGCGAAGGCGCCGTCGAAGTCCGTCTGCATCTTCGGGTCCTTCCCCGCCCAGGGAGACCAGAACTTCCACTTGTGGAAGTCGTTCACGATGCCGAAGGGGAGATCGACCGGGGCGGCGATGGTGATGGACCGCTCGACGCGGAAGGTGGACGGCCGCGAGGCCACCACGGCACCTACCCCGATGAGGGCGACGACGAGCGCGAGGGAAATCTTCTTGAGCATTTCGTCTCCTGAGAAGCGGGGTGAACCGTATGTCCCCTGGCGGCCGGACGGCAAATGTCTGGATGTCCGGCACGGAGCGTCCGGGCCACCCGTGCCAGGGGTCCGGCCGAGCAGGCGTGCTAGGTTCCCGCCCATGAGCACGCGCTCGCCCCGTCGAAGCCCGGCGCCTCTCCTTCCCTGGGGTCTCATCCTCGTGCTGCTGGCCGGGAGCGCCCTGGCCCAGCCCGCGCTCGACGAGTCCCAGTACGTGGAGCGGGTGCTCTCCGGGAGCCTGGAGGCCCGCGTCGCCGGGCTCGAAGCCGCGCTCGGCCGGGCCGAGGCCGTGGGCGTCGGCCTGTGGCCCAACCCCGCCCTGGAGTGGGAGCGCCAGAAGACGGCCTCCGGGACGCGCAACGGGGAGAGCCAGGACGTGTTGGTGGCCTCCATTCCCCTGGTGCTCTCCGGGCGGCTGGGCCTGGAGGCCGAGGCCGCCGAGCGGAGCGCGCAATCCGCCGAGGCCCGCTACGCCTGGGCCCGGGCCGGTCTTCGCCATGAGGCCACCCGGGCCTTCACCGCGGTGCTGGCGGCCCGGGAGCGCCGGAGCCTCCTCGAGGAGTCGCTCGTCTCGCTGGGGCGCCTGGCCGAGGCCATCGCCGTCCGCGAGAAGGCGGGAGAGGCCGCGGGCTACGAGCGGCTGCGTATCGAGCTGGAAGTGGAGGCGGTGCGGGATGCGCTGCGCGGTGCCGTGCTGGAGGAGCAGCAGGCCTCGGCCGGGGCGTTGTGGCTGCTCGGGCCCGGGGTGGCGTCGCTGCCTCCGTTGCAAGGTGCGCTCGGGGTGGAGCGGCCCCTGCCGGACGTGGCCACGCTGCTGGACGGGCTCGGCGAGCGGCGGGGGGATCTGCGTGCGCTCACGCTGGAGGCCAGCAGCGCGGAGGCCGCGCGGCGGGCGGCGGGCCGAGGCTTGATTCCGGAGCCCACCGTGACCGCGGGTGCGCAGTTCCTCGACGTGGGACTGCCGGGGGCGGGCGCCGGGTATGTCGTGGGTGTCGCGCTGCCCCTTCCTTTCTTCGAGCGCCGGCAGGGAGCGTCCGCCCGGGCGGAGGCGCGCAAGGTGCTGTCCGAGGCCCGCCACGCCGCGCTCCTGCACGCCGCGCGGACCCGGCTCCCCGTGCTGCTCGAGGCGGTGTCCGGCAGGCGGGAGCGGCTCGCCCGGCACCGGGCCGACGTCCTCTCGCGCGCCGAGGAGCTGCGCCGCATCGCCGCGACGGCCTACAGGGGCGGCAGCGCGGAGCTCCTCGTCCTGGTCGATGCCGAGCGCGCCGCACGCGAGGCACGGCTGACGGCCATCGAGCTGGGCGTGTCGCTCGTCGAAGCGGAGACCGACCTTCTTCTTCTCGCGGGCGCCTATGACGGCGCCGCACTCCGGAGTCCAGGGCGATGAGCCGACGGCTGCTACTGCTTCTCACCGTGTCGTGGTTGCTCGCCTGCAAGCAGCGCCCGGAAGCACCGGAGCACGCACAGGGCCAGGAACATGGGCACGAGCACGGCGGGGCCTCCTCGGCGGAGCCTGAGCGGCCGGGGATGTCCGTGACCGTCTACCAGGACGGCCTGGAGCTGTTCATGGAGTACCCGGCGCTGGTGGTGGGCCAGCCCTCGCCGCTGGTGGCGCACTTCACCGACGCCCGCGATCCGAACGGCTTTCGGGTGGTCACGAAGGGCCGGGTGACGGCCACCCTGCGCTACGCGGACGGCACGGAGGAGCGCTTCGTCGCCGAGAAGCTCCTGCGCGACGGCATCTTCAAACCGGAGGTGCGGCCCACGAAGGCGGGAGAGGGCATGCTCACCCTGCGCCTGGAGGGCGAGCAGGTGTCGGGCACGGTGGAGGCGGGCAAGGTCGTGGTGTACCCGACTGTCGCCGCGGCCGTGGCCTCCGCGCCCGCGGAGGAGGCAGGCGAGACGCCCGTGTCCTTCCTCAAGGAGCAGCAGTGGAAGACGCAGTACGCGACGGCGCCGGCCGAGCCCCGGGTCCTCCAGGGCGGGGTGCGCGCCAACGGTGAGCTCAAGCCCGTGGCGGGCCAGTCCGCGGAGCTGTCCGCTCCCGTGGCGGGGCGCATCCCCGTGGGAGACCGGGTGGTGCACCTGGGGCAGCGCGTGCGCAAGGGCGAGGTGCTCGTGCGGCTCATGCCCACCAGCGCCGCGGCCGGGACGGACATGGCCACCGTGGAGATGGAGGCGGCGCGGGCCCGGGCGGAGCTGGGGCTGGCGGAGCGGGAGGTGAAGCGCGCGGAGGAGATGTTCGCGGGCAAGGCCATTCCCGAGAAGCAGCTCGACGCGGCGCGGGTGGCGCGGGAGGTGGCGGCGGCGCGGGTGGAGGCCACCGAGCGCCAGCTCTCGCTCTACCGCAGCACCCAGAGCGGGGCCTCGACGGGCCCCAGTGGCTCGGCCTTCGAGCTGCGCTCCCCGGTGGACGGGGTGGTGTCCTACGCGGAGGTGACGCCTGGGGCCATCGTGGAGCCGGGCATGCGGCTCGTCTCGGTGGTCAACCCCGAGCGGCTGTGGCTGGAGGCGCGGGTGTACGAAGCGGATGTGGCGAAGGTGGAGCGCTCGCCCGGGGCGGCCTTCACGGTGGCGGGCTTCGACCGCGAGTTCTCCGTGGACGAGAAGACGGGCCGGCGCGTCGCGGTCGGCTCGGTGGTGGACCGGGTGACGCGCACGGTGCCCGTCATCTTCGAGCTGCCCAACCCTGGAGGCGTCCTCAAGCCGGGCATGTTCGCCAAGGTGATGCTCTACACGGGCGAGACGGTGCGCGGGGTGGCCATCCCCGAGTCCGCCGTCGTCGACGACAACGGCAAGCCCACCGTCTTCGTCATGGAAGGGGGCGAGTCCTTCTTCAAGCGGGCCATCCAGCCCGGGGTGCGCTCGGGCGGCCATGTCCAGGTGCTCGAGGGCGTGAGGGAAGGGGAGCGCGTCGTCTCCCGGGGCGCCTACGAACTCAAGCTGTCCACCGCGGCGGGTGCCGCCGTCGGGCACGGCCACTCGCACTGAGGACGCGGAATGAATCGCCTCATCCGCTGGTCCATCGACAACCGTCTGCTGGTGGTGGCGGCCTCGGTGCTGCTGCTCATCCTGGGCATCGAGACCGCCCGGAAGATGCCCGTGGACGTCTTCCCGGATCTCACCGCGCCCACCGTGGCGGTCCTCACCGAGGCGCACGGGCTCGCGCCCGAGGAGGTGGAGACGCTCATCACCTTCCCCATCGAGACCACGGTGAATGGCGCCACGGGTGTGCGCCGGGTGCGCTCGGCCTCGGCGGTGGGCCTCTCCATCGTCTGGGTGGAGTTCGACTGGGGCACGGACATCTACATCGCCCGGCAGGTGGTGAACGAGAAGCTCCAGCTCATCGCCAGCCAGCTTCCGCCGGACGTGCCGCCGCCCGTCCTGGCGCCCATCTCCTCGGTGATGGGGGAGATCCTCTTCCTGTCCCTCTCCTGGGACAAGGCCGCACAGGCTCCGGAGGCGGCGGGGCGCGAGGCGCAGATGATGGAGGCGCGCAGCGCGGCGGACTGGGTGCTGCGCAAGCGCCTGCTGTCGGTGGCGGGCGTCTCGCAGGTGGTGCCCATCGGCGGGGCGGTGAAGCAGTACCAGGTGCTGCTGCGGCCCGAGGCGCTCCAGGCCCTCGACGTCAGCTTCGACCAGGTAGTGCACGCGCTGCGGACCACGAACCAGAACACCTCCGGCGGCTTCTACGTGGAGCGAGGGCAGGAGTACCTGCTGCGGGCGGTGGGGCGGGCCCAGGGCGTGGAGGACATCGCCAACAGCGTGGTCACCGTGCGCGCGGGCCAGCCCATCACCGTGGGACAGGTGGCGGACGTGCGGGTGGGGCCCAAAATCCGGCGCGGGGAGGGGAGTGCCAACGCGGAGCCCGCCGTCATCCTCGCGGTGATGAAGCAGCCGGACGCCAACACCCTGGAGCTCACCCGGAACCTCGACGCGGTGCTGGACGACATCCAGCCCACCCTGCCCAAGGGCCTGGTCATCAACCGCCACATCTTCCGGCAGGCGGACTTCATCTCGGTGGCGGTGCGCAACGTGTCCGTGGCGCTCCGCGACGGCGCCATCCTCGTCGCCGTCATCCTGCTCGTGTTCCTGATGAACCTGCGGGCCACCTTCATCTCCCTGGTGGCCATCCCGCTGTCGCTCGTGGTGGCCGTGCTGGCGCTCCGGGCCCTCGGCGTCACCCTCAACACCATGACCATCGGCGGGCTGACCATCGCCATTGGGGCGCTGGTGGACGACGCCATCATCGACGTGGAGAACGTCTTCCGGCGTCTGCGGGAGAACGCGCACCTGCCCGAGGCGCAGCGCCGCTCCGCCTTCGAGGTCATCTACCGGGCCTCGGTGGAGATCCGCGCCTCCATCGTCTTCGCCACCCTCATCATCATCCTCGTCTTCGTGCCGCTCTTCTTCCTCTCGGGGCTGGAGGGGCGGATGCTGGCGCCGCTGGGGCTGGCCTACATCGTGGCCATCGCCGCCTCGTTGGCGGTGGCCGTCACGGTCACCCCCGCGCTGTGCGCGTACCTGTTGCCGCGCGCCCGCTCGCTGGGGGCGGAAGAGGGGCCCGTGCTGCACTGGCTCAAGGCGCGCTACCAGCCCTCCCTCACGTGGGCGCTGGCGCATCCCCGGGTCATCCTGGGAGGGGCTGCCCTGGCCTTCCTCGCCACGCTCGTCCTCATGCCCTTCCTCGGGCGCTCCTTCCTGCCCGAGTTCAACGAGGGCACGTTCACCGTGAATGTCGTCACGCTGCCGGGCACCTCGCTGGAGGAGTCGGACCGGCTCGGCCGCCGCGTCGAGCAGGCGCTGCTGGCCCTCCCCGAGGTGGTGAGCACCTCCCGCCGCACCGGGCGCGCGGAGCTGGACGAGCATGCCCAGGATGTCAACGCGTCGGAGCTCGACGTGGGGGTGGACCTCTCCAAGGGCAAGCGTGACAAGGAGGAGCTGCTGGAGGCGATGCGGAAGGCGCTCGCCCAGGTGCCGGGGGCGGTCGTCACCATCGGCCAGCCGCTCTCCCACCGCATCGACCACATGCTCTCGGGCTCGCGCGCCGCCATCGCGTTGAAGCTCTTCGGGGATGACCTGGACACGCTGCGCGGGCTGGCCGAGCGCGTGAAGACGGTGGCCGAGCACACCCCGGGCGCGGTGGACGTGTCCATCGAGCAGCAGGTGAACATCCCGGAGGTGGAGATCCGCATGGACCGTGACGCCGTGGCGCGCTACGGCCTCACCACGGGCGACGTCGCCGAGGCGGTGGAGCACGCCTTCGCCGGCGAGACGGTGGGCACCATGCTGGAGGGGCAGCGGGCGGTGGAGCTGGTCGCGCGCCTGGATGACGCCTCGCGGGCGGACCTGGACGCCATCGCCTCCACGCCGCTCGACACTCCAGCGGGACCGCGGATTCCGCTGAAGATGCTGGCGACCCTCACGCGCGAGTCCGGCCCCAACACCATCACGCGCGAGGGCGTGCAGCGGAAGATGGTGGTCCAGGCCAACGTGTCCGGCAGGGACTTGTCCTCGGTGGTGGATGAGCTCCGGGCCCGCGTCGCGCGCGAGGTACCGTTCCCCGAGGGCTACTACATCGTCTACGGCGGCCAGTTCGAGAGCGCCGAGGAGGCCACGCGCACCATCACGTTGCTCGGCCTGGGCGTGGTGGTGGGCATCTTCCTGCTGCTGGTGGTGGCCTTCTCCTCGGTGCGCAACGCGCTGCTGACCCTCATCAACCTGCCGCTGGCGCTCATCGGCGGGGTGGTGGCGGTGGTGCTCACCTCGGGCGTGGTGAGCGTGGCCTCACTGGTGGGCTTCATCACCCTGTTTGGCATCGCCACGCGCAACGGCATCCTCATGGTGAGCCACTTCGAGCACCTGATGACCGAGGAGGGCAAGAGCCTCCCGGAGGCAGTGGTGCAGGGCTCGCTGGAGCGGCTGGCGCCCATCCTCATGACGGCGCTGTGCGCGGGGCTCGCCCTGGTGCCGCTCGTCATCGCCGGGGGCGAGGCGGGCAACGAGATTCAAGCCCCCATGGGCGTGGTCATCCTGGGGGGGCTGCTCTCCTCCACCTTCCTCAACATGCTGGTGGTGCCGGTGCTCTTCCGGCTCTTCGGGCGGCCACCCAGGGCTCGCGCCTGAGCTATTTGGCGAGGTCGACGACCAGCGCGGGGTAGTAGTTGTTGCCGTCGACGATGTCGCCCCAGAAGGTCAACTCCTGTCCCCACGACCAGACCTTGAACTCGCCGGCGGCGGGCGCGACCACGGGCTTTGCTGGCACGTACACCCAGTGAGTCACGTTCTGGTAGTCGTCGAACCGATGATCGCCGGGACGATCGCCCACTCCGAGGACGATCCCGCTCCAGCGCACCGAGTTCGTGGAGCCGGAGCGCTGCACCCGCGCCACCTCCTCCGTGAACTTCGTGAAGTCGGGTTTGACCATCCCCGACCTCTGGCCCGCGTAGGCGTGGAAGTCGTCCGCCGGGACGGGCGTCCCGCCGGCGACCTTGATGTCGACGAGCGCGAGCAGGGTCTTCAGCACGTCCGCGGGCACGGCCAGGTCACCGCGTTTGTAGGACAGCTTGGCTTTGAACGCCTGGTCCACCTTCGCGTTGGCCTGGACCAGCTCCTTCACCTTGGTCGCCGGCTGCGGCAGCACCGCATCGGTGGTGAGGTTGCCGCGCGACCAGGCCCAGAGCGATGAATAGGTCTCGCACTTCGCCCAGTCCCCATCGCCTTTCTGCTTCGAGCTCTCCTTGAGCAGGATCATCAGCCCGTGGCACATCATCCAGTCCTCACGCGCATCGATGTCGATGATGCCCGCCAGGTCTCGCTTGATGAGGCGCTGGGTGATCTGCGTCGACTTATGGACGTCCCGGTACGCCTTGCAGGACATGAGGCAGTTGAGGAAGTCCTTGAGCGCCGCGTTCTTCGTGACGAACATGTGCATCAGCGCCGCAGCGAAGGCACAGCAGCCCGTGTTCTGGTTCAGCTTGTGGGGATCCTGCTTGCACTCTTCGATGGTCGGCATGGGACGGCTCCCTCGAGGTGGTGGTGAACCTCGGGAGCTTGGACCCGCGACGGGGAATTTCGGGCAAGCGGGCTACTTCGCGGGTGCGCGGTCCGCGGCCAGCTTGCGCGCGCGCTTCTCCACGCCGCGCACCGTGGCCAGCACGGCGTCCTTCTGGCCCACGCCCGCGAGGAAGCCCGGGATGGAGCCGCCCGGCTCCACGATGAAGCGGTAGACGAAGTGCACTCCACCGTCGGCGCGCGGGGTGAAGTACCAGCTGCCCTGGTTGTGCCGCAGCCGCACCACGCCCGCGCGCTCCGGCAGCGCGCTGTTGTCCGGCGTCCACTTCTGGTGGAACGCCACCTGCGTGCCGTCCGCGCCCAGCACCGGCTCGTCCAGCACCCGGAGCACGTAGTCGCGATCCGAGATGAGCGGGAAGTCCAGCCGCGTGTACGTCAGGCGGGTGCCGTCCTGGCCTCGCGACAACAGCCGCGACTCCGTCACGTACGGCATGAAGTTCCGGAAGCTGTCGTGGTCCGTCAGCGCCAGCTGGACGTCCTGGAGGCTCACCGGCAGCACTCCCTCGGCCCACACCTCGCGCCCTCCCGTCACGGCCGTGTACGGACGGGCCTTGATGGCGATGTCGCCGTCGGACACCTGCTCCCACTCCTCGGCCCCGGCGCCACCCGCCACCAATGTGCACACCAGGACCGCTACTCCCGCCACGCTCCGCATGTTCGCCTCCTACGCATGACGTATGGCGGAAGAGAGCCCATGACGCATGGGCTCACTAGAGCCCATGTCGTGCCATCCGCATAGCGAGGAAGCGAGCCCCTGTTACACGGTGAGCGGGGCGCGTGCCCCTTTCTCACCCAACAAGAGCCCCAGCTTCCGCGGAACCCGGGGCCCTGTGCCGTTCCGGGTGTCCGCTCAGCTTCCGGACAGGCGGGGGAAGGCGAGGGCGGTGTTGCCCGAAGGGTCCACGTACTTGCGCGCCACCATCTCGCGGACGCGCTCCGAGGTGACGTAGCGCAGCTGGGGCTCGGCGGTGGTGGCCGCCTCGACGGTGATGCGCGCCACGTCATCTCCCGTCTGCCACTGGCCGAAGAAGGCCTGGGCCTGGGAGAAGTAGGCCTCGAACATGGGCTTGTAGGGCCCCACGTCTCCCGTCATGCCATTGGTGACGTTGTTCATGAACTCGGTGATCACCGGCCCCGGCTGGATGAGCGAGATGTGGATGCCCAGGTGCCGCGCCACCTGCGCGAGGCTCTCCATGAAGCCTTCCACCGCGAACTTGGAGGCGCTGTAGGCCTCGCCGAACGGCTGGCCGAGCGCCCCGCTGATGCTGGAGATGGTGAGGATGCGCCCCGAGCGCCGCTCGCGCATCGCCGGAAACACCGCCTGCGTCACCCGCCACACCCCGAAGAAGTTCACCTCCATGGTGCGCCGGAGGGCCTCGGCCGGCGTCTGCTCGAGGGAGCCGAAGAAGCCCGAGCCCGCGTTGTTCACCAGCACGTCGATGCGGCCGTGGGTGCGCAGCACGCCCTCCACGCACTGGCGGACGGACTCGTCGCTCTCCACGTCCAGCGCGCGGATGTCCAGCTTGACGCCCTCCTCGGCGGCGCGGGTGCGCAGGCGCTCGGCCTTCTCCAGGTTGCGCAGCGTGGCCACGACTTCGAAGCCCGCCTTGGCCAGGTGGATGGCCACGCTGAGGCCAATGCCCGTGGACGTGCCGGTGACGAGTGCGATGGGTGCCATGTAAAGTCTCTGCTCCAGGTGTCACGTGCCGCGGGACGCGGCGCCGTGCCGTGAGCTTCAGGCCCCAGGCTCCCCGTCGCAAGAGCACCCGGGGCCGGGCGCTCGCCTACAGCAGCCGCACCAGCTCCGCCACGTGGTCGTCATGCTCGCCGGCCTGGGTGAGCGCCTCGGCCAGCAGCCGCACGTAGTCGCGGTTGGCGCCGCTGGGGCCATGGGCCGAGCGCACCACCTGGGCAATCGCCTCCAGCGTCGCCGGCCCCAGGTAGTGGGGGTTGGTCGGGCCGGCCACGTACACCACGGCCTCCAGGGACGGGGGCTCGCGCGTCTCCAGCAGCACGTGGTGCCGCTCGTAGCCTCCCTGCTCGCGGAAATCCAGGTGGGCCAGCACCTCCTCCACGCGCTCGGAGGCGATCCGGTACGCCACGCCCCAGCAGCGCGCGCCGGGCTCTGGCACCAGCGTCACCACCCGCCCGGGGGCCTCGGGGACGCCGCGGTGGTCCGTCGAGCCCTGCCAGAAACGCCGCGCCCAGCCCCTCAGCCACGCCTCGCGGCGCTCTTCAAAGGGGAAGGAGGGACGGAAGATGAGGGAGCCGTAGCCGAAGATCCACATGGGTGCTTCACGAGGCCTTGTCCGCCACGAGCCAGCCCAGGCCGCCACCCATGCGGCGCTGGTCCCTCACGTGGAAGTGCTGGGTGCTCAGCTCGGCGAGCAGGCTCCCATGGTCGAAGCGGTCCTCCTGCGGGTGGTGCAGCAACCGCCGCCACACGGGGTGGGTGATGAAGGGGGCATAGGACTCCTCCGCGAAGAGGCGTCCGCCGGGCTTCAGCACGCGCCGCACCTCGGCCAGTCCCGCCCGCCAGTCCGGCAGGTGGTGCAGCACGCCGAAGGCGAACACCGCCTCGTACGTGCCGTCCCGCGCGGGAATCTCCGTGACGCTGCCCTCCCAGACGCGCACGCGCTCCCCGTGCCTCGCCAGCCGCCGCTGGGCCCGCGCCACCATGTCCGGGTCCAGGTCGAACGCGTCCACGCTCGCCGCGCCGAACTGCCCGAGGATGATGTCCACGCCCACGCCGTGGCCGCAGCCGATCTCCAGCACCCGGCTGCCCTCCACCGTGCCGCCCAGCCTCCGCAGCAGCGGGCCCGCGTACCAGCGCTGCACCGCCTCGCGCACGGGGTTGACCATCATCCACGTCTCGAGCCGATTCATCCGCATGCGGTGCCCTGGGAGTGCGTCAGCACTCGATGATGTTCACCGCGAGGCCGCCGCGCGCGGTCTCCTTGTACTTGGTCATCATGTCCGCGCCCGTCTGGCGCATCGTGGCGATGACCTTGTCGAGCGACACCTTGTGCTTGCCATCGCCCTGCAGCGCGAGCCGCGCGGCGTTGATGGCCTTGATGGAGCCCATGGCGTTGCGCTCGATGCACGGCACCTGGACGAGTCCGCCGATGGGATCGCACGTGAGGCCCAGGTTGTGCTCCATGCCGATCTCCGCCGCGTTCTCCACCTGCTCCGGCGTGCCGCCCATCACCTCGGTGAGGGCCGCGGCCGCCATGGAGCAGGCCACGCCCACCTCGCCCTGGCAGCCCACCTCGGCGCCGGAGATGGAGGCGTTGAGCTTGTAGAGCATGCCGATGGCCCCGGCGGTGAGCAGGTAGCGGACGGCCCCCTCGTCATCCGAGCCCGGCACGAAGCGCCGGTAGTAGTGCAGCACCGCGGGGATGATGCCGGCCGCGCCGTTGGTGGGCGCCGTCACCACGCGCCCCTGGGCCGCGTTCTCCTCGTTCACCGCGAGCGCGTAGAGGTTCACCCAGTCCATGGCCAGCAGCGGATCCGCGTTGCCGCGCATGTCGCCCTTGAGCTTGCGGTAGATGACCGCCGCGCGCCGCTTCACCTTCAGCCCGCCGGGGAGGATGCCCTCGCGCTCGCAGCCGCGCTTCACGCACGCCTGCATGACCTCCCAGATGCGCAGCAGCCCCGCGCGCACCTGGGCCTCGGGCCGCAGCGCCTTCTCGTTCTCCATCATCAGCGTGCTGATGCTCAGCCCGTGCTGGTGGCAGAGCGCCAGCAGCTCCGCGCCCGTCTTGAAGGGGTAGGGGATGCTCGAGTCCTTCGCGCCCCCGGCCTGCGTCGGGGTGCCGTCGTCGTTGACGACGAAGCCGCCGCCCACCGAGTAGTAGATGCGGCTGAAGGGCTCGGCCTGCCCGGCGAGCACCGCGGTGAAGCGCATCCCGTTGGGGTGGCGCGGCAGCGACTGCCGCTTGTGGAAGACGATGTCCTCGGAGGGACGGAACTTCACGGTGTGCTGGCCGAGCAGCTTCAGCTTGCCCGTCTCGGTGATGCCGGAGATGCGCGCGGGCACGCCGTCACAGTCCACCTCCTCGGGGCGCTCACCCTCCAGCCCGAGCAGGACCGCGATGTCGCTGCCGTGCCCCTTGCCGGTGTGTCCGAGCGAGCCGAAGAGCTCCGCCTTCACGGACTCGACGCCGCCGAGCCCTCCCACCGCCTTGGAGAGGGTCTCCACGAACTGCCGCGCTGCACGCATCGGTCCCACGGTATGCGAGCTCGAGGGCCCGATGCCGATGGTGAACATATCGAAGACACTGAGTGACACGAACCGCCTCCCGCCCGAGGGCAGGGAACCTATACCCCAAGCGGGTGCCACTTGCCGCGAGGGCCTCTCGTGCGAGGGGCGTCCTCCCGGGCGTGACGCGGGTGTGTCTGACGGAATGCATCACCGGAGACACTGCTCCCCGATGACGCGGAGCGTCCTGATGACGCAGAGCGTGATGACTGGAGAACCAACGACTCAGTGGCCCGAGGCGGCCGAGGCGGCGAACTCCTCCGGCATGACGGGCATGCGGAAGGGGAGCTTCCAGCGCTCGCGGTTGCCTGGCTGGTGGGCCTTCACCCGGGTGAGCCCCCGCAGGCTCAGTCCCAGCAGGGACACCATGCCCAGCGCGACGGCACCGGAGGCCGCGGTGCGCAGCGTCCGGGGCCAGAGGGCGCGCAGGCCGAAGAGGCCGACGGGGAGGACGTAGACGGGGACGGCGACGAGGCCCGCGAGCACGAGCATGCGCCGCTTGTCGGATTGAGACATAGCGGAGAGATCCATGGCTGCCCTACAGGGTGAGGGCGCGGGTGGCTGGCGGGAAGGGGTCCCCGGGGGCTGGCTGCACGGACAGTGACAGAACGGACGGGCCTCCTGACATTCCCCGTCCACCCCTCTAACCTCCGCCCCCTTTTCGGACGCGGGCCGGTGCGTCCTTCCGGGGGTTCATCCTTTGATGCGTTTCTTCGTCCTGGCGGCGCTCGTGCTGGTGCTGCCTTCTCCGGTCCGGGCCACGAGTCCGCTGCCTCCTTCCGGGCCCACGTTGGTGAAGGACATTTCCCAGACCTTGCCTCGAGGTCTCTTCCCCGGGAGCGTTCCCGGGAGCGCCGTAGCGGTGGGCGACACGCTGTTCTTCGTCGCGAACGACAACGTGCACGGCAGCGAGCTGTGGAGGAGCGATGGCACGGCCGCGGGCACCACGCTCGTCAAGGACGTGCGCCCCGGTCACCAGAGTGGGCTGTCGTTCCTGGGGATGCCCCGGCTGAACGTGGGCGGGACGCTCTACTTCGTCGCGAATGACGGGGTGCACGGGGAGGAGCTGTGGAAGAGCGATGGCACCGCCGCGGGCACCCGGCTCGTCAAGGACCTCCACCCCGGTCCGGTGGGCTCGAGCCCCGCGTCGATGGTGGAGGTGAACGGGGCGCTCTTCTTCGTCGCGGATGATGGGGTGCACGGCAGTGAGCTGTGGAGGAGCGATGGCACCGCGGCGGGCACCACGCTCGTCAAGGAGCTCCGCCCGGGGTTGGCGGGCTCGTCACCCGTCTACCTGGTGCCCATGGGGGGCGCGGTCTTCTTCTTCGCCCAGGAGGACGCGGACAGCGGGTCGCTGTGGAGGAGCGATGGCACCGCGGCGGGAACCACGCTCGTCAAGGAGTTCCGCTCGGAGGAGGAGCCGGGGCTGGCGCTGCTCAATCGCGGATGGCTGGAGAACGTGAACGGGACGCTCCTCTTCCTCGCGGATGATGGCGTGCACGGCATGCAGTTGTGGAAGAGCGATGGGACCTCCGAGGGCACCACCTTGTTCCGGGAGCTGCACACCGACCCGGGGCTCCCACGGATCTCGCCGCTGGCGAACGAGGGCGGGGTGCTCTACTTCACGGCGATGGAGGTGGGCCCCACGGGCGGATTGTGGCGGAGCGATGGCACCGAGGCCGGGACCTTCCGGCTCCTGCCCTACCGGCCGTGGAGCCTGGTCAGCATGAACGGGACGCTCTTCTTCACCTTCTCCGGGGGGGACACGGGCGTGGAGCTGTGGAGGAGTGATGGCACCGAGGCGGGCACCGCGCTCGTCCGGGACGTGCGCCCCGGCCCGGACTCCGCATTCTCCCTCGGCAGGCTGCGGGTCGTCGGTGGGGCGCTCTACTTCTTCGCCGATGATGGGGAGCATGGCTACGAGCTGTGGAGGAGCGATGGTACCGAGGCGGGCACCGTGCTCGTCCGGGACGTGCTCCCCGGACCGGAGGGCTCGGCCTCCTCCGTCAACTTCTCCTTGCTGATGGAGCTGAACGGGACGCTGTTCTTCGCCGCCAACGATGGGACACGGGGCTTGGAGCTGTGGAAGAGCGATGGCACCGAGGCGGGGACCGTGCTCGTCAAGGACATCCTGGCCGATCCCGGCAGTGCGTCCCCCTCGGTGCTCACGATGATGAACGGGCAGCTCTACTTCACCGCCGAGGACGAGGCCGGTGTGGAGCTGTGGCGGAGCGATGGAACCTGGGACGGCACGGTCCGGATCCGCGATCTCCTCCCGGGTCTGCGGAGCAGTGCTCCCGTCGCGCTGACGGCCGTGAACGGGTCCCTGTTCTTCTCGTTCCAGGACGTGGAGGGCCAGCATGAGCTGTGGAGGAGTGATGGGAGCGAGGCGGGGACCGTTCGCCTCCGGGCGGACCTTCCGGGCTCGTACTACTCCAGTGTGTTCTTCAACCCGAGCGATCGCCGCGTGGAGCTGAACGGGACGCTCTACCTGGTCACCCAGTACCAAGAAGGCAGCGAGCTGGGCATCGAGCTGTGGAAGAGCGATGGCTCCGAGGTGGGGACCACGCGCATCAAGCGGCTCCTCCAAGGCCCGTCCACCGGAGGCATGACTCTTTTCTACACCGCTCCCTGGCTGACGGCGGTCAACGGGACGCTCTTCTTCGCCGCCCCGGATGCCGGCTTCGGCTCGGAGCTGTGGAAGAGCGATGGCACCGAGGCGGGCACCGGGCGCGTCAAGGACCTCTTCCCGGGACCGGAGGGCTCGATGCCCTCGGAGCTGACGGAGGTCGACGGGACGCTCTTCTTCATCGCGAAGGACGAGTCGGGGCACGAGCGCCTGTGGAAGAGCGATGGAACCGAGGCGGGCACCGTGCGTCTCGGGGATGTCCGCCCGTTCTCGCTGACCCGTGTGAACGGGACGCTCTTCTTCGCGGCGAGTGACGCGGAGGGCGGGTACGAGCTGTGGAAGAGCGATGGCTCGGAGGAGGGCACCGTGCGCGTCCGGGACATCCACCCGGGGCCCGAAGGCTCGGTTCCCTCAGGGCTGGCGGCGCTGGGCGGGACGCTCTACTTCATCGCCGATGACGGCACGGCGGGACATGAGCTGTGGAAGAGCGATGGCACCGAGGCGGGCACCGTGCGCGTCAAGGACATCTTCCCGGGCTCGGAGGGCTCGATTCCCACCGGGCTGACGGCCATGGACGGGCGGCTCGTCTTCACCGCGGATGATGGCGTTCACGGGCGGGAGCTGTGGAGCTCGGACGGCACTGGACCGGGGACGCGCGTCCTCACGGACATGACACCCGGCACTGCCTCCACCGCGGTGCGGTCCCTCACGCCCAACGGCCACCAGCTCTTCTTCTCGGCCTGGAGCGAGCAACACGGCTGGGAGCTGTGGCACATCCCAGACGTGCGGCGCCTGGTGGGGGAGGGCGCCGAGGGCACCGGCTGCGGGTGCTCGGCGGCGTCAGGCGCGGGAATGGGCTGGGGTCTGCTGCTGCTGCTCGCCGGGTCGCTGCTGCGGGGACGGCGGCGTTAGCCCTTTCAGGGACGTGACCACTGCTCCCTCTCCCGGAGGGCGAGGGGAAATGGACGCGGCGGGTTCCTCAGTTGCCCCGGCCGCTCCCGCGCCACGTCTCACGGCGCTGATCCTGGGCGCTCTTGCGCGCGAGCGCCTCGTCGATCTGCCGGGGCAGCTCCTCCAGGCGGGTGCGGTGCATCCGGATGCTCAGCGCGTACAGGCCCTGCTCCTGCTCCGGCAGCTCCGCGCCGTACTGCTCGAGCACCATGCTCGCGAACGCGATGGAGTCCTCCGACACCTTGCGCCGGTGCTCGTAGTACTGGTGGATCTCCTGCTCGGTGGCCGTGTTGGACTGCACCTTGCCGTAGAGCTCGTTCCAGCGCCGCCCTTCCTCGTCGCGCTTGCGCAGCACCTCCGGATCCTTCGTCGGCACGCCCATCTCCCAGTACAGGTTGCCGGGCAGCAGCGTGCGCAGCTTCTCCAGATCCACCGGATGCCGGGCGGGCGCCTCGGGAGGGCTCGCCGCGATCGGCCCGGCCGCGACCCCGGCGTCCTGACCGGCGGCGAACACTGGCGGAGTCGAGGCGGGCTCCGGGGCGGGCGAGCGCTGTGCCGGCACCGCGGCCCGCGGCGCTTGTGCGGGCGCGTCATCCGTGGACGGGCCCGAGCGGAAGACTCCGGCGAGCACCAGAATCAACAGCACGGCGGCCGACGCCGCGAGCAGCCACGGCAGAATCTTCGAACGAACATTCAAACCCATGACAGATGAGATACCTCGCGGTGCGTGTTTGTCACAATCTCGAAAAGTGGGAATTCGAGGCTTCGTCTGGAGATACAACTATTTCACGGATTGTGCTAGCTCTGCGAGTCCCACCACAAACCAACCATGGAAGGAGTTGGGATGAAAAACCATCTCTTGATGGGTCTTCTCGCCACTGCCGCCGTTGTGCCGGCCACCGCCCAGGCCGAGGTCCTCGTCTCGGGGATCGTCGATGTCCTCGTGGACGGAGGAAACAACTACACCTGGCAGAAGGTGGAGTTGCCGGGCACGAAGTGTGGCAACGGCTCTCAATACAAGTTCTTCATTCACCGCAGTGACACGGGTTCGCAGAACCTGCTGTTCATGTTCGAGGGTGGCGGTGCGTGCTGGGATTACGACACCTGTAGCGGGCGCGCGGGCGTGCTGGGCGCGGCCAACCCGAACGGCCTCACGGACGACTACATGCAGCAGTTCACGGCGAAGTACGTCTCGCCGATCGTGAACGGGGCGGATCCGGGCCTGCCGTTCCGCAGCCGCAAGGACCTGGTGACGAAGGACTGGAACATCGTCTACATGCCGTACTGCACGGGCGACGTGCACGTGGGCAACAACACCGTCACCTACACGGACTCGACGGGCGCGCAGCCGCCGCTCACCTGGCACCACTCGGGCTATACCAACACGCTCGCCGCGGCCAACTACGCCAAGACGCAGTTCCCCAGCGTCAACAAGCTGCTCGTCACGGGCTTCAGCGCGGGCGGCACCGCCACCGCGTCCGCGTACTACTTCGTGCGCCGCACCCTCAACCCGGCGCGTGGCTACTACATCAATGACTCGGGCCCCATCTACCTGGCGGCCAACGTCAATGACCGCTCGCGCGCCCTGCACGACAAGATCCGCCAGTCGTGGAACCTGAACTCGGTGTTCAGCCAGCTGCCGGCCTCGTTCGATCAGAACAACATGGGCACCATCAACCGAATGGTGGCCATGGAGTTCCCCAATGATCAGCTCGCCTACACGGCCTATACGCGGGACTACAACTACTCGCGCTTCTCCTACGAGCGCTTCCTCACGCCCAACGACAAGGAGTCGGTGCTGAGCTACTGGAAGCAGGACCAGGACCGGCTCGTCGCCGAGCTGAACCTCTACAACAACTTCAGCTATTTCATCCCGCATGCCCGGCCCATCAATGAGAGCCACTGCACCACGATCATCACCTTCGTGGGTGCGCACGCCTGCCAGCGGATGGAGAAGAAGCGCTGGTATGAGTACGTCTCGGAGCCGTGGCAGAACTGGAAGTGCAACAGCGAGTTCGTGCCGATGGACACGTTCCTCTCCCGCTTCATCAACGAGAACCAGCGCATCCGCATCTACGAGCCGCCCAACGGCTACAACGATGACGATCCGGGCATGGACATCCTCGCGCCGCTGATCAACGGCGCGCTGGGCGGCTGAGCCCTGGCAACCCGGACCCGGCGTGCACCCGGGCGGCAGGATGCCTGCCTCCTTCAGGGTTGCCGCCGGGGCGCATCATCCCCACGGGTACCGCACGGGGTGCGTCATGAAGGTCATCGTCTTCGGTGCGACGGGTGGAACGGGCCAGGCCACGGTGAGCGAGCTGCTGGAGGGCGGACACGAGGTGACGGCGTTCTCCCGGCATGCCGATCAGCTCGGCATCCACTCCGAGCGGCTCCACCTGCTCGCGGGGGATGCGCTGAGCGCCGAGGACGTGGATCGCGCGATGGAAGGACAGGACGCGGTGGTGGTGGCGTTGGGGGTGAACGACAACCCGCTGAAGGTGCGGTTGCTCCACCGCTCCCGCACGCCCACCAACATCTGCTCCGAGGGCACCCGCAACATCATCCAGGCGATGCACCGGGTGGGCGTGCGCCGGCTCGTCGTGGTGTCGGCCTATGGGGTAGGGGAGACGCGCGCGATGCTGCCCTGGCCCTTCAAGCTGGCCTACCGGCTGTTGCTCCAGGAGCAGATCGCCGACAAGGAGCGGCAGGAGCAGCTGGTGCGCAACAGCGGCCTCGATTGGATCATCGTCCAGCCGGTGGGGCTCACCTATGGACGGAGCCATGGGGAGGGCGTGCTGGCCTCGACCACGGGCGAGGTCCATCACAACACCATCCCCCGGAGCGACGTGGGGCACTTCCTGGCCTCGGTGGTGCAGGGCGGCCAGTTCCTCTTCCGGACGGTCGCCCTGTCGGGCTGAGCCTACCGCCCGTAGCCGGCGCTCCTCACGTCCACGAGCCGGCCGTTCTCGAACACCGCCACCTGCATGAACTGGCGGGGACCGAAGTTGTACGTCCACTCCTCGATCGTCTTGTAGACGGTCCGCTCCTGGGTGGTGTCGGCCTCCTGGCCCTTCTGCTTCGTCTTGTCGCTCACGCTCTCGCTGCGGGTCTCCTTGCTCATGGGCTCGCCGCACTTCATGAGGACATCGGCCTTGGAGGCCCCGTCCGCGGCGAGCGCGTTGCCGCAGCGCAGCGTGGCCGCGTCACTGGAGGACGGGAGGAGGAAGAGCGAGAGGGTGAGGGCCGCCAGCAGGGCTCGCATCGGGAAGGACTCCTTCGGTGTCTGGTCTGGGCGAGCGGGACGGCCCTCACCGGGAGATATTCAATCGTTGGGGCACTACTTCACGGGCCTGGCCTTGGGGAAGGCCATGTAGCCCTTCTCGGTGTACCAGGCCATGATCTCCACCTTGAGGCGCCCGGCCTTCACCGCCGGATCCTCCTCGGCGAGCTTGCGGGCCTCCTCCAGCGTCTCGGTCTTGTAGAGGCACGCGCCCCGGAAGGTCGGATCCTGCTGCTCACCGAAGGGCCCGGCGATGATCATCTTGCCGGAGTCCGCCATGCGGTTGAGGTGCGCCATGTGCTCGCTCTGGATGCGCTCGACGGCGGGCGTCACCTCGGGAGACCACGACGGGCCGCGGCGCAGGATGACGAGGTAGTGCTTCTCGAAGTCCACCTGGGGCGCCTTGGCCTTGTCCTTCGGGGCGGCCTGGGCGGGCTGGTTCTTCGGGGCGGCCGAGCCCTGGGCTCCGGCGGAACCGGCGAACAGGGCAGTGCAGAGGAGGGCGGCCAGGGCCGCGTTGCGGCTGTGGAAGTGGGGAAGGGGGGTGGGGGTGGTCATGGTGGCGCGGATCCTACGGATGCCCTCTGACACGCCCCGGCGCCCCGCCACCGGCTCAGCGGCCGAGGATGTCCTGGCGCATGCTCTCGGTGAGCGCATGGGCCCAGTTCCTGAGCGGCGTGTTCACGTTGAGCTCGGCCAGGGTGTCGTCCAGGTGGGAGAGCACGGCGTCGAAGTGGGCATCGCCCATTCCGCGGGCCACCAGATGGTTATGGGCGCGGCGCATGTTGCGGCCGCTGTACGCACCCGGGCCCCCAAAGGCCGTGGACAGGAACATCCGCTGCATGGACTCCAGGCGGCCCATGTCCATGTGCTCGAAGAAGGGCTTCAGGCGGGGATCCGCCAGCACCTTCCGGTAGAAGATGTTCACCATCTTCGTGACCATCTCCTCACCGCCGAGCTGCTCGTAGAGACTCTTGGATTCCTGCATGATCTCAACCTCCGAGGACCGATGGACCGTGGATACCGTCACGGGGGATTCTAGTACGGAGAGGGCTGGTCATGGCTGAGCGGACCGTGGGCTCGAGGCTGATGGTGTACGACCGCACCTGCGGCGGGCGCTGGGGCCTTCCGGGCCTCACCTTCTCGTGGCGGGTAGGCGGCGTGCTGTACCGCGCGCTCGGCCGGCTCGATGACTGGAAGGGCGTGGCGAGCTGGCCCGAGGCGCTCGACTGGTTGCTCGCCCGCTCGCGCGAGCAGCCCATCGCGGAGATCCAGTTCTGGGGCCATGGCAACTGGGGCTGCGTGCTCATCGATCGGGTGCCAATGGACGTGCGGGCGCTCCAGCCGGGCCATCCGTGGCACGCGCGCCTGGCGGAGTTGCGCGAGCGCCTCGTGCCCGGCGGAGACGCACTCTGGTGGTTCCGCACCTGCGAGACGTTCGGGACGGCCCGGGGGCATGTCTTCGCGAAGGCCTGGACGCGCTTCTTCGGTTGCCGCGCCGCGGGGCACACGTACGTCATCGGCCCCTGGCAGAGCGGGCTGCACTCGCTGGCCCCCGGCGAGGAGCCGCACTGGCCGGTGGAGGAGGGCGTGCCGCCGCAAGCGCGCTCGGGGATGCGGCACGCGCTGTGGTCGGGGCCTCGCGTACCCAACACCATCACGTGTCTGCATGGCCGGGTGCCACCGGGCTTCTGAAGGGGGGGCGCCAGGGTCTTGTCCACGGCCGCGCCCTCTGCGACGGTGCGCGGCCATGACGACACGACCCTTTTGCATCCTGGGCCTGCAGCAGGTGGCCATTGGCGGGCCCGACAAGGCGCCCCTGCGCAAGCTCTGGGTGGACGTGCTGGGCCTGGAGCCCCAGGGCACCTATCGCAGCGAGCGCGAGAACGTCGACGAGGACATCGTCGTGGCCGGAGCCGGGCCATTCCGCGTGGAGGTGGACCTGATGCAGCCGGTGGACCCGAACGGGAAGCCGCGCGTGCACGAGCCCGCGCTCAACCACCTGGGCCTTTGGGTGGATGACCTGCGCGCGGCGGTGACCTGGCTGGAGGGGCAGGGCGTGCGCTTCGCTCCCGGTGGCATCCGTAAGGGCGCGGCTGGCTTCGACGTGACGTTCATCCACCCCAAGGGCAACGAGCAGTTCCCGCTCGGCGGCGAAGGCGTGCTCATCGAGCTGGTGCAGGCCCCGCCCGAGGTCATCTCCGCCTTCGACTCGTTCGCGAAGGCCGCTCACAAGCCGTAGGCCGAGCGCTCCCAGGCCCGGCTGCCCCCCGGCGGCCGGCCCACTCTCACGAGGGCCGGGGGGTGAGCAGGTTGTGGGGGAGGGCGCTCCCATGGCTTTGAACCTCGTCATCATCTTCGGCTCGGTCCGTTCCGACCGTCAGGGCATCAAGGCCGCGAGGTTCGTGCACCGGCAACTGGTGGAGCGGGGCCACACCGTCACGCTGGTGGACCCGCTGGAGTACCAGCTGCCGCTGCTCGACCGCATGTACAAGGAGTACGCGAAGGGTACGGCGCCGGAGCAACTCGAGCGTCTGGCGACCCTGTACCGGGCGGCCGATGGCTTCGTCATCGTCACCGCCGAGTACAACCACAGCGCCCCGCCCGCGCTGGTGAACCTGCTCGATCATTTCCTCGAGGAGTATTTCTTCCGCCCCTCGGCGATCGTCTCGTACTCCGGTGGCAGCTTCGGCGGTGTGCGCGCGGCCTCGCACCTTCGCGACATGCTGGCCGAGCTTGGGATGGCGGCCATCCCCAGCAGCTTCCCCGTCCCCAAGGTGGGGACCGCGTTCGATGACGCGGGCGTGCCAGCGGATGCGGCGTATCTCAAGCGCTTCAACCGGTTCGCCTCGGAGCTGGAGTGGTATGCGCAGGCCTTGAAGACGGCACGGCAGGCGGGTGTGCCGTACTGAGTGGCCAGGGCGCGGGGCACGCGGCGGACCAGAATCCCCGCCGATCCGGCCAGAATCCCCGCTCTGCCGGGGCTTCGGCTCCCCGCGTAGCTTCAGGTCATATCGCCCGCCTCGCGCGAGCCTCTGGAGAACACCTCATGGCCCACGAACACCCCGCCTCCTCCGCCCACCACTTCGTGACGGGCTTTGGCGCCGACCGCGCCCCCCACTACGACGCCCAGGCAGCCGTCAGCCTCGCTGGCTTCCATGTGGCGTACGAGCTCGGCGTCAGCGCGCTGACCGCTCAGCTCGACGGCCAGGACGCGGCGTCGCTGCTCTTCGTGGGACTGGGCACGGGCGCGGAGTTGGTGCCCTACACCCGTTTCGACGTGCCGGGCTGGCGCTTCACGGGCGTGGAGCCCTCCGACGCCATGCTCGACGTTGGCCGGAAACGCCTGGAAGCCGAGGGACTCCTCTCCCGGACGCACCTGCACCTCGGCGAGCTGCACACTCTGCCTCCCGGGCCCCCGTTCGACGGAGCGCAGATGATGGGGGTGCTGCACCACGTGGAGGGCGAGGAGGCCCGGCTCTCGCTGCTGCGCGAGGTGACCCGGCGGCTCAAGCCCGGAGCGCCCCTCGTGGTGGGCTGCCGCGTCGGCATGGACCCCGAGCTGTTGAAGGTGGAGCTGCGGCGGCTGCGGGCGTATGGCGTCCCACCGGACGCGCTGGAGCATCGGCGCCAGCGCATGGCGACGATGCGGCCCATCGAGTCCGATGCCGCCCTGTTCGCGATGTTCGCTCAAACCGGGCTGGTGGCGCCGCGTACGCTCTTCGTCTCGCTGCAGTTCAAGGTGTTCCTCGCGCGCTTCGAGCCCGGGGCCGCGCGCTGAGGTCCGTTGGGAGCGTCGTGGCGTGGCGTCTCCATGCAGCGGGCGTGAGGCCGTGGACGCGCCGGAAGAGGCGGATGAAGTGCGTGGCGTCCGCGTAGCCCACGCGCTCGGCGATGATCTCCACCCGCTCGTCCGTTCCCCGGAGCCTCCGCCGGGCCTCGGCCATGCGGTACTCGAGAATCCACTGCCCCACCGTGCGGCCCGTCTCCTTGCGGACCACGCCGGCCACGTGCGTGGCGGATCGCCCGACGGCGCTCGCCACGTCCGTCAGGGAGAGCGGCCCGAGGGCGTTCGTCTCGATATGGGTGAGCGCCCGCCGTGCCAGGCCCAGGCCCGCCGGGTCCGGGGTGGCCTCGGGGCTGGTCATCCGCTCCAGATCGATCAGCACCAGGCGGAGCAGGGCACTCACGGCCTCGTCACGGGACCGCTCGTCGCCGGAGAGCTCGGACTCCATGAGCCGCATCCACCGCTCCAGGCGCTGCCGTTGAGCGGCATTCGGGCGGAGCACCGGGTGGCACCCGCTCCGGATCCGTAGCAGGGGACCCAGCCGGAGGCCTTCCTGTTTCCCCCAGCTCGGGTCTTCGTGGGGAAACGCCTCCGGGTGGAACGCGAGCACCCACCCTTCCGCGTCACTGGCGTGCGGCGAGCCGTGAGGGTCTCCCGGAGGAATGAGGTGGACGTCTCCCGCTCGCACCACCTGCTCACCACTGTGCCGGATCATCGACTCGCCGCGCGTCACGAGGAAGATGACGGCATAGGAATGGACGACGGTTCCCGCCCGGCCTTGGCCCTTGCGGTGGTAGCGCCCCACCCAGACCGGGAGGCGGAGCCGCGCGAAGTCCTGTTGACTCAGCGGCGGCTTCTTCGTTCCGGGCGGGGTCTTCGTCCTCGTCATGGTCCCTGTCGTAGCGGCGGCGGGGCCCGGGCTCAACTCTCTGGCCACAGTCCGGCGGCCGCGTTCTCCATGTTGAGGGCATGGTTCATCATGGCGCCGGCCATCGCCCCCGCCCCGGCCGCCATGCTCGCGCCCTGGATCCGGGTCGTGAGATCTCCCGCCGCGTGGACTCCCGGAAGGGAGGTCTCCAGGTGCTCGTTGATGCGGACGAAGCCCTGCTCATCGAGCGCGACGCCGAGCCGCTGCACCACCTCTGTCTGGCGCTGAGGGGGATGGGCGAAGAGCACCTCGCGCGCCACCCGCGTCCCGTCCTCCAGCTCCAAGGCTTCGAGGTGTGCTCCATGCGCCCCGTGTCCGGCGGCGAGCCGGAGGATCTTCCGGGTCTCGAGGCGCACCCCGGCGCGCTCCAGCCGCTGGCGCTGTTCAGCGGGCACGTCCAGGAGGCCCTGGGTGAAGACCACCAGGTCCCGCGACCAGCCGGTGAGGAAGAGGGCGAAGTCGAGCGCCGGTGCGGCCGTCGCGAGCAGGCCCCAGGGCCGATCCTTTACCTCCCAGCCATGGCAATAGGGGCACTGGAAGATGCTCCTGCCCCACAGCTCGCGATAGCCGGGCAGGTCCGGCAGCTCGTCGATCATGCCCGTGGCGAGCAGCACCCGGCGGCACTCCACCGAGCGCCCTCCCGCGAGCACGACCCGGAAGCCCGCGCCGAGGCGCTCGACGGCGGTGACCCGTGTGTCCAGGAGGATGTCGACACCGTAGGGCGCGAGCTGCTCCCGGGCGATCCGCCGGAACTCCTGAGGGGGCGTCCCGTCGCGGGTGACGAAGCCGTGGATGCCTTCCGCCGCGCTGTTCCGGGGCGAGCCCCCGTCGCACAGCAGCACCTGCTTGCGGGCACGCCCGAGCATCAGCGCCGCGCTCAGGCCCGCCGGGCCGCCACCGATGATCACCACGTCCTTCTGCTCTGGAACTGTTCTCATGTCCGTCCTCGCATGAGAAATGGATACGCGCGGGCACAGCCCAGCGTCAGAGCGGATTCTCGTGAGGAATCGGCGGATCTTCCGGTGGGTGGCGTGTCCACGAAGTCCTTGGACATGGTCCGTCGGCGCCGTGGATGTCCCCTCTCCCCTTGGGAGAGGGCTAGGGTGAGGGTCTTCCCTCTGTATGACGTCGCTGCGGCGAGAGACACGCAGGCGACCACCCTCACCCCCCGCCCTCTCCCAAAGGGAGAGGGAGCATGCGCAACACGAGACTCCGATTGAATCAACACCAGCTCAGTGCCGCGAGGGCTCGATGTTCTCCCCTGTAAACCGGCGCAGGTCCGCGCGCAGCGTCTCGTTGAAGCGGAATGGGTCGGGGCAGCTCTTCGACTCGCAGACGGCCAGGTAGTCGTTGAAGAAGGCGAGCGGGCCTCGCGCGGGATAGCTCCGCAGCCGCTCGGGCCCCATCGCTTCCTCCAGCGTCCGCGCCATATGCGCCCCCACCCGGACGAGCAGCCAGTCCTCGTGCGGCTCGTGGGCGGCGAGCAGGCGCTCGCGCGCGGCGTCCGGTGCCCGCTCGATGGCGGCCCGGTCGAGCAGCCGCGTCACCTGCTCGAAGGCCTCCGGGAGCCCGCCCGTCCCGGGCAGCGTCCCCGGCCCGTGCGCGGCCCACTGGTGGTAGGCGAGCCCGTAGCCAAAGACCCGGTTGAGCCCCTCGTTCACCACCGCGTCCACCGTGCCCTGCCGGTGCGCGCTCAGCCGCGGGCCCTTGTCCTCGAGCAGCAGCTCGATGATGCCGTAGGCGATGCGCTTGAGCGAGGCGGCCTGGCCCTCCACGTTGCTCGCCAGGGCGATGGCCACGTCCTCCCCGGGCAGCAGCAGCAGCAGCGTGGATGTCTCCGGCTGCGCGCCCGAGTGCGCCACCACGTAGTGGCCCCGCAGCGGCCACGTCGCGAAGCCCATGCCGTAGTCGGTGAGCCGTCCGTCCCGGGTGCTCATCGGCGTCTGCATCCACCCCGTGCTGGTGCGGGACACCAGCCGGTAGTCGAGCAGCGCCCCGCCGAAGCCGAGCAGATCCTCGATGGAGGCGCGCGTACCGCCTCCGGCGAAGCGGCCGGACACGTCGATGACCTTGGAGGGCACCCGCTGTCCGTCCCGGAGCCGGTAGCCCGCCGCGTGGTGCTCGTCGCGCGTGCGGCGATCGTCCAGCGCCGCGTGCTCCATGCCCGCGGGGCCGAAGACGTGCTCCTGGAGGTACTCGCCATAACTCTGTCCCGACACGGCCTCGATGGCGGCGCCGAGCAGGTTGTAGGCCCAGGTGCTGTAGAGGAAGCGGGTGCCGGGCTCGGCCTCCAGCTCGTAGCCCGCGACGAGGGCGAGCGCGCCCGCGCTGTCCACCGGGCCGCTGTCATGGCTGGGGCCGAAGCGGCCGTAGTTCGTCACGCCGCCCAGGTGGCCGAGCAGTTGCCGCACCGTCACCGGCCAGCGCTTCTCCGGCCACGCGGGCACCACGGTGCGGATGTCCGCGTCGAGCTCGATTCGGCCCTGCTCCACGAGCTGCAGCACGGCCACGGCGGTGAAGGACTTGGTGATGGAGGCCATGCGCCAGGTGGTGCGCGGCGTCGCCGGCAGGCCCCGCGCCACGTCCCGCTGCCCGTAGGCACCCACCCAGCGCTCGCCCCCGCGCAGCACACCCACCGCGAGGCCCGCGTGGTTCGGCTCCCGGGCGAGCTCCGCCCGCACGAGCGCATCCAACGCCCGCTGCACTTCCTCGGGGAAGGGCCGCTCCACTGCTGGCGCCGCGACATGGGGGCGCTCGCACAGGGGCACACCCGGCGGGGCCGCCCATGTGGTGAGGCCCACCAGGAGGAACGGAAGCCACAGCCCCTTCACCGTGTGTCCCTCCGGGGCTCGTACCTGGCGTGTGTCTCGGCGGCTCTGATGTCGCGATCCATGGTGCTCGATGCTGGCGCGCCCCACCGTAACCGGATTCGGGCCTTCACGGGCACGTGTGGAGAAAATGGACAACGCGCCCGCTGGGCTGCCCCTTTTCTCCACGGCCTCCCGTGCCCTTCAGAGGGCTGTCTGAAATGGAACACGTCTTGCTGAGGCGTGACGGGTTTTATCACCCGGGTCCTTGGAACTCCAAGTTCCTCGGCTGAAAGGCACATTCATCATGAAGAGCATTTTCAATCCGCTGATGGCCGCGTCCGTCCTCCTGCTGGCGTCCGCGTGCGCGAAGGTGGAGCGCATCGAGGTGAAGCCGGCGAAGGTGGCGCTGAGCGAGGCGGGCGAGTCCGTGGCGCTGTCGGCGCAGGCCGTCACCGCCGAGGGCAAGCCGGTGGAGAAGGCGGAGCTCGCGTTCGCCTCCACCAACACGAAGGTCGCCACCGTGGACGCCACGGGCAAGGTGACGGCGGTGAAGAGCGGCTCGGCCAATATCTCCGTCACCTCGGGTGAGGTGAGCGCCTCGGCCCCGGTGGAGGTGATCATCCCCTCGGCGATCCTCATCAAGGGCGCGCCCTTCACGCTGACGGGCCTGGACACGGACGTGGCGGTGGAGGCCGAGGTGCAGGATGACGCGGGCCGTCCGGTGAAGGAGTCGAAGATGGAGTTCGCCGCCGCCGACGCCAGCGTGGTGCAGGTGGAGGGCAACCGGCTGGTGGCCAAGGGCGTGGGCACCGCGAAGGTGACGGCCACGGCCGGCAAGCTGACGCAGGAGTTCGAGGTCACCGTGAAGCTGCCCGAGGTGGACGCGGTGGCCTTCGAGACGGTGCCGGCCACGCTGAAGGTGGGCGAGAGCGCGCCGCTGGCCGTGGTGGCCAAGGGCGCCAACGGCGCGGCCATCAAGGGCGTGTCCTTCACCTTCACCACCAGCGACGAGAAGATCGCCACGGTGGACGCGGCCGGTCACGTGAAGGCCGTGAAGGCCGGCGCGGTCACCATCAAGGCCGAGGGTGGCAGCAAGGCCACCGAGGCGAAGCTGACCATCAAGAAGAAGTAGTGGGAGCGCCCGTGGCCCCGCGAGGGTTACTTCGCGGCGGCCACGAACTCGAAGGACGCCGTGGCCTCCTGGCCCTCCTGCACGGTGACCTGGGCCGTCTTCGTGCCGAGCGTCTCGTGCCAGGCCTCGAGCGTGTACGTCCCCGGCGGCAGGCCCTGGATGGAGAAGGCGCCGTCCTCGCTGGTGGTGGCGAAGTAGGGGTGCGGGCTCATCACCACGAACGCGGTCATCCACGGGTGGATGTCGCACTTGAGGCGGATGACGTCCGCTTCCTTCGGAGGCTGGGCCTCCTTCGTCTTCAGCGGCGGCTGGGTGACGTTGAAGAGCTGCTTGCCCCCGGACACCCCGCGCACGTTGTGCAGCGTGCTGTCGCTGTTCATCAGCACCAGCGGCTGGTTGATGACGGCGCCCTGCACGCGCGGCTTGTACATGCAGCGGTTCTGGTCCACCACCACCATGGAGCTCGGCGGCGTCGTGGGCTGGCCGGGCACGTTGCCCTGCACGCGCACCAGCACGTTGGCCAGCTTGCCGTCCGTGACGAGCACGGGCTGATCCACCAGATCCATGCCGTCGCAGTTGGGATCCGTGCCCGGGATGATGGGGTTGGGAGCGGGGGCCGTGCCCTTGAAGGTGACGAGCCCGCGCACGGTGCCACCGCCCTTGGGGGCCTGGGCGGCCTGCTCCTCCTGGGGCTCCTGGGGCAGGGGCGTGTCGGCGGGCAGGGGCGCGGCCTTGATGGTGGGAGCGGCCGGAGCCTGGGCGGCGGCGGCGGCGGCGGGCTCGTCCTTCTTGCAGGCCGTCAGGGCGGAGAGTCCCACGGCACCGAGTACCGTCAGGCCCAGCGTACGCAGCTTCATCGTGCAATCTCCTCGCACTCCCAGTCCGCGGGGGGGACGCGGGCCAGGGTGGGGATGGTCCACGCCTGTCGTAACAGAAAAGCGGGCCGCTGGGCCAATGGGGTGGGGGGATGCCCTCAGGAGGTGGCAGGTAGGCCAGCGAGGGGGCGGGCCCGGTGCTTTCTCCCCGGTGCTCTCTCAATGCGGGGCGGGGAGGGGCGTCTCGTGGAGCATCTCCGGGAGGTGGGAGGCCGGAAGCTCCAGGGTGAAGGAGGCCCCGTCTCCGGGAGTGCTCGTCACCTGGAGGCATCCGCCATGGGCCTCGGCGATCTCCCGGGCGATGAACAGCCCCAGTCCCAGGCCTCCATACTCCCGGGAGGACACCGCCCGCTCGAAGCGGCCGAAGATGCGCTCCAGCGCCTCCGGGGACATGCCGATGCCGTGGTCCGTCACGGTGATGCGGGCCCGCTCGCCCGTGCCGGTGACCTCGAGCTCGATGGGGCGGCCGGTGCCGAACTTCATGGCGTTGGCCAGCAGGATGGAGAGGGCCTGCTCCAGCCTGTTGCGGTCCCACCAGCCGGTGATGCGCGAGTGGAGGTGCACCGACAGCTCGCAGCGCGCGCGCGACAGCTCCTCCGCGAGCCCTTCCGTCTTCCGCAGGAGCAGCTCGGAGAGATCCACCGCTTCCCGCTCCAGGCGCAGCCGCCCGGTGTTGATGCGTCCCACGTCGAGCAGCCGCTCCACCAGCTCCGACAGGCGGGTGACCTGCTTGGCCACCAGGTGCAGCCGGGCCAGGGGCTCCGTGGCCTGGGTGAGCCGGGCCAGCAGCTTCAGCAGGTTCTGCAGGTGCAGCTTGAGCGAGGTGAGCGGGGTGCGCAGCTCGTGGGCCGCGACGGCGAGGAACTCGTCGCGCACGTGGACGGCCTCGTTCGCCTCCTGGAAGAGGCGGGCGTTCTCCAGCGCGAGGGCGCAGCGGTGGGCGAGGTCCTCGACGAAGGCCACCTCGCGTGCATCCGGCGGGCGGCGTCCGGGGACCACCAGGACGAGTCCTCCCAGGACGCGCTCCCGGTGCAACAGCCGCACGAGGATGGAGACGTGCGACGGCGTGTCCCGCTGGGAGCGGAAGGGGACGGACTGCTGGCGCAGCTGCCCGGCCAGACGTTCCTCCTGCTCCCTGGACAGGCCCGACTGGGCCGCCAGCTCCCACTGCTTGTCCTCGCCCTCCAACCAGAGGGCGAAGCCGCTGGCGACGCAGGGGACGAGCAGGCGGGCGATGCGCGGCAGGGTGACGCGGTAGTCCAGGGACTCGGCGAGCACTGTCCCCACGCGCGCCAGCAGGCGTTGGGTGTGCTCGGCATGCTGGCGCTCACAGACGAGCGCGGCCAGGGTGAGCGCGGACAGCTCCACCACCACCAGGAAGGACTGGACCGAGAACATCCGCACATGGATGGGCTCGGTGGGGGAGGCGAACGGCCCGGTTCCCGCGGTGGTGTGCCACATGGCCAGGGTGCCCACCACGAGCGAGGCCGTCGCCGCGCCGCGGGGCCCCAGCCGGAGCGCGGCCCACAAGAGGAAGGGGAAGCAGGCGTAGGGCAGGGAGAGCCGCAGGAGCCCAGGCATCCCGGGACCGAAGATGAAGTGGGCGAAGACGGCCAGCAGCCCGCATGTCACCGCCAGCTCCACGGGGCGGTGCGGGGGGGAGAAGCGGCCCTCTTCGGCGGACCAGGTCAGCAGCAGCGGGGTGACGAGCAGCGCTCCGAGCACGTCGGCCAGGTACCAGTACAGCCATTCCCGCCCGAAGGAGGTGGCCCCGGCGCTCCAGCTCATGGCCGCCGCGCCGAGGGTGGCGCTGGGCAGGGGGCTGAGCAGTCCTCCCGCCAGCACGAGCACGGCGACGTCGCGGGCCCGGTTGAATGACAGGGTGGACTCCCCCTGCCAGCGGCGGATCAGGTGCGCGCCCACCAGGGCGCTCGCGGTGTTGCCCAGGGCCCAGACGAGGTTCACCCCGGGCGGTGTGCCGCGCAGCGTCTCGAGCAGGACGTGGGCCAGAAAGGTGGCCACCAGATAGGCCGGCCAGCGGTGGCGCCGGGCGCGCACCAGCACGGCGAGGCTCACCCCCCCGGGCAACCAGAGGACGGAGTTGGACTCGGGTGGGAATACGAAGAGGGAGCTCGCGGCCCCCAGGAGGATGACGCAAAGCGCGAGCACGAAGGCCCGCGTTCCCGTGGACCGCGACAGCGTGCGAAGCCTGACTGCTCCTCTCGATGACATTCCAAGGGCCCCTCGGGAAGGCTATGCCTCACCGTCCGGGAGGGGGAGGCGGGGAGCGTGGGGCCCGGCGTGGAGTCCCGGGCTCCCCAGTCCCTCCGTGGAGGGGGCGAGCCCCCGACTTGCGCAGGCGTGCGAGGAGCGATGGCAGGTCGCGCTCGAGGGCGGCGCAGACCTCGCTGAACTCCCGGAGGGACTCGAGGCGCGCACGGGCGGGGTGCTCGCCCTCGCCGAGCAGCCAGAGGCCCTCGTCGGCCAGGCCCTTGGCGCTGGCGATGGTGGCCAGGCGGGCGCGCAGGACATTCTCCCAGGCGTCCGCCCGGAGCCGGTAACAATCCCGCCGCTCCAGCACGGGCACCCGCTCCACGAAGCCGCGTTCCGCGAGCAGCCGCGCCATGCTGCTCACCGAGGCCTTGCTGGCCTTCAGCGCCCCGGCCATCGCGTCCAGCGAGTCACACCCGGACTCCGACAGCGCCAGCCATGCCAACATCCGTCCGGCGATGGGCGGCATGCCGAGCTGGTGGAAGAACATTCCCAGGGACTCCCTCACCTGGGGCAGGGTGCGCCCGCCCGCGGAGGGGCGCCCGGCCGGGGGACGGCTCGTGTTCATCGTCCAGCTCCTCCTGGATTGTATTCAGTCCCAACCCCATAGCATTCGATTGCAATCGAATGGGATTCAGCCCGGGGTGAATGTCATCCGGTGGGAATCAGATGACATTCGGATGTTCCTGAACGACGAAACGGAGGCTCACTCCACGGGCGTGCTGGCCCTGGGCGCCACCCGTCCGCCGCGGAACCCGCGCCAGCGCACATACCGGGTGAAGTCGCGCTCGAAGGCGTCCGGCGGCAGCCCGATGGCCCTCTCGAAGGCCTGCGGGAACTCCTGTCCGCCCTTCATCTCGCGCAGCACGCCGCGCACCGCGTCCTCGCCATAGCGCTTCACGAGGAACGCGAAGGCATGGTGCGCCACGCCATAGATGAGGTTCGAATCGTCCCGGTACAAATCGCCCGGCCTGCGCACCGGATCGCTTCCGGGCGTGCGCTCGAAATGGCGGGCGATCTCCTCCAGTGACACCCACCGGTACGACTGCTCCGCCGTGTACGAGGCCATGCCCTCGCGGAACCACAGGGGAATCTGCTTGCGCGACCAGCCACGCCGGTCCGCCGCCTGCTGGTACATCACGCTGTGGGTGAGCTCGTGCAGGAGCAGCTCGTTGAGCTGCGGCTGGGTGGCCCCGGCCGCGCCCCAGGTGGAGGGGGCCTGGATGAACACCTCGTCATACCGGCTCCAGGCGCGCAGCCAGCTGTAGCCGTGCTGCCGGACGGCGGCCTCCAGCGCCGCGTGGTCGGGCATCACCTTGATGGTGATGGGCTCGCGCAGCGTGCCCCAGCGCTCCAGCTTGGGCAGGGCCTCGGTCACGGCCTGCTGGACCCGGGCGGCTTCCTGCTCGTGGCCGGGGGCGTATTCGATGCGGAACCGGCCGGCGGGGCTCTCCATGGCCACCGAGGCCTCGAGGGCCGCCTCGGGGGCCGAGAACCGGGTGGCGGCGCAGCCCGGCAGCAGCACCAGCACTCCCAACGCCACGATGCGCATCACCATCTTCATTCCACGTCCAGCCAGTGCAGCACCGTGCGGCCCACGTCCGCCACGGTGGCCAGCGACTCCAGTCCGGGAGTTGGCGGGCCAAAGTAGAGCACGGGCACGGCGTTGAGGGTGTGGGAACGTGTAGTCAGATCCTCCACGTTCCCATGGTCGCTGCACACCAGCACCCGGGCGTCGGGAGGCCGGGTGGCGATGACGGCGCGGGTGAAGGCATCGAAGGTGTCCAGGGCCTCGCGGGCGGCGGCGAAGTCCTGGGCGTGCCCGGCCTCGTCCGCCAGGTAGTGCTCGAAGAAGGTGAAGTCCGCCTCGCCGGCCACGCGCCAGAAGACGGCGGCGGCCTCGGCCGGGGTGCGCTGGGGGGCGGACAGGCTCCGGGCCTGGGCCCGCTCGCCGGTGATGTCATGGGTGAGGCCCTGGCCGGCCCGGGCGTCCTCCAGGGTGCGCAGGGGGACGTCCGCAGCGGCGAAGGCCAGCGTGCTGGCGGAGGCCTTCAGGCGGCGCAGGGCGGCCGGGGGCAGGGTGAACTCGGGGGGGCTGGAGGAGGGGCGCCGGGTGAGCTTCAGCGCGTCCAGGTAGGCCACCGGGTAGCTGTTGGCGAAGGTGGCGCTGCGGCCCGCGGCCACCAGCCGCTTGACGATGGAGTGCCGGGCCAGCAGCTCGCGCAGGGGGGCGTCCGGGTAGCCCAGCACGTGCCGGCCGATCAGCACGGGGGCGGGGTGGCCGGTGAGGATGGCCGTCTGATTGGAGGCGGACTGTGGCCGCCCGGCCACGCCGAAGGTGGGGTCCACCGGGAAACATTGACCCCCCTCGGGAAGCGCGCGGGGGGGTTCATCCCGGAAGTGGGAGAGGAGATAGTCGCGGCTGGCGAGTGGATTCGCCTCCGGCTCGTTTCGTCCGATGCCGACCCCATCGATGAACAGGACCACGACGCGCATTGCGTGGGACTGTATCCTGGCCGCAAGACACCCATGGCTCTCCACGGCGACTTCTCCAGCTTCCCCCTTCCCGAACTGCTCCAGTGGTTGGATAGCTCCCGCAAGACGGGCACGCTCCAGCTCCTCACCTGGGAGGGCGGCGAGCGCAAGCTCTACCTGCTCTCGGGGCAGGTGCTCTCCGTGTCCCACGAGGGGCTCTGGGGGCGCGTGGCCCGGGTGCTCTCCCTGGCGAAGCTGGCGGATGGCGCGGCGGTGCTGGCCGCCTTCAAGTCCATTCCCCCGGGCACCGAGGACGTGGAGCCCTTCTTCCGCGAGCACAAGGTGGACCCGAAGCTGGTGCGCGACCTGGTGCGCGAGGAGATGCTCGGCTCCATGGTGGACCAGACGCGCGGGGGCCATGGCGCCTTCCACTGGACGGAGGACCTGGACCGCACGGGCGAGGAGTGGGGCCCCTGCGAGATGAGCCTCCGGGAGCTGCTCTTCGAGTCGCTGCGCTGGTTGGATGAGCAGGGGGATGTGGACCGGGTGCTGCCGGGAGACGCGCTGACGGTGCGCTCGCTGGTGCAGCCGAGCCCGCGCCAGCCATTGCTGCACCGCATCCTGCTGACGATGTGCGCGGGCGGGCAGAACATGGGGCGGCTGAGGCTGTCGCTGGGCCTGTCGCGCTCGAACATCACGCGCCGCGTCTTCGAGCTGCTGAAGGCGAAGCAGGTGGAGGTGGAGGGCGCACCGGAGGTGGTGGTGGATCCGGTGAGCGACATGCTGGAGAAGGGCGCGGTGCTCATCCGCGAGGGCCAGTACGACGCGGCGGGGCTGGTGTGCGCGTCGCTGCTGTCGAGCGATCCGGCGGACCGGCGGGTGCGCGAGTTCGCGAGGATGGTGCAGAGCGAGCACGTGGCGGCGCTCTACGCGGAGCTGCCGCCGCTGTCGGTGGCGGAGCTGCGGCCGGATCCGGAGGCGCAGACGCTGCTCAAGCAGGAGGAGCGGCAGGTGGCGGGGCTCGTCAACGGCGCCTGGGACGTGTCCACGCTGGTGCTGGCCAGCGCCGCGCGCGAGCTGGACACGCTCAAGACGCTGGCCAAGCTCAAGCGGATGGGCCTGCTGCACCTGCGCTGAGGGGGCGGGAATGTTGGCCTCGCTCCGCCAGCGGGTAGGCTGCGCGGAGCGAGCGCGACGATGACCACCCTGACCCACGCCGAGGCCGTCCCCCTGTTGAAGAAGGAGTACCAGGACGGGAGGCTCATTCCCTTCCTCGGTGCCGGCTTCTCCAAGCCGCTGAAGCTCCCGGATGGCAGCCAGCTCATCGCCTCCCTGGCGAAGACGCTCGGCTTCGAGCCCGAGCTGTTCGACATGCACGGCCGCTTCGAGCAGCTCGCCGAGTTCTTCGCGCTCTCCGCGCCCAACCGCTTCCATCAGCTCGTCTACGACATGACGCGGAGCTTCGACTCCGCCGACGCCGAGACGCGCCGCAAGACGTCCCCCATGCACCTCGCCCTGGCGGCGCTCGACTGGCGGACCATCTACACCACCAACTACGACAAGCACGTCGAGGGGGCGCTCGAGGACGCGGGCAAGCGGGCGGCGGTGCTGGCCTCCTTCGCGGACTTCCAGGGTCCCCGCGCGCGGGACGTGTGCGAGGTCGTCAAGTTCCACGGCACGCTGGACCAGCCGGACACCATCGTCCTCACCGAGAGCTCCTACTTCCGGCGCATGGCGCTGGAGGCCCCGCCGGACCAGCGGCTGCGCGCGGACCTGCTCGCCAACAGCTTCCTGTTCATCGGCTACAGCTTCAGCGACACCAACATCCGCTACATCTGGTACCGGATGAACCAGCTGCGCGAGCAGAGCCAGTTGGGCGTGAAGCACGCCCAGTCCCGGCGGTGCTTCTTCGCCACCCACGGGGCCGGGCTCGTGCAGCCGGACATCCTCGAGCAGTGGAACATCGACGTCATCCAGCTCGACCCCACCGACAAGTCCGCCAGCGTCGCGAGACTTCTCGAGAGCATCGCCTGAGCGCGGAGCCTGCCCACCATGGCGCCTACCTGGTACTACAACACCACCAACCCCGAGAAGCTGCGGGAGTTCCAGCATGTCCTCGGCGGCTCGTCACGGCTCGGCTACCTGAAGGAGAAGATCACGGAGATCCTCGACAAGGAGCTCGAGACGGTCATCCAGGCCAAGGCGATCGCGGCCTACCGGGCCGTCCGCGTGCCCGTCATCGTCGAGCACGGGGCGCTGTGCATCGAGGCCCTCAACGGCCTGCCCGGTGCGCTCGTCAAGCCGTTCTGGGAGTCCCTGGACACCCGGCTGTGCGAGGTGGTGCCCGCGGGCAATCGAGCGGCCCGGGCCCGCGGTGCCTTCTGCTACTGCGACGGCCGGGTGCGCCACGTCCTCATCGAGGAGACCGAGGGAGAGATCGCCCCCAGTGCGCGCGGGACGGGCGGCTTCCACTGGGATCCGATCTTCATCCCCCAGGGGCAGACGCGGACGTTCGCGGAGATGAGCCTCGACGAGAAGCTGAGCTTCTCTCCCCTGGGCAAGCTCCACGCGCGGCTGCGCAAGGAGCTGGGGCTGTAGGCCGGGGCGCCGCTACTCCGACGCGGGCGTGGGCAGGCCCGCGGCGTGGAGGCGGGAGAAGATCTGCATCAGCACGTAGAGCGCGAACGCCGCGTCATCCACGCGGTTGCTCGAGCGGGCCGCGAGCGTCTGCAGCTTGAGCAGATCCGCCCCGTCCACGTGGAGCAGGTGGGCCTGGGCGCCCAGCGTCCCCTCGCCGGCGAACGCGAGCCCGCGCCGCGCGGCATCGAGGCAGGCCTGGATGCACGTCCCATAATCCCCGGAGGAGAAGGCTCCCTCGGCGGCGCGCGCGTGGTCGAAGAGCTCCGAGGGCGCCAGCGCGCTCGCGGGCCCGAGCGGCCGCTGTCCGGTGAGGGCGGGGGGCGCGACGGCGGGGGCCACCTGCACCTGGGGCGGCGCGACGATGGCCGGCATGCTGCGCGAGGGGCGCGCCACCATGGGCGCCGGTGCCGCCGCCGTCGCCGCGGCCGGGGCGGTGGCGGAGGGCACGCGGCTCGCCAGGTGCTGGCTGAGCTGGGCCTCCAGCCCTCCACCGCCGCTGGCCTTGGGGGCGCCCAGCGAGGGAATGGCCGGGGTGGCGGTACGGGGCGGGGGGACGATGCGCTTGACGCGCAAGTCCTGGATGACCAGCCGGGTGATGGCCTTGAGGGCGTCGAGCACGCCGCGGCCGCTGAGGGCCTCGGTCTCGAAGTCGGGGACGTTGCGCGGGTTGAGCGCGGCGCGCAGCTCGGCCACGGGCAGCGCCTTGGGGATGTCGCGCTTGTTCCACTGGATCACCAGGGGGAAGCGCTCCAACCGGACGCCCTGCTCGAGCAGGTTCTCCTCCAGGTTGGCCATCGACTCGCGGTTGGCGTCCATCATCTCCGGCTGCGAGTCCGCCACGAAGACCACGCCATCGGCGCCCTGGAGCACCAGCTTGCGGGTGGCGTTGTAGAAGACCTGGCCGGGCACCGTGTACAGCGCGAGCCGCACCGTGCAGTCATTCACCCGCTCGACCTTGACGGGCAGGAAGTCGAAGAAGAGCGTCCGGTCTCCCTCGGTGGCGATGGACATCATCTCGCCGCGATGCGCGGGGCGCACGGTCTCGTACACCTTGCGCAGGCTCGTCGTCTTTCCGGACAGGCCCGGTCCGTAGAAGACGATCTTCACAGCCACTTCGCGGGCCACCAGGTTCACGCTGCTCACGGTGTCAGCTTACCTAGAACGACTCGCCTCTTCGCGCCAGTTGCCGACGGCACATTCGCGGGGGTGCGGGACAGGTGCTCGTTCGCCAGGAGGGCGAAGCACACGGCTTCCTTGGCGCCCTCGGGCAGCCCGAGCACGTCCAGGGGGCGGACGGGCAGGGGCGCCAGCCGGGCCGTCAGCCGCTCCATCAGCACCGGATTGCGGGTGCCGCCGCCGGAGACGTACACCGCCTCCAGGGCGAAGCGCGGCAGCAGCCACTGCTCATAGGCCCGGGCGGTGGCCTCCACCGTGAACGCCACCGCCGTGGCCATCAAATCGTACGGGCGCGTAGCACCGTGGCGCTCCCACAGCCGCTCCACCAGCGCGTCGCCGAAGCCCTCGCGGCCGGCGCTGCGGGGTGGGGGCAGGGCGAGGAAGGGGTGCGCGAGCAGCTCCGCCAGCAGCTCGGGGATGACGCGGCCCTGGCGCGACAGGCGCCCGTCCTGGTCGCACTGGAGCTCGCCGCCCGTCATCCGCCGGGCCAGCCCGTCCATCACCATGTTGCCCGGCCCGGTGTCGAAGGCGATGGTGTCCTCGAGCCGGTCGCTCACCACGCTCACGTTGCCGATGCCACCGATGTTCTGCAGCGCCCGCGCCACCCCGGGCTTCCGGAACAGGGCCCAGTCCAGGTAGGGCACCAGCGGCGCCCCCTCGCCCCCCGCGGCCACGTCCCGGGTACGGAAATCACTCACCACGGGCAGGCCGGTGCGCTCGGCGATGACGGAGGGCTCGCCCAGCTGGAGCGTGGAGGGCGTGCCGGAGAGGCTCGCCGGGAAGTGGGCCACCGTCTGGCCGTGCGAGCCGATGACGTCCACGTCCTCGGGGCGCAGGCCGGCCCGGGCGATGACCTCCAGGGCGGCCTGGGCGAAGTGTTCACCCAGGGCGAAGTTGAGCTCGCACAGGGAGCGGGCGTCGTTGGCGGCGAGCACGCGCTGGGTGAACTCGGAGGTGAAGGGCCGGGAGACGTGGGCCAGGAGGGAGATGCGGACCTCGGGGCCGGTGCCTTCGACGCGGCACAGCACGGCCTCCGCGGCGTCCACGCTGGTGCCAGACAGCAGGCCGACGCACAGGCGCGAGTTGGGAGGAGGCGGTCGCGAGCTCATGCCTGGAAGTGTAAAGCCCGGGCCCCACATCCGCTGCCCCCGGCGGGGGCGAGTGTCAGCCTGGAGGCTTGGGAACCTTCCAGCGTGCTCCGGCCTACGTGCTCCGGACGGGCTCCGCGGGGAAGGCCGGGGGGGCGGCGGGGGCCGGTGTCCTCGCGGGGGGGGCGCCCGGGGCGGGGGTCCCCGGAGAGGACTCGGTCTTCTCCGCCGTGATGAACAGCTTGTTCATCACCCGGTCCATGATGGGACTGAGGAAGCGCTCCGCGGAGAAGCCCACCGCGATGATGAGGATGGCGTAGGTGCACACCAGGGCCTCGTTGTTCCCCAGGACGATGCGCAGGGCGGGCTGGAGCTGTCCCGGGCCCTGTAACAGCGGGCCCACCACGGGCGTGGCGGTCTCGATGCTGAAGAAGAGCTGCGAGACGGCCAGCAGGTAGAAGAGGAACGCGGCGACGGCGCCGATGGAGGGCTTGACGAACAGGTAGTAGACGAACTGCCTCCAGAAGGGGCCGCGCATGACGAGGACCGGTTTGTCCGAGAGCATGTTGGCCGTGATGGCGCCCCCCGCCCCGAGCAGGATGAGCGACAGGGTGCTCATCGCCGGTCCCTTCCAGGGCAGCTCGATGGGGTTCTTGAGGATGAGCCCGGCGAACTGCGCGGGCAGATGGCCCACCAGGGTGAGGATGAACAGCAGCACCAGCAGCGCCCCGCTCAAGGTGCGGATCATCATGGTGAGATCGAGCTGCAGGAAGTACCGGTCCGAGTGCCGGAGCACCTGACGCTGGGCGCTGCGGAGGACCTGACGGGCGTGGCGCAGCTTCAGCTCCTCGTCGGGTTTCAGGCCTTCCACCCGGTGGGAGAGCTCCCGGACGCACCGGACCGCGTTGCACAACGGCCCCGGCTTGTCATCGGCCCCCAACCAGGTGGCACGCGCGATGGGCTCGTGGATGTTGCGCCGGAAGTTCTCCTCCACCATCAGCGCTTCGGTGGCGAGCATGTCGAGGGGAAGCAGGAGCAGCAGATCCGCGGCGATGCCATGGATGAGCTCCCAGAACTGGCAGTTCTCCAGCGGGAAGTGCGGCCGCCAGCGCCGTGACTCGAGCCAGCTCTCCGCCTGCTTCAGGCGCTCGCGCAGGTTCTTGATGACACTCCGGGCCTGGAGGGTCGTCTGACCCTCCTGTTGCTCCTCCAGGAAGCGCAGTGTGGACTCCAGGCTGCGCAGCTTCGCCCAGCGCTTGCCAGTGCGGTGCGGCAGTTGGGTGTCTTCCATGGCGGACCTCCTCCAGGAAGAAGGGGGCCCGCGCGCGGGATGTGACGCCGTCTCCCGGGATGAGTGGGGAAGGGCCTGCCTCCCCGCCCGGCCAGGGCCGTGACGGGTGTCCTGGCTCAGCCGGGGGCTGTCAGGATCCACCGGTCCAGGTGCCGTGGCCCTGGCGGCGCGGGACCCCGCTCCCCGGCGCTCGCCTGGGGAGACAGGAGGGGCGCCACGGCTGGCTCACGCGGGCTCGAGACGCCGGAGAGGGCACTCCCGAGACGTTCCTGCTCCTGTCTCCAACGCCGGAGGCCAGGGCACCGCGGCGGTTCGAGCACCTGCGGCAAGCGGGCGCACTCCTCCCGGGCCGGAGGACCCGCCGCGGAGCCTCCGGTTCCTGAATGCAGTGTGAGCGGTGCCGTGAGGGCAGGCGCGAGTCCCGCCTGGAGTGCTTCAGCTCCGTGCGGAGGGGGCACCTCGGGCGCTTCGTCAGGTGCGGCGGGGCCGGGGGTGACGGGCCGGCTCCAGGGTCTTCGCCTGAGCAACCCGAGGGCCTCCGCCGGCCGGAACGCGGCGACGTGCACCGTGGCCTCGCCCGTCGAGCGGACGATGACGGTGGGCGCCGGGCGCGGGGGGCTCGGCTCCAGCGCGGTGGGGCGGGAAGGGTGCTCCTCGCGCGGCCGGGTGAAGCGGGCGGCGAGCACACCGCCACGAATGCCCTGCTCGGCCATCATGAAGATGCGCCGGCCCCGGACACTGGGCTCGCTCGGGGGAGGGGACTGGAGGGACGCCATGCGCGGGGCCTGCTCCTCCCGCGCGCGTCCGCACCCGCTCAGCTCATTGCCGGCCAGCGTGGCGGTGCCCCAGCTCACCTGGATGCAGTCCTCCGCGGTGGCGCTCACCGAGGTGTTCTTCACCGCCGCGCTCATGCCCAGCGAGATGCCCTGGTGGGCCTGGGTGATGACGGCTCCGTGGATCTCCGTGCCCCGGCCACCGCGCACCCGGATGCCGTACCAGGAGCCGCTGCCGCCCTGGGAGGTGAGCTCGACGGGGCGCTCCGCGGTGCCTCGCACCACCAGCGTCCCATCGATGATCAGCTCCACCCGCCGCGGATCCACCCCGGACTTCAGCGCGTCACTGGACGCGGCGATGACCCGGACGCCGGGCTCGAGGGTGAGCTTCGTGCCCCAGGCCACGGTGACATCGCCCTGGAGCACATAAGGGCTGCCACGCCTCGTCCAGACGGTCGAGGTGGAAAGCGTTCCCCGCACGTCCGTGGCGGAGGCCAGGGCGGGAAACAGAAGCAGGGCTAGCAGTACGGCGCGCATCACGGAGCCGATGCTAGTGCGCTCCCTCTCGAGTCCTGGAGCGCCGTCTGGAGTGCGGCCGGGCGGGCTGGCGCCAGCCCGCGAATTCGGATGGGATGGGGGCGCGCGCGCTTGCCAACGGTCCGGAACCGGATTAGTTCCAATACGAACATTTCAGTCCATAGCCTTCACGGTGTGAACCTTTCGGGTGCGAACGATGCCGGCTCACTACAAAGGCAGTGCGCGGGAAGTGCGGGCGCTCGACACGTTCGTCAAGCTGACCCGGGCGACGGAGACGCTCGGGGCGCGGCTCCAGCGGCACCTGGCCAGCCTGGAGATCACCCCGCCGCAGCTCGCGGTGCTGGAGGCCCTGCTGCACGTGGGGCCCATGAACCAGAGCGAGCTGGGCCGCAAGCTGCTGCGCAGCAACCCCAACATGACGGCGCTGCTGGACAACCTCGAGCGCAGCAAGTGGATCCAGCGCGAGCGCAGCCCGGAGGACCGCCGGGTGGTGGTGGTGAGCCTCACTCCCGAGGGCCGGCGCGTCATCGAGCGGGTGTTTCCCGCCCATGCCGCCCACGTCACGGCGCTGCTGGGGGCCCTGACCGCCGAGGAGCAGGAGACGCTCGGCGCGCTCTGCAAGAAGCTCGGCCTCTCGCTGTCCGAGGGCTGAGCCCCACGGCTTCCGGTGTCCCGCAACGAAGTTTCCGCTCGCGCATTTAGTTCCAGTACGAACCATTAGGGTTCGAAGCAAAAGGAGACGGTCATGAGCAAGGTGGGGATGAGCACGCGTTCTGTCGTGAAGGTGGTGCAGGCCCTGCGTACAACCGAGGGCGAGGGCTTCGTGGTGCGCCGGCCGTTCCCCGTGGCGGGCTTCATGCAATTCGATCCCTTCCTGCTGCTGGACGAGCTGGGGCCGGTGGACCTGCCGCCGGGCCAGGCGAAGGGCGCGCCGGATCACCCCCACCGGGGCTTCGAGACGGTCAGCTACATCCTGGAGGGCCGGCACGAGCACGCGGACTCGGCGGGCCACGCGGGCGAGCTCGGGCCGGGGGACGTGCAGTGGATGACGGCGGGGGCGGGCGTGGTGCACTCGGAGATGCCGGCGCGCGAGTTCTCCCGGACGGGCGGCCGCATGCACGGCTTCCAGGTCTGGGTCAACCTGCCCCAGCGCGACAAGATGATGGCGCCGCGCTACCAGGAGCTGCCGTCCGCGCGCATCCCGGTGGCGTCGACGCCGGATGGCCGGGTGCGGGTGAAGGTGATTGCCGGCGAGTCGCTCGGCGCGCGCGCGGCCATCGACACGCGCACGCCCATCCAATACCTGCACTTCACGCTCGCTCCAGGAGGCCGGTTCGAGCAGCCGGTGCCGGGGGACCACAACGCCTTCGCCTACGTGTTCGGCGGCGAGGGCACGTTCGGCCCGAAGGGGACGCGCGCGGTGGATGGACAGGCGGTGCTGTTCGCCAACGACGCGGACTCGGTGGTGATGGAGAACACGGGCAACCAGCCCCTGCAGCTCCTGCTGCTCTCGGGCGTGCCGCTGAAGGAGCCGATGGTGCGCTACGGGCCGTTCGTGATGAACACCCAGGCGGAGATCATCCAGGCGTTCGAGGACTACCAGAGCGGGAGGATGGGGCGGATCCACCGCTGAGCCGCTTCAGGGGAGCAGCCCGCGCTCCCGGGCCAGCGACAGGGCGCGGGCGTTCTCCGGCACCTGGTGCAGGAAGCGCTCGCGCTGGGGCGCCTCGGGAATGTCCGCGGCGCGCGTATGCACGTGCCGCAGGGCCTCGCGCAGGGCGGCCTCGCCCGCTCCGGTGTCGCCGTCCGCGAAGCAGGCCTCGGCCAGGGCCAGGGTCAGTCCCACGGAGGCGGCTCCCGCATCCCCCATCTCCTCCAACTCCTGGACTCCGAGCGAGGCCTCCTGGCGGGCCTCAGCGGTGCGGCCCTGGGCCAGCAGGGCGGCACTCAGCAGCGCGCGCGCCAGCAGCGCGTGGTACGGGCTTCGCGGTACACACGCCTGGCGGGCCCAGGCCTCGGCCTCGACGGGCTCCCCGCACGCCAGCGCCACCCGCGCCAGGGCGAGCCGGGCCATGGCCATGAAGGAGGCCCCGAGGGGCTGCTGTCCCTCCACCCACTCCCTCGCCAGGGCACGCGCCTCCTCGCGCTCGGCCTTGTCGGGACTGCCGGACAGCACCAGCGTGAGATGGCTCCGGGCGAAGGTGTGCGAGATGAAATCCCCGGTCCGCTCGCCCGCCGCCTGTGCTTCCCGCAGCGCCCTCAGCGCGGCGGGCAACTCCCCCAGGGCCGCCAGCGCCAGCCCCTCCGTCACCTGCGGGCCGATCCACTCGGGCCAGCCCATCTCCCGGAAGCACTGCATCGACTGCCGGACCCGCAGCAGGCTCCGCCACGGACGCGGCTCCAGGTGGTGCAGGGCGAATCCACTCGCGTAGCCCGCCCACGCCTGGATGGAGAGGGTGTGCGCGGAGCCTTCGCCGCCGAGCCCGTCCAGGCGCTCGAGCCAGGCCAGGGCCTCCCGGCGCGCGCCGAGCCAGGTCAGTCTCAGCGCCGTGAAACAGGCCGTTTCGGCATAGGCCGCCCGGGCCCCCTCCTCGGGGGTGGCATGCCACAGCCTGTCGGCCAGCTCGCTCACGCCATCGGACTGGGTCGCGAGGATGCCGCTGATGATGAGGAACTCCATCACCTTGCACCACGGGTAGCCGCCAGCCCTCAGCTCCGGCAGCAGCGCCGGGAGGGAGCCGGCCTGGCTCATGTCCCCTCCCCACAGGGCCGCCATGGCCCGCAGCGCGCTCAGGTGGGCCCGGGCCTCGGCGCTGGGGCCGCAGCGCAGGGCGGCCTCCACGCTTCGCAGGACCCCATGCACGTCGTGGCGGTTGAGGAGCTGCTCGGCCATCAGCCCGTGGAAGTGGACGGCGCGCTCGGGCTGCTGGCCCAGCCAGGCATGCTCGGCGAGCACCCCGGGGTTATGCTCTCCGGCCCGCTCCAGCCACGCACCGGCCAGCCGGTGGCCCACGGGCTTCGAGCCGTCGGGCACCAGCCCGTAGGCCGCATCCCTCACCAGCGCGTGGCGGAAGCGGTACTCCGGCTCGGAGGGAAAGCGGCGCGTGGGCTGCTCCTCGATGAGTTCCAGCGCCTCCAAGCGCCGCAGCCGGCCTTCCAGCGGCCGCGGCTCCTCCAGCCCCAGCACGGCGCCCACCCCGCCCGCCCAGAAGGTGCGGCCGAAGAGGCTGGCGGCCAGCAGCACCTGGCGCTCACCGGGCTCCAGCCGCGACAGGCGCGCCTGCAGCATGGCCAGCACCGTCGCGGGTGCCGTCTCCCCCCGCCCCTCGGCCACCCCGCGGATGAGCTCCTCGAGGAAGAGCGTGTTGTCGGCGCTCTGCTCCACCAGGCGCTCGATGACGGACCCGGCCACCTGCGGCCCGAGCACCTCGTGCACCAGCCGCGCACACGCCTCGCGGCCGAGGCCTCCCAGGGAGACTTCCCGCACGGCGCCGGGCCACGGGTGGGGGAAGAGCGCGTGCACCTCGGGCCGCGCCAGGGCCAGCACCAGCAGGGGGTGCCCGGCCAGCGCTCGCAGCAACTCGCCCACCCACCTGAAAGAGGGTTCATCGCCCCAGTGCAGATCCTCCAGCACCAGCAGCACCGGGCCCTGCTGGCACTCGGCCTGGAAGAAGGTCACCAGGGCCCGGTCCACCTGGGCCTTCAGCAGTTGGGGCGCGCCACGCATCGCGTGCAGCCGGGGGCTGTGCTCGTCCGGGAAGGGGATGCCGCACAGCTCGCCGAGGAACCCGATGACCTCGCGCGCCTCGCCCGGAGGCAGGTGGCGCGCCAGCCGCTGCTCCAGCTTCCGCCGCTTCACCTCGAGCGGCTCGCCCTCGGCGGCACCGCACAACCCCCGGAGCGCCTGGCCCAGCAGTCCGCCGGCCGAACCCGTCCCCAGGGGCTCTCCACGGCCCATCAGCACCCGCACCTCCCGTCCCTCGTGCTCGAGGCGGCGGAGGAACTCATGCCGCAGCCGGGACTTGCCCGTGCCGGCGGGGGCCGTCACCAGCACGGCCTGGGCGAGGCGTTGCTCCACGCAGGAAGAGAGGGCCCGCTCCAGCAGCGCCAGCTCCTCCTCGCGGCCTACGCACGGGGTGGGTCTGCCCAGCAGCGGGCGCGAGGCGTCCGCGCTCGAGCGCTCTCCCTGGAGCAGGAACAGGTCCGGCTGGAGGCGCGTGAGTTGGAAGCCAGCCCCCAGCAGACCGGCGGACAGCTCATCCAGCAGCACGTGGGCCGTGGCGCTGGCGGGCAGCCCGCTCCACCGCAGCAGGAGCTGGCCGGCACGATCCACGGCCTCGCCCACCGGCAGACGCCCGCTGGGCAGACCGCGGCCGGTGGCGAGCCCCACGGAGGCCTCGGGCCAGCGCTCCTTGAGGGACAGGGCGCAGCGGGCGGCCAGCGTCGCCTGATCCGTCGCGGTCCCATGGCCCGGCGGAAACGCGATGCCCAGCGAGCCATCCGCCAGCACCTCCACGACAGCGCCCTGGGGTACCAGCAGCGCGCGCAGCGAGTCGCGCAAGGAGCCCAGGGCCGTCAGGTCCACCGTGTCCCCGTCGAGCGCCGGGCCTGGGAGCGCCGCCAGGAGGATGCTGACGAGCTGCTGCTCGGTGCGGGCCAGGCTCTCGCGGGGTGGCTCCTGGACGCGGCCAGGGCCCCCGCCGCCACCGGACGCGTCGAGTGCCTCCAGCGCGGCGCGCAGGTGGCCCGCGTCTGGCGGCCGCTTCCGCGGATCCTTGGCCAGCATGTGCTCCACCAACTCGTGCAGGGGCTGGGGCAGCTCGGGGCGCAGGGTCCGGAGCGCCTCCGGCTCGGTGAGGAGGATCTTCGCCAGCATCGCGCCGGAGTGGGGCGCGGAGAAGGCGCGCCGGCCGCTGAGGCACTCGTAGAGGACACAGCCCAGGGAGAAGATGTCCGCGCTGGGGGTGGGCTCGCCCTGGCAGGAGGCCTGCTCGGGGGCCATGTAGCCCGGGGTCCCGAGCATCAGCCCCTGGTCCGTCAGGGCGCGCGAGGGGGCGAGGGGACGGGCCAGGCCGAAGTCCAGCAGCACCACGTCCTCGGGGCGCCCCGCGCGCAGGAAGAGGTTGGAGGGCTTGAGGTCGCGGTGGACGATGCCGTGCCGATGGGCCACCTCGAGTGCCTCGGACGCGTGGCGCAGCAGGGCCAGGGTCTCCGGCGGGCTCAGGGGCTGGCGCGCGAGGCGTTGAGCGAGGTCCTCGCCCTCCAACCACTCCATGGCGAGGAAGGGCTGGCCCTGCTCGGTGAGGCCGTGGGTGACGTAGGAGACGATGCGGGGGTGGTGCAGGGTGGCGAGCACCTGCGCCTCGCGGGTGAAGCGCTGGGCCGCGTCGGCGGTGGAGGTGGGGCGCAGCAGCTTGAGTGCCACGGGCCGGCCGCTGAGCGAGTCCCTGGCGCGGTAGACGGTCCCCATGCCGCCACGGCCCGCCACGGCCTCGAGGACGAAGCGGCCCGCCAGCCTCCACCCCAGGGGGAGTGACCCGGAGTCCGCCGGGTCCTGGGAGACAGACGGCGGTGGTGGGACGGGCTGGGTCTTCATCATTGCGTCCTCGTTCCACGCGAATGCGTATCACGGACACGCCGCGCCTGGGGCCGCGCCAGGGGGCGGGGGTCTGCCCTTCGTGCAATGCGAGTCATTGCACCCGCACGACCCGTGTGCCCGGCCCGGCCCGTCGAGTCCATCGTGGCGCCGCGCTCTTGCCGGGTGTAGGCGTTGCTCCTGGGTCCTGACAGGATACGCGCCGTGAACGTCTCTGCTCCCCGGCTCCCGGTGCCGGGTACCTGTCCGCTGTGCGCGAGTCCCCTGGCCCACGGCCGTTGCGTGCGCTGCGGCGCGGCCGCCTCGCCGGGTGGATTCCGGGTCCTCTCGCTGCTGTCGCAGAGCCCCCATGGACGCCTGTACGCCGCCGAGGCTCCGGATGGGAGCCGCGTGGCGCTCAAGGAGCTCGTCTTCGCGTTCGTCCCGGACGTGCGGCAACTGGAGGCGTTCGAGCGCGAGGCCCGCCTGCTGCGCGAGGTGTCGCATCCCCGCATCCCGCGCTTCGTCGCGCACTTCCACGAGGGTGAGGGCGTCCACACCCGGCTCTATCTCGCCCAGCAGTTCGTCGAGGGGACTCCGCTCGTGCGGCTCCTGCGCGAGCGCGCGCTGAAGGAGACCGAGGCGTTCGACATCGCCCACCAGGTGCTCGAGGTGTTGCAGTACCTGCACGGGCTGTCTCCGCCCATCGTCCACCGCGACATCAAACCGGCCAACCTCGTGCGGCGCGAGGACGGCACGCTCTTCCTCGTCGACTTCGGCGCGGCGAGGGATCTGCTGGGACACCGCACGGCCTCCGCCACCCTGGTGGGCACCTTCGAGTACATGCCGCCCGAGCAGCTCGGCGGCACGGTGGACGTGACGTGCGATCTCTACGCGCTGGGCGCCACCCTCATCCACCTGTTGGGCAGGCAGTCCCCGGAGCTGTTGCGCGGGCCGGACTTGGAGCTGCGCTTCGAGGGACTCGTGCCCGGCTCGGGGCGCCTGCACCGGTTCCTGCGCAAGCTGGTGGCGCGGGACCCCGCGGCCCGCTTCCCCTCCGCGCTCGATGCCCTGCTGGCCCTCGAGTCTCCGGCGGGCGATGGCAGGATCCGCCGGCCCTGGAAGCTCCAGGCCGCCCTGGGCGCCGTGCTCCTGCTCGGACTGGGCGTGGGAGTCCGGGGTCTGTTGCGGCCCGCCGCCCCGCCGCCCGAGGCTCCGCGTTCAGCACCTGTGGTGGCCGCGGTTCCCGCGCCCGCTCCGCCTCCCGAGCCCGAAACCGGGTCCGAGGAGCCAGCTCCGGCGAAGAGCTCGCTCATGGGGAGGCCCATCGCCGCGCTGGGCTCGTCCACGGAGCCGGAGCCATCGCCCGCGGTCCCGACGCGCTGGAAGCCCGCTCCTGGCCCGCTGAAGGGCTTCGACCTGGTGGCGCGCTGGCGCTTCGACGAGTTCGAGGGCGACCCCGTCATCCACGACGACACGGGCCACGGCCACGTCCAGCGGGACATCCACCGGGTCCCCGGGGTGTGGGACGGAGCAATCCGGTGCCACAACACCAACACCGACCAGGGCTTCTCCACGGACGACAAGGACGTGCTGAAGAAGCTGGAGGAAGGCTCCCTCTCGCTGTGGATCCGCCGCGATGAGCTGGCATGGACGAGCTGGGTGTTCGCCATCCGGATCGACGGTCCCACCGGCCAGGGGTTGGGCCCGGCCCTCTTCTTCGGGGACGACGGGCTGCTCCACCTCAACGGGGCCTGGCCCGAGGACGTGGTGGCGCGCGAGCCCTTCGACAAGGGAGTCTTCCACCACGTCGCCGCGACCTGGGGCGCGAAGGGCACCCGGCTGTATGTCGACGGGGCCCTCGCCGCGAGCGACAAGCGGCCCGGGCGCCTGCCCCAGACGGGACAATTCATGCTGGTGTGCATCGACCCCACCATCCGCGGCGACTCGCCCCAGCTCACCGTGGACGACCTGAGCGTCTACCGGGGAGAGTTGACGCCCCAGGCCATCGCGACCCTCGCCAGGGCTGGCCGTGGCAGGACCCGGGCGCAGCCCCTGAGCGAGGAGCACTTCTCCCAGATGCCCGAGCGCTGGACGCCCGCGGCCTCCAACGGCACCACGCGGGTGAGCGCGGTTGTCGTCGCGGAGCGGGGCGAGCACGTCCTCCACGTCTCGCGTGGCGCCGCGGCGGGTGGGGCGGGTCCCATCGTCACCTGGGAGCCGCCCTGGCGCCTCATTCCCCGGGGGAAGCAGGTGTGGCTCGAGTACGACGTCCGGGTGGACGCGCACGAGCCCGGTCCCCGCTCTCCGGAGGTTCCCGCCCAGGGGCTCGTGCTCCAGTTGGAGGTGGAGAACGAGAAGCGCGAGAAGGCCTCGCTCTGGGTGGGCCACAGTCCCCATGACGTCCGGAGTCCGGCGCGCGGTGTCACGCTGCAACGTCAGGTGCGCCCTGGCGAGTGGCTCCGCCGCCATCGGGTGGAGCTCAACGGCCTGCTCGGCCAGGACGGCCACCCGCTCGCCCGGATCGTGCGCCTGAGTGTTCTGGGGCACGGGGCGGGCGTGACGGGCGCTCTCGACAACCTCTCGTTGGTGGAGGAGTGACGCATGGTCTCGCCGCCTCCCTCTCATGAGGCCCAGCCCTGCCCGGGCTGTGCACGTCCCCACTCCGAGGCGCGCTGCTCCTTCTGCGGCGTGGCGCGGGCTCCCGGTGGGCTGCTCGTCCAGCACGTCATCGCCCAGACGCCCCATGGGCGGCTCTACCAAGCGCTCGACGCCCAGGGCCATCCCGTGGCCGTGAAGGAGCTCGTCTTCGCGCACATGCCGGGTCCGCAGTGGCTCGAGGCCTTCGAGCGCGAGGCGCGGGTGCTCCAGTCACTCGTCCATCCGAGGATTCCCGCCTTCCGGGGCGCGTTCCGCGAGGGCGAGGACGCGGCGATGCGCCTGTACCTCGTGCAGCAGCTCGTGCTCGGAGAGTCGCTGGAGGAACGTCTCGCCGGGCACCGCTTCGACGAGGAGGAGGCACGGGACATCGCGCGTCAGGTGCTCGAGGTCCTCGTCTATCTCCACGGCCGCGCGCCGCCGGTGGTGCACCGGGACATCAAGCCCGCCAACCTGCTGCGCCGCGACGATGGGCGCCTCGTGCTGGTGGACTTCGGCTCCGCGCGGGTGCTGGCGGAGGGCAACGCCAGCCCGGCCACCATCACCGGCACCTTCGGCTACATGGCTCCCGAGCAGCTCGCGGGCAGCGCCTCGCCGCGCAGCGATCTGTACGGGCTCGGAGCGACGCTGCTGCACCTGCTCAGCCGCCAGCCTCCGGAGACGCTGCTGCGCGGTGACTACGCGGTCGTCTTCGGACGCGAGGTGAATGTCTCGCGCCACTTCGCCGCCTTCCTGCGCCGCCTCGTGGCCCGGCGGCCCGAGGACCGGTTCCCCGACGCGCACGCGGCACTGCTGGCGCTCGACGGGCCCGTCGAGGATCCGCGCACACGCCGGAAACGGTGGGCCCTCGTGGGGGCAGGCGCGTCGGTGGTGGCGGCGCTGCTGGTGGTCGGGGCCTGGGGACTCCTCCGGACGCCGGCCGGGCCCGAGCCCATCGCGGCGCCCGCCGCCGTGGTTTCGCGTCCGGCTCCGGTCCCGGCTCCGGCCGTGCCGCCCGCTCCTGCTCCGGCCGTGGCCCCGGCTCCCGCGCCGGCTCCGCCACCGGACGTGACGACTCCCGTGCTGCGCGCGCAATGGTCGCTCGATGCCGACACGAAGGAGGACAAGATCGCCTCCGAGACTCCTGGCGTCCGGCCCCTGACGTTCTATCGCGCGAAGCCGCTGTTCAGCCTGCGAGGCTGGGGCGTTCTGCTGGACGAGCGGGGTGCCCTCTATCTCGATTGGCTCGGCCTTCCGAAGGACTTCATGGGGAGCACGGGCGCGGTGACGTTCTGGGTGGGCCGCTCGGGTCCAGGCCCCGGACCGCTCCTCACGCTGCTGCGCAAACAGGGGGAGGGGCTCGTCCAGGTCCGCATGGGGTGGGACGGGGAGCTGCGGCTCGGTGATGTCGGGCGATGGCAGGAGGTGGACGCGACGCTCGGCCCGGATCGCTATCACCACGTGGCGCTGGCCTGGGGACCCCAGGGCTACCGTCTCTGGCTGGACGGGCGGAGCGTGGCGAAGGCGGCGCCCCGGGAGGGCGAGGAGGTGCGGCCGCTCTACTTCAGCCTCGGCCTCGACCCGGCCCTGCACTACATCCCCAATGCCAGGATGACGGTGGACGACGTGCGCCTCTACGCGGGAGTGTTGGAGGACAAGGACGTCCAGGCCCTGGTGGAGGCGGTGCCGGAGCGGACGAGCAAGGTGCCGCCCGAGTCGGTGCCGCGCACGCAGTGGGCGTCGCGCGAGCAGCCTGTCACGGTGCTTCCCGTGCACGGCATGTCGGACTTCCAGTTGCCAGGCAGCCAGGTGAAGTCCAGCGCCTGCCGCGGGGCGCGGACGCTGGAGCTGGCCGAGGCCGTGTACACCCTGGTGCCCAACGAGCCTTCGCATCCTCCCGAGGATGGCTCGGAGCGCGAGACGCTGCTGACGCTCACGTTCGATTCGCTCGTGGGCTCGCGCCAGCCGCGCGGCCGCTGCGTGCCGGAACTGGAGGCGAGGCTGAAGGACATGGAGAAGGAGGGGCGGGAGTACGAGGCCCGGTGGCTGCCCACCACCGGCGGTGCTGGCTCCCATCCGAGGCTTCAGGTGCGCCTGCCCATGGCCGTGCGCAACGCGCGGCTCATGCTGGGCCCACCACAGGCTCCTGTCGTCCAACTCGCGGTGGACCTGTCGAACGGGGTGCAGCGGTTGACGCAGGTGGAGGGGCGCGTGGTGGATGGCCGGACGGGTCTTCCCATCGCGGGCGCGAGGGTGGGAGGGTGGATCGGCAGGAGCGGCTCGGTGTCACTGACGACGGGAGCGGATGGCGGCTTCCGCTTCGTGACGGGGGCGGAGGAGGGCAGCCTGGCGGTCACCGCCATCGGCCGGCGCCGGGTCGACGTGCCCGTGCGTATCGAATCCCACGCGTCCTTCCGGCTCGCCGATGTGCGCGTGGAGGAGCCGGTGGTGGAGCCGGGCAAGATTGGCGTGTGGCTGGAGGATGCCGAAGGAGGGGTCCGCCTGCCCGACGTGTTCCGCTCGGGACCGGCCTGGAAGGCGGGGCTGCGGCCCGGGGACGTCATCACTGGCGCCGACGGTCATTCCGTGCGCACGCAGGACGAGGCGAAGCAGTATCTCCAGGGCCCCCCGGGCACGCAGGTGAAGGTCACCCTGCTCAGAGATGGCACCGAGCATGTCCTGCAGGTGCAGCGCGAGCGTGCCGCCTCCGCGCCGCCGCGCGACTGGAGTCAGGGGGTGAAGTCCGCTGGCTCCACCCCGTAGGCCCGGGCTGATGAGAAGGGTGCACGCCCTACCGTCTTGTGCACGCGCGCTGTGTGGCGCGTTGCACACCTCCGAGGTGCTACCCCGGACCAGTGGCTTGGCGTGGGCCGTGCAGACATGCAGGGCATGAACAAGCTCCTGCCCTTGCTGACCCTCGCGACCACCGTTGGCTGCGGACCCTCCGTGATCGATGTGAGCCTGAAGGAGCTCCCCAGTCCGGTCCTCCGGGTCGAGCTCGAGACCGAGCTTGGCGACGAGATGGTGGTGATCGATCCCGAGCAGGAGGACATCAACGGGTCGTGTCACCGCGTGCCCGACGACACCCGGTTGACCGTCAATGGAACGCAGTTCAAGCGGGAGAGCCGGGGCGACAACGTCCGGGTCACCCAGGGCTACCACACCTGCATCATGCCCTGGTTCACGGGCCCCCGGCGTCCGGTCGATGAAACGCGCAGCGAGTTCATCGTCTCGGATGGGGAGACGCAGATGCGTGCGGTCTTCCAGTCGCTTCGGGCGGTCCGCCGCTTCCAGGTGAATGGCCAGGAGCAGGCCACCTTGCGCGGCGGGCAGGACGTCGACCTCGAGTGGTTCCCCGCGACGGATCGGCTCGAGACGCCGACGGTCACCCTGCGGGCCGAGGGGAGCACCAACGACAACTACTACTTCCCCCAGGTGGAAGGGGCACACATGCGCTTCACGCTCGGCGCGCTGCCGCCCGGCCGCTACGTGTTGAGCCTGACCGAGGGGACCGCGCACGTGGGCGTGGAGTCTTGTGAGGGCTTCACGGCCTGCGAGGCGCCCCTCTTCCTCAACGGCATCTCGGCGAGCGTCGTCATCGAGTAGGGGACGCGCCGTCAGGGCTTGCCGAGCAACTCCAGGGCGGAGGTGGTGAGCGCGGTGACGCCGGTGCGGAGCGTCCGTTCCCGGTCCGGGGCGAACAGCGGCGAGTGCAGCGAGGGGAGCGTCTCGCCCGCCGCCTTGGCTTCCGCGTGCCGCTTGGGCTCGACGGTGCCCAGCCAGAGCATCACCGCGGGGACGCCGGCGAGGCCGTACTCGGAGAAGTCCTCGCCGCCCATGACGGGCGTGGCCTCGCGGATGTTGTCCTTGCCGAGCACCCGGGTGACGGCGCCGATCAGCCGCTTCGTCAGCTCGGGGTCGTTGTAGGTGGCGGGAGTCCCCTCGGAGACGGACACCTCGGGCTTGCGGGGCGCGCCGGCGGCGGTGGCCTCGGCATTCACCACGCGCTCGATGCCGGCGAGCAGTTGCTTGCGGACCTCGGGCTTGTAGGAGCGCACGGTGAGCTGGAGCTTCACCTCGTCCGGGATGATGTTGTGCTTGGTGCCGCCGTGGATGGAGCCCACCGTCACCACCGCGGGCTCGAGCGGGGACTTCTCGCGGCTCACGAGCGTCTGCAGCGAGAGGATGGTGCGGGCCGCGAGCACGATGGGGTCCACGGTGGTGTGCGGGTAGGCGCCATGTCCGCCCTTGCCGTGGAGGGTGATGTCCACGGAGTCCACGTTGGCCAGGGCGTAGCCGGATACGTACTCGATGGAGCCCGACACGGCGGAGGCGCTGTTGTGGAGGGCGACGGCGAAGTCCGGCTTGGGGAAGCGCTTGTAGAGGCCATCCTGGAGCATGCCCCGCGCGCCGTTGCCCCGCTCCTCGGCGGGCTGACCCACCATGACGAGCGTGCCGCGCCAGCGGTCCTTCGTGCGCGCCAGGAGGGTGGCGGTGCCCACCCAGACCGTCATGTGGACGTCGTGTCCGCAGGCGTGCATCACGGGCACGCCCTGGCCGGTGTCATCCTTCGCCATCACCTTGCTGGCGTAGGGCAGCCCCGTCTTCTCCTCCACGGGGAGGGCATCCATGTCGGTGCGCAGCAGCACCGTGGGGCCCTTGCCGTTGCGCAGCACGGCCACCACGCCATGGCCGCCCACCTTCTGCGTCACCTCGAAGCCCAGCGTGCGCAGGCGCTCGGCGAGCTTCCCCGCGGTCTTCTCCTCCTGGTGGGAGAGCTCGGGGTTCTGGTGCAGGTCCCGGTAGAGGGCGTCCAGCTCGGGGTAGAGCCCGTCGAGGCCCTCCAGGGCGGGGGAGGGGGCCTTCGCGGCCCACGCGCTACCGGTGGGCCAGACAAGGGCGGCGAGGACGAGGGCGAGGAGGGAAAGGGATTTCACCGTGCGGTCTCCAGTCCGGGGCAGAGGCGCCGACTACAGCACGGCCGCGCCTGCGATGCCCATGGCTCTCGCACGGGGTACCCGGGCCATGAGCCGGCCCGGGCACGGGGACTTCAGGTGCTTACTTCAGCAGGCCTTCGGCCTTGAGGGCTGCCTGCACGTTGGGACGGCCGGCCACGCGCTCGTGGTAGGCCTTGAGCACCGGCCACTGGCCCAGGTCGATCTTCACGAACGCCGTCCAGCCCAGCACGGTGAAGAGGTAGGCGTCGGCCACGGTGAACTGCTCGCCCGTGAGGTAGGGACCCTTCTCGAGGAAGCTGTTCAGGTAGTTGAAGCGCTTGGCGAGGTTGTCGCGGACGATCTTCTTCGCGTCCTCGGGGTAGGTGGGGTTGAAGAGGGGGCTGAAGCCCTTGTGCAGCTCGGTGCTGATGAAGTTGAGCGTCTCCTGGAGGCGGTAGCGCTCCAGGGTGCCGTTGGCCGGGGCGAGCTTGGACTGGGGCGCCTTGTCGGCGAGGTACTGAACGATGGCGGGGCCCTCGGTGAGGACGCTGCCGTCATCGAGCTGCAGGGTCGGGACGTAGCCCTTGGGGTTGATGGTGGTGAAGTCCTTGCCGGACTCCGTCTTCTTGGTGCCCAGGTCGACCTTCTCGATGTCGAAGGACAGGCCCGCCTCGCGCAGGACGATGTGCGGCGACAGCGAGCAGGCACCGGGGGAGTAGTAGAGCTTCATGCGTGCGGACTCCTTGAATTTCGCCTGGGTGTAGGCGGCCGGGCAATTTGCACCGTTCCCCGTGCCCGCGCCATGAAATCCACCCGCACCGGGAGTCACAGCCGTGACACGGGGCGTACCGGCCGCGCACCGTCAGTCCAGGGCCGTTTCACGCCCGTGTCTGCATTCCCTCCATGAAAGGACGTACCGCCTGGGCGTCACCCGGCGATGTCAGGGCTGGCCTTTATCCACGTCAGACGAGCGCTCCTCCCTGGACAGGGGTGGAGCCCTCGTGGCCGGCCGGGCCATGGTTTGGATTCATGGAGAGCGTGAATGAACAGTGAATGGAATACACAGAGAAGGTTTTCGAAGCGGCCGCTCGGCCAACGTCTGGGATTGACCGTGGGACTGGTGGCCGCTGGGATGCAGGGGCTGTTGCCCCTCCCGGTGCAGGCGCAGGAGACTCCGCCGGTTCCGCCCGGTGTCATCTTCCTGGTGGACAACAACGAGTCCATGCAGGACTACCCGCAGTACCTGCCCGAGGCGTTCACGCCCGGCTTCTACCCCACGCCCGTCAATCCCAGGCCCGGAGACCTGGGAGGAGAAGGGTCGGCCGGCCTAGCCCTCAACACGGGCTGCTCGGACCCGGCGCTGGTCTCCGCGATGAGCTGGTTCGACAAGGACAGCACGGAGCTGCAGCGCAATGGCGCCATCCCCTTTGATTCCGACAGTGACCTGTACTCGCCGTTCTTCGAGCCGAACAAGTTCTACTTCTCGCGTGGCCGGCGCCTCGGCTGGAACGTGAAGGAGATGCCGTTCGCGGTCAACGGCAACGACTTCGCGGGTCCCTTGTTCACCATGGGGGACCCGCTGACGGCCTGCTACGCCAGCGTGGGCTGGGATCTGACGGACTATCCCTATACGGGGTCGGTCAGCGGCAATGCGCCGCTCATGAATGAGTGCGTGGCGTGCCTGACGAGCAAGGGCTGGTGGCGTGGTCCAATCGTGACGTCCAGGACCCAGGCGCAGAATCCGGGCCAGGCGGGCCCCGTTCAGGAGTTGGGGGAGCCGCCGCTTCCTCCCGAGGCGTTCCGCAAGTGGGTCCTCAGCGGCCGCGTGCTCAACGTGCGTCCGCCCCGGTTCGTGAATGCGCGCAAGGTGCTCAAGGATGTCATCCAGATGGTGACCAACACGCGCATGGGCGTGGCCACCTTCGGTGGGAATCAGGGCTGGTTCGATCCGCCGGAGCTGCTCGCGAAGCTTCGTCCGGCGTGCGATCAGTCCTCTCCGGTCTTCAACGACACGGCGCTGGACCGGCCCGGCTTGAGGCGGGCCGTCAACGCCGTGCGGTTCCGCAACCCGGAGCGCTCCCTGGGCGAGGCCCTGTTCGGTCTGGGGGGCTACTTCTCCTCGCAGGTGGTGGACAACCGGTGGGGGAGCTGGTTCCCGCAGCCCATCAGCCCGGGATGGGGCTGGCCGGGGTGCTGCAACGGTGGAACCTTCGACAACCCGTACACGGGCGAGCAGGGCATGTACTGGGGCGTTGCGTCTGACGAGTGGCTCAAGCCGGGCTTCACCGATCCCTGGTCCGGGGCCTACTTTCCGGGACAGCCCTGGGAGGGCACCGGAGCCGACAAGTCCGTCTGCAACGCCTCGCAGGTCAATGCCGTCATCGCGGTGACCAGCGGAACGCCCCGCTCCGACAACACGGTGCCCATCACCCGGATGATGGACCTCCTGAAGGCCAATGGGGCCCGGCACCCGGATGGCGTGCTGCTCACCTTCGACCCGGCCAACCCCGACACGAACCCCAACGTGGGCGGCGTGAACTACTGCGACCGGTTCGTGAAGTCCGACGGGTACCCCTGGGCCGAGTACTTCACGAAGGCGGACTGCGACTACACCGACTTCAACTGGCCCACGGGTCTGGCCGTGGGCAACAAGAACTTCATGGACGACGTGGCCTTCTTCCTGGCGAACACGGACCTGCGCGGCGACCTGGTGGGCGCCCAGCCGGTGCGCACGTACGTCATTGGCTACGGTGACAGCAGCCCCATGCTCCAGAGCATTGCCATGGCGGGCCAGGGCCGCTTCTACCGTGCCAACGGCATCGCCGAACTGCGAGCCGCCCTCCTGGACGCGATCGGCGCGTCCCACCCGCCCGCGGGCTCCACGCCGTAGCGCCGCGCTGACGGGCTGAGACGAGGCCAGGGCAGGGCGCCGGGGAGGCCCTGTCCTGGCCTTCGTAGTTTCCCGTACGCAAACCTTGCATACCGCAATCCCTACACACCGCAAACATTGCATACCGCAATCCTTGCAAGGGTTACATTGATGAGTCTTTCGCTCTCACGGAACCTTTGTTTCCCGGGTGGATGGAGGAGGAAATTCGATGTGAGGGTTTGCTTTGAGCATGTACAAGCGCTTGCTCGATGCTGTATCAAGATTGCCGCCTCGATGCCGGCCGTGGCCGTGAGAGGCGTTGACGCATTCCTTCCCAGGAGCCCCTGACATGCACAGTGATTTGGGCAGACGTGTAGGTTTTTCGCGGCGGTCGATCGGCCAGCGGTTGGGATTGACCGTGGGCCTGGTGGCGGCCGGGGTGCAGGGGCTGCTGCCCCTCCCGGTCCACGCGCAGGAGGTGCCGCCCGGGGTCATCTTCCTGGTGGACAACAACGAGTCCATGCAGGACTACCCGCAGTATCTGCCCGAGGCCTTCACGCCCGGCTACTACCCCACGCCCGTCAATCCCAAGCCCGGAGATCTCGGCGGACAAGGGCCGGCCGGACTCTCCGTCAACACCGGCTGCTCGGACCCGGCGCTCGTCTCCGCGATGAGCTGGTTCGACAAGAACAGCACCGACCCGGCGAAGAACGGCTCCATCCCCTATGACTCCGACAGCGACCTGAAGTCGCCCTTCTTCGAGCCGAACCGCTTCTACTACTCGCGTGGCCGGCGGCTCGGTTGGAACGTGAAGGAGAGCCCGTATGCGCTCAACGGCAACGACTTCGAAGGCCCCCTGAACAACTCCGGGGACACGCTCTCGGCCTGCTACGGCAGCGTGGGTTGGGACACGACGAACTACCCCTATGGAGGCACCACCGGCAATTCGCCCCTCATGGACGAGTGCATGGCGTGCCTGGCGAGCAAGGGCTGGTGGCGCGGTCCGATCGTGAACGCCAATACCAGTCCGTCCCAGGCGGGCCCGCAGCAGGTGGCCGGCGAGCCGCCGCTTCCTCCCGAGGCGTTCCGCAAGTGGGTCCTCAGCGGCCGCGTGCTCAACGTGCGTCCGCCCAAGTTCGTGGCGGCGCGCAAGGCGCTCAAGGACACCATCCGCACGGTGCCCCATACGCGCATGGGCGTGGCCACCTTCGGTGCGGACCATGGTTGGTTCGACCCGGCGTTGATGCTCGAGCCGATGCGTCCGGGCTGCGCGGACTCCGTTCCGCAGATCAGCGAGGCGGGGCTCAACCGGCCCCGGCTGATGCAGGCCGTCAACGAGGTGGACTTCCGCAACAACGAGCGTTCCACGGGTGAGGCGCTGTTCAGCCTGGGTGGCTACTTCTCCTCGCAGAAGGCGGACAACCGGTGGCAGAGCTGGTTCCAGCAGCCCATCAACCCCGGGTACTTCGGTTGGCCCGGGGGCTGGAATGGTGGCACCTACGATGACGTGTCCACGGGCCGGGATGGCGATTTCTGGGGCATGGACGCCAATGAGTGGCTCAAGGCGCCCTATTCGGACCCGGTCACGGGGAAGTACCTGCCGGGCCAGCCCTGGGAGGACACGACTCCCGGCGGACGCCGCTCCGTGTGCTCGGAGTCCCAGGCCAATGCCGTCATCGTGGTGACTGGCGGAGCGCCCTACTTCGACAACACGGTGCCCATCACCAAGATGATGGACATCCTCGAGTCCAATGGGGCCCGGCACCCGGATGGCTCGCTGCTCATGTTCGATCCGTCCAACCCCGAGACGAACCCCAACGTGGGCGGCGTGAACTACTGCGACCTGGTTGGCTCCACCAAGGCCGCGTGTGACTACACCGCCTACAACTGGCCGACGGGCCTCGCCGTGGGCAACAAGAACTTCATGGATGACGTGGCCTTCTTCCTGGCGAACACGGACCTGCGCGGCGACATGCCGGGCAAGCAGACGGTGCGCACGTTCGTCGTCGGCTACGGTGACAGCAGCCCCATGCTCAAGAGCATGGCCCTGGCGGGCCGGGGCAGCTTCTTCCGTGCGGATCAGCCGGGCGCCCTGCGGGACGTCATCCTGTTCTCGCTCGGCCAGGGCCGCGCCAACAACTGCTCCGCGCCGTAACGTCCCTTCCGCGGGATGAGACGAGGCCAGGGGAGGGCGCCGTGAGGCCCTGTCCTGGCCTTCGTCATGTGCGGGCCCGGCCCATTCCGTGACACCATGGGCGGGCCGGGTGGCGGTCTTCCACCGGGAGGGGTTGCATGAGCTACGTCGGTACGTACCGCAGACTCGCCGAGGCCTTTCAGGACGGCAGGGGCGCTGGAAGCATGGACACCGGACTCGTCCTGCATCAGCGCCGGTTCCGCTCCGCGCAAGAGGCCGCCAGCGGAGGCCCCCTGCCGCTCCCGGTGCCGGAGGACGCGCTCGAGCCGGAGTCCCACAAGGGACTGCTCGACCGGGATGAGGGCGTCGAGGAGAACGTCGACTTCCCGTACCGCGTCCTCGCGCCGCCCGGCTGCGAGCGCAGCTCCCGGGGCGTGGTCCTCCTCCACGGCCTCAACGAGCGCCGCTGGGAGAAGTACCTGCCCTGGGCCAAGGCCCTCGTCGAGGGGCTCGGCGTGCCCGTCATCCTCTTTCCCACCGCCTTCCACATGGACCGCTCTCCGGCGCTCTGGTCCGACCCGCGATCCATGCGGCAGCTCAGCCGCGAGCGCATGCGCCGGATTCCTGCGCTCGAGGCCTCCAGCTTCGCCAACGCCGCCTTGAGCACCCGCATCCACGCGCGGCCGGAGCGCTTCGTCTGGTCAGGGGTCCGTACCTTGAAGGATCTCTCGCGCCTCTCCGAGAGCATCCACCAAGGGGACGAGCCGCTTCTCGCGCCCGGCGCCCGGCTCGACGTCTTCGCGTACTCCATCGGCGCCTTCCTGGCCGAGCTGCTCTTCATGGCCGATGACGGTGGGCGGTTCGCCGGCTCCCGGCTCGTGACTTTCTGCGGGGGCTGCCTCCTGTCGCAGACGTCGCCCTTGGCCCGGGAGATCCTCGACAGCGCGGCCGCCCGGGCGTTGCACGTGTTCCTCGATCAGCTCGACGCGCACAAGCAGCAGCGGCCCCCACTGGGCAGGCTCCTCTCGGAGGACGCCGTGGGCCGTGCCTTCGAGCTCATGGTGCGTGACGACCGGCACCATGCCGAGCGTGAGGCTGCCCTCCAGCGGATCGGCTCCCGTGTCCGGGCCATTCCCCTGCGCAAGGACAGCGTCATGCCGGCCAATGCCGTGGCCGGGACGCTCTCGGGCTCCGGGGCGCGGGTGGAGATCCTCGACATGGCGTACGACTACGATCACGCGAACCCGTTCCCCCTGCAGGGCGCCGACGAGGCGGAGGTCGAGCGCGGGTTCACCGCCGTGTTCGATCGTGCCGTGGAGTGGCTGCGAGGGTGATCAGGCGCCGGCCAGGTCTCGCAGCGTGGACGTCTTCAGGCGGCGTTTGGCGTCCTTCGCGGACAGCCCCGTGAAGTGCATGGCCAGCGCCACCTTCACTTCGTTGCCGGCCTGCTCCAGCAGCCGCTTCGCCGCCGCCGGGCTCAGGTCCGTCAGCTCCGCCACCATCCGCGCCGCCCGGTTGCGCAGCTTCTCGTTCGTGGGCAGCACGTCCACCATCCGTCCCCGGTACACCTTGCCCAGGGTGACGAAGGCCGTCGTGGTGAGCGCGTTGAGGATCAGCTTCGTCGCCGTGCCCGCCTTCAGCCGCGTGCTGCCCGCCACCAACTCCGGTCCCGTCTCGGCCAGCAGCACGTGGTCCGCCTTCGCCTTCGGGCCCGGCCGGTTGCAGCACACCAGCACTGTGCGCGCGCCCCGCCGCCGGGCCTCGTCCAGCGCTCCCAGCACGAAGGGCGTCCGGGCGCTCGCGGAGATGCCGCACACCACGTCCCGCGGGCCCACGCGCAGCCGGATCACGGACGCGGCGCCGGCCTCGGCGTCATCCTCCGCGCCCTCCACCGCGTGCGTCATCGCCCGGCGGCCACCGGCGATCACCGCTTGGACCTGGGAAGGGGAGGCGCCGAACGTGGGCGGGCACTCACTCGCGTCGAGCACCCCGAGGCGCCCGCTGGTTCCGGCTCCCACGTAGAGCAGACGGCCGCCCGCCCGCAATGCATCCGCTACGGTCCGAGCCACTCGCGCGACTTCCGCGAGTGCGGGACGGACCGCACGGACGGCGGCTTCGTCTTCTTGATGCAACCGGCGGACGACCTCTTCCGTGGAGACGAGGTCCAGGTCCTCCGACCGGGGGTGCTGCCGCTCGCTGGGCGGGAGCGCGGCCTTCTTCGAGCGCGATCTTCCCACCCGCGAGCTCAGGGCGACCTCAGGCTGCCTTCGTCACCTTGCCCGCCTTGATGCAGCGGGTGCAGGCCAGCACGCGCTCCGTGCGCCCTTCAACGGACGCCCGGATCTTCTGCAGATTCGGGAGGGTCCGCTTCTTCGTCTTGTTGTTCGCGTGGCTGACGTTGTTGCCCACGAGCGGCCGCTTCCCGCAGATGTCACACTTCCAGGCCATGACTGCCAACTCCTTGAAATCAGGGACGAAATGAGAGCCCGCCCTAAGAGAGCGGCGGAACCTATCTACAAACCACCGGAAAATCCAGTCTGATCGGGCCTCAGCGCTTGAGGACCGCCTTCTTCTTCAGCATCTCCTGGACCAGACGCACCGCGCGGGCGCCCGCCAGGAACTCGCCCTCGAGTCCCAGGCCGGGGAGGACCTCGCGTCCGGCCAGCAGCAGGTTCTTCGTGGGAGTGTGTTGTTTCAACCCCGTGACGCCCAGCACCGCTTCCGAGTCGAAGACGTAGTGGGGGTGGGGCATGAGCCGGCTGCCTCGCACCGCGCCGGCATCCAGGTAGGGGGCCGAGCGCAGCAGGCGCTTGTCCTTGGTGAAGGGCATCAGCGCGTCGAGGTGGGCGTCGATGCGCATGGCCAGCGACTGGAGGTAGCCCTCGCCCAGGTCCCGCACGCTGGCGGGGAAGAAGCCACCGGCGCAGAGGACGCGCAGGGTGGGGTCCTCCTTGCCGTCGGGCTTGCGGGCGGGGTGCTGCTGGAGGAGCAGGGGGCCGAGCTCGGCATCCTGGGTGTCCACCAGGAGCAGCTCGCCCATGCCGCGCGGGAGCACTGCCTCGGGCACCACCCAGTTTACCGCGAAGAGGAAGGACTTGAGGGTGGACAGGTCCAGGTGCTCGCTCAGACCGCGGTGCTTCTTGCGGTCGGTGATGAGCCGGCGCAGCGCCCCCGCGTCCGTGGCGGACACCAGGCACGAGGCCCGGTAGAGCGTGTCCGAGCGCAGCAGCTTCACCGCGGAGAAGCGGCCGCCCTCGAAGTGCAGCTCCTCCACCACGTAGGTGTCCGTGTTCTCGGGGCTGAGCAGGTCACCGCCCAGCTCCACGAGCCGCTCGAAGAGGAGCTGGCGCAGGCCGTCGCGCCCGCCCGGGTAGCGCCAGGGCGTCTGCAGTGCCTGGGACAGGGGACGGGTGCGCGCCAGGGGCGTGGCGGGCTGATCCAGGTGGACGACGAAGGGCAGCAGGCCCCGCAGCAGCTTGGAGGGCTCGTCCTCTCCGGTGAGGCGCGGCTCCGTCTGGAGCCCTGGGTGTTGGCCCACGCGCTTCTTGAGGTTCCAGGACTCGAGGATGCCGTCCGGCGGCAGCGGCGGGCCCTCCTTGAGGAAGGCGTCGGAGGGCTCGTGCTGCTGGGCGGTGGCGGTGAGGTCCGCGAGCATGCGCTCGCCGTCGGTGCCGAACTCGCGCAGGAACTCGGCGCGACGGCGGGTGGCGTCGGCGTGCAGGTCCACGCGGTGGCGCGGCATCACCAGCTGCAGGTCGGGTACGTGCGGCTGCTGGTTGCGCTGGAGCTGCGCGGTGAGGCTCAGCTCGGTGAAGGCCTCCTCCACCGCGGGCATCGTCTTGAGGGCCGGGGCGACGAAGGGCGCGTAGGGCAGCACGAAACCGTCGTGCTCGTAGCCCGGCCCCGTGCCGTCGTGCTCCACCAGGAGCACGCTGTATCCCCGCTTGGCGAGCAGTGCCGCGGCGAGCGCTCCACCGAGCTGGCTGCCCAGGACGATCACGTCATAGACGTGCCGGGAGGGCGCCGTGGTGGAGGGGAGCGGCTTGGATTTGGCGACCATTGCGGCGCGCACACTACACACGTTGGCATGGGCCCGGCAGCGCTTTCCCGCTCAAGGAGCCCAAAAAGGGCCGGGAGGAGCCCGGTTCCAGCAGGGGCGGCTGGAGACGGGCCAGTCGCCTCTACGGCTCGGGCTCGCCGGAGGGCTCCGGCGGGAGCCAGCGAGGGGTCTCCCGCGGCTCGGGACGGCCCTCGAGCAGCTCGTGGGGGCGGAACGTCCCCTTGTAGCGCAGAGACGCGCACTCCTGGACGCGGTAGCCGAGGTACACGTGGGGCAGGCCCCGGGCCCGCGCCAGCTCCACCTGGAACACCACGTTGGCGGAGCCCGGCGAGTAGCGCGCGTAGGCGGGATCGAAGAAGAAGTACACCGCGCTCCAGGCCTGGGGCGTCTCGTCACAGATGCCCAGGCCCACCAGCCGCGGCCCGCCCTCGGCGGTGTCGTCGTAGTAGGCCACCTCGCGCGCGGCGGGGTGGGGGAAGGCGAACTGGAGGAAGTAGTCGCGCAGCCCGAGCGGCGAGGCGTCCCAGTCGCGCGTCTGCTCGCGCTCGGCGTGCCAGGCGCGGTAGAGCGCCAGCCGCGACTCGTCCACCCGGGGCGGCCCCACCTCCACGCGGAAGTGGGCGCACGCGGCCCGGGCCCGGCGCTGGCTGCGGTTGGGCTGGAAGGTGTCCGTGGGGATGCGCAGCGAGACGCACCGGTTGCACGCCTCGCACGCGGGCCGGAAGTACATCGGGCCGAAGCGGCGCCACCCGCGCACGAGCATCCGCTCGTACTCCTCCGCCGTCACGTCCTGCATCACCAGTTGCTCCAGCGAGGAGAGCTGGTCCGGCAGGTAGTTGCAGGGGCCGGGCGGCTCGACGGTATGTCCCAGGATGATGGCCATGGCTTCCCCTGGGTTCCTGGGGGATGGCGGCTTTTCCGTCAAGCGAGATGGTGGCGCCGTGCGGATGCCTGGACAGCAGGCGGGCGGGGCGTTCCTACCGCGGCGCCGCCCCCCGCTCCTCGCGTGTCACCCGGGCTCTCCGGGGTTGCGCAGGCTCAGCTCGCCCACGGCCGGCCCCGCCGACGTCACCACGCGCCCGCCCTCCAGCCGCACCGCCCCCGTGGCCACCAGCTTCACCACCAGCGGGTACAGCCGGTGCTCCTCCTTCAGGATGCGCGCCGTCAGCGCCGCCTCATCGTCCGTCGGCAGCACCGGCACCACCGCCTGCGCGATGATGGGGCCCGTGTCCATGCCCGGGTCCACGAAGTGCACCGTGCACCCGGCCACCTTCACTCCGCGCTCCAGCGCCTGCCGCTGCGCATGCAGCCCCGTGAAGGCCGGCAGCAGCGAGGGGTGGATGTTCAGCACCCGCCCCTCGAAGCGTCCCAGGAAGTCCACGCCCAGCAGCCGCATGAAGCCCGCCAGGCACACCCACTCCACGCCCGCCGACACCAGCTTCTCCACCAGCGCCTTCTCGAAGTCCGCCCGCGAGCCGAAGGCCTTGTGCTCCAACACCACCGACGCCACGCCGGCCTTCTTCGCCCGCTCGAGCGCGAAGGCCGTGGGCACGTTGGACACCACCAGCGCCACCTCGGCCGGGAAACCCGGCTGCGCGCACGCATCGAGCAGCGCCTGCAGGTTGCTGCCACTGCCCGACACCAGCACGCCCAGCTTCGTCCGGCCGCTCATGCCTCGATGACCGCCGTGGCCTCGCCCTGGCCCGCCTCCACGCGGCCCACCTCCGCCGCCTCCACCCCGCGCCCCTTCAGCAGCGCCAGCGCCGCCGGCACGTCCGCCTTCGCCACCACCGCGATGAGCCCCAGGCCCATGTTGAAGGTGTCGTACATCTCCTGGCGCTCGACTCCGCCCAGCTTCTGGATGAGCTCGAAGATGGCGGGGCGCTTCCACGTCTTCTCGTCCAGCACCGCCCGCGTCCCGTCCGGCAGGCACCGCGGCAGGTTGCCCGGAATCCCGCTGCCGGTGATGTGCGCGAACCCCTTCACCTTCACCGCCTTCATCAGCGCCAGCGCGTCCTTCACATAGATGCGCGTGGGCTCCAGCAGCGCGTCGCCCAGCGGCCGGTCCCATCCCTCGGGCACCGCGTCCAGCTTCAGCTTCGCGTCCTCCAGCAGCACCTTGCGCGCCAGCGAGTAGCCGTTGGAGTGCAGGCCCGAGGAGCTCATCCCGATCAGCGCGTCCCCGGGGGCCACGCTCTTGCCGTCGATGATCTCCGAGCGCTCCACCACGCCCACGCAGAAGCCGGCCAGGTCGTACTCGCCCCGCGCGTAGAAGCCCGGCATCTCCGCCGTCTCCCCGCCCAGCAGCGTGCACCCCGCCTGCTCACACCCCTGGGCAATCCCCTTCACCACCTCGGCCGCGTCGTCCACCTCCAGCCGCCCCGTGGCGAAGTAGTCCAGGAAGAAGAGCGGCTCGGCCCCACAGGTGAGGATGTCGTTCACCGACATCGCCACCAGATCGATCCCCACCGTCCCGTGCCGGCCCGCCTGGAAGGCCACCTTCAGCTTGGTGCCCACCCCGTCCGTGCCCGCCACCAGCACCGGCTCCCGGTACTTCCCGGGCGGCAGGGCGAACAACCCTCCGAAGCCTCCCACCCCGGCCACCACCTCTGGCCTCACCGTCCGCGCCGCATAGGGCTTGATGCGCTCCACGAACGCATCGCCCGCCTCGATGTCCACTCCTGCCTGCTTGTAGGTCGTTCCCACGGCCGGGCCTTCTAGCGGCTTCCCCCGCTGCTTGTCTCGGCTGGCAGTACCCCGGGTGTCACATTCGACTCGTCCTGGACGGACCGGCACCCCCCTGGCACCTCCGGGGACAGGTAAGGGGTGGGCGTCCAACCGACACCGGGAGGCCCCAAGCCATCAATTTCAGGCCGGAATTTGACCCTGTCGATGGGGACGGCTTAACTCGCCCTGCGATGGGCGCCGAGGAAACCCTCTTTCAGCGATTCGGCAAGGAATTCCCGAAGGGCACCGTCCTCTTTCGAGAGGGCGAGCCTGGCAAGGAGATGTTCGTCATTCAGTCAGGACGAATCGCCATCTCCAAGCGAGTGCGGGACGTGGAGAAGGTCCTGGCCGTGCTCGGCCCGGGCGAGTTCTTCGGGGAGATGGCCATCATCTCCAACAAGCCTCGCAACGCCTCGGCCAGCGTCAGCGAGGACGCCAAGCTCCTGGTCATCGATCCCAAGACGTTCGAGGGGATGATCCGCGGCAACGCGGAGATCGCCGTCCGGATGATCAAGAAGCTGGCCGAGCGGCTGTCCGAGGCGGACGCGCAGATCGAGAACCTGCTGCACGCCGACCCGGCCAGCCGGGTGGTGCACCACATCCTCCAGGTGTGCCAGACGCGCGGGCGGCCCATGGAGGAGGGCGTGGAGATCGAGCTGGCGGTGCGCGAGCTGCCCCGGCAGATCGGCGTGGGCGAGCCCGCCATCCGCAACATGCTGGACCGCCTGGAACGGGCCGGCCTGGTGGAGCGCTCCGGTGACAGACTCACCGTCTATGACACCGCGCGCGTCCACGACTTCCTCCAATACCTGGAGATGAAGTGGAAGTTCGGAGAGCTCTGACGTGAAGCTCCAGGTCCTCGGCTGCCATGGCGGTGAGCTTCCCTCCTGCCGCACCACGTGCTTCTTGGTGGATGACGTGCTCGCGCTGGACGCGGGCGCGCTCACCAGCACGTTGTCGCTCGAGCAGCTGTGCAAGGTGGACGACATCCTCGTCGGCCACAGCCACTTCGACCATGTGAAGGATCTGCCGCTGATGGCGGATCTGATCATCGGCCGGCGCGACAAGCCCGTCACCATCCATGCCTCGCGAGAGTGCGCCCGTGCGCTGCGCGAGAACATGTTCAACAACGCCCTCTGGCCGGACTTCACGCGCATCCCCACGCGCAAGGAGCCGGTGCTGCGCATCAAGCCCTTCCGGGCCGGCAGCACCTTCCAGGTGGGCCCCTACACGGTGCAGTCCATCCCCGTGCACCACCCGGTGGAGTCCTGCGGCTTCGTCATCACCCGCGGCCGCACCTCCATGGCCATGAGCGGGGACACCGGGCCCACCGACAAGCTGTGGAAGGTGCTCAACCAGACGCCCACCCTCAAGGCGCTCCTGGTGGAGACGAGCTTCCCCAACGCACTGCATCAACTGGCCGACGTGTCCGGTCACCTCACGCCGCAGACGCTCGGGACGGAGCTGGAGAAGTTCGAGCGCAACGGCTGCCACGTGCTCGTCTACCACCTCAAGCCCGCCTTCCTTCCGCAGCTGAAGAAGGAGCTGGGGACCATGCCGGTGGAGATCCTCGAGCTGGGCGACACCTTCGAGTTCTGACCCGGGCTCCCCCCCGGCCGTCCCCTGGGCGGACGACCTCCCGGGTCTTCCCGGGAGGCGGGGCCTCGGATGGGAGTTGACGGGCCCGCGCAGTGGGATTATCCGCCCCTCCATGGCCTGGTTCTCCAAGAAGCCCCGTATCGCCACCGCCCCCGAGCCCGTCGAAGCCCCCAGCCGCATGCAGGGGCTCTGGGCCAAGTGCGAGAGCTGCGATGAGATCATCTACCGGCAGGAGTTGGAGAAGAACCTCAACGTGTGCCCGCACTGCGAGCACCACCTGCCCTGGACGGCCCGCGCCCGCCTCACGTCCCTGTTGGACCCCGACAGCTTCGAGGAGTTCGACAAGGAGCTGGAGCCGCAGGATCCGCTGACCTTCACGGACTCGAAGAAGTACAAGGACCGGCTGCGCTCCACGCGCAAGGCGCTCGGCGAGAACGACGCGTTCATCTCTGGCGTGGGCCGCATCGAGAACAAGCCGGTGTCCGTCGGCTGCTTCGTCTTCGAGTTCATGGGCGGCTCCATGGGCTCGGTGGTGGGCGAGAAGTGCACCCGCGTCTTCGAGCGCGCCCATGAGCTGAAGTGCCCGGCCATCGTGTTCTCCGCCTCGGGCGGCGCGCGCATGCAGGAGGGCATCTTCTCCCTCATGCAGATGGCCAAGACGAGCGCGGCCATCGCCCGCTTCCGCAACGTGGGCAAGCCCTACATCTCCGTGATGCTGCACCCGACCACCGGCGGCGTGGCGGCCTCCTTCTCGTGGCTGGGCGACATCATCCTCGCCGAGCCCAAGGCCCTCATCGGCTTCGCCGGCCCGCGCGTCATCGAACAGACCATCCGCCAGAAGCTCCCCGAGGGCTTCCAGCGCTCCGAGTTCCTCGTGGAGCACGGGATGATCGACGCCATCGTGCACCGCAAGGATCTGCGCACGAAGCTGGGGCAGCTCGTCACCATGCTCGGCTAGTCCCCGCGAGCGATGACGCTGCCCCGGACGCCGGCGGAGGCCCTGGAGTTCTTCTCCCGCCTCAGCCCCTCCAGCATCAAGCTCGGCCTCGAGCGCGTGGAGGAGACGTTGGAGGCGCTCGGCCACCCCGAGCGCCGCTACCCCGCGCTGCACGTGGCGGGCACCAACGGCAAGGGCAGCACCTGCGCCTTCTCCTCCGCCGCCCTCCACGCCGCGGGCCACCGGGTGGGGCTCTACACCTCGCCCCACCTGGTGCGCGTCAACGAGCGCATCCGCGTGGACGGGGTGGAGATCGAGGACGAGGTGTTCGGCCAGCGGATTCTGGAGGTGCTCGAGCGGCACCCGGCCGCGGCCACCTCGCTCACGTACTTCGAGTTCGGCACCGTGGTGGCCTTCTGGCACTTCGCGCGCGAGGCCGTGGACGTGGCCGTGGTGGAGGTGGGCCTGGGCGGGCGGTTGGATGCCACGCGCGCGTGCCAGCCGCTCGTCACCGCCATCACCCCGGTGTCGTTCGACCATATGGAGTACCTGGGCACCACGCTGGGGGCCATCGCCGGGGAGAAGGCCGGCATCCTCAAGCCGGGTGTGCCCGCGGTGGTGAGCCGCCAGGAGCCCGAGGCGCTCGCCGCCATCGAGCGCAGGGCAGGGGAGGTGGGCGCGCCCCTGCTCCTCGAGGGCCGGGACTTCTCCCTGGTGGCACGCCCGGACGGCCGCCTCGCCTACGAGGGAACGGGCCTCTCGTTGGAGGGCCTCACCCTGGGCCTGCGGGGCGAGCACCAGCGGCAGAACGCCGCGGTGGCCCTCGCCTCCCTGGAGCAGCTCGGTGCACGCGGCGTGTCCGTCTCCCCGGAGGCCATGCGGGCGGGGCTCGCTGGGGCTCGCTGGCCTGGACGCCTGGAGGAGCTGGGTGGCTCGCCTCCCGTGCTGCTGGATGGCGCTCACAACCCCGCCGGGGTGCAAGTGCTGCTCGCCGGTCTGCGCTCCCTGTACCCGGGTCGCAAGGTGCACTGCGTCTTCGGCGTGGTGGCCGACAAGGATCGCGGACCGATGCTGCGCGCTCTCCTGCCAAGCTGTACGTCGGTCCATCTCACGCCGCTCGACACCCCTCGCTCGCTCCCCCCGGAGCGCTACCTCGACGAGGCCCGTGCGTTGTGTGCGGACGTGCGCGCCTGGCCTTCATTGGACGCGGCCCTCGCGGGTGCACATGCCCGCGCGGCGCCTGGAGACGTCATCCTGTGCACGGGATCCCTGTTCCTGGTGGGTTCCGTGCGCGCCAGGCTCGGCGGAAACCTTGGCGCATTGCATCACAGTCCGTAGATTCACTGTATGCGTTTGCCGGATTGGAGAGCGGCGACTCCAAAGGGTCCCCATACACCGACGGTCGATGAGCTCGACTTCCGGTCGCTCTACCAGAAGACGAAGTACGTGGTGGAGACGGCCGATGGCTGGTCCCTCGTCATCACCCGCTATCGCCCCGTCAAGCAGCCCTTCGCGCAGCCCCTGTTCGGCGAGCCCCTGCTGCTGGTGCACGGTTTCTCACAGAACCGCCACGCCTGGACGAGCGGCCAGTTCGTCAAGAACCTGCTCTTCTTCGGGGTGGACATCCACATCCTGGAGCTGCGCGGGCACGGCAAGAGCTCGCTGGAGTTCCAGAAGGAGCGCGCCGCGCGCTTCCGCCGCCCGCTGCCGCAGGACCTGGACTACGGCTGGGACATCGACAGCTACTTCCTCTATGACCTGCCGGCGGCCGTGTCGGGGGTGAAGCGCATCACCCGGCGCGAGCGCATCTTCTATTGCGGCCACTCCATGGGCGGGATGCTCGGCTACGGCTACGCCGGCATCCACGACGACTTCGAGGGCCTCATCACCATCGGCTCTCCGGCGGACCTGGGCCGCGGCATCGCCGCGCTGCGGCTGCTGGCCCTGGGCACCCCGGTGTTGAGCGCGGCCATCGACATGGGCATCGCCGGCCTCAACCTGGAGGAGCGGGTGGGGCACACCGGGCGGATGCTGCTGGCGCGCGGGGCCTCCGCCGTCAACGAGAAGCTGGCCCGGTGGCTGGAGCCCAAGGACGGGCCGCAGCAGCGCCGCTTCCACTACATCCCGGTGGATGACTGGCTGAAGTTCGCGGAGAAGCAGCTGGCCTGGGCCGAGGACCATCCCGTCGTCAACCAGCTCACCACCCGCATCAACCGCTTGAGCAATCCCGCCCGCGTCAGCTCCAAGGACGTGCGCTGGCTGCTGCGCGAGGGCGGTGAGCGCGAGCCGCGCAAGGTGGTGGAGCAGTTCGCGAAGTGGATCCGCCGCGGGGAGATGGTCTGCTACCGCACCGGCTTCGACTTCAAGCGGGGCTTCTCGAAGATCCACATCCCCATGGCCATCATCTTCGGGGACATGGATCCACTGGCCTCGGTGGAGTCCACCCGGAGCGTGTACCACGCGGCCCAGAGCGAGTACCTGCTGTGGCGGCCGGTGAAGGGCAACAGCCACATCGAGCTGACGATGGGGCACGACATCCGGCAGATCTGCTACGACATCAAGAACCTCATCGAGTACGCGCGCACCCACCGCACCCGCAAGCCGGCGCTGCCCCGGCTGCGCTGAGCGCGTTGGGGGCAGTGCCGCCGCCCGAGGGCTTCACTGGTAGACGTCTACCAGTGAAGGCACACATGCGCCTACATCGCTGGTAGACGTCTACCAGTGCCGGCGCTCGAGCCTGGTGAACCGGTTGCCGGGGCCTGGCCGTTCCAGGTGGGAAGTGCCCGGCCGGATGGCCATTTTCAGGGCACGAACCACCACGCTCGCGGCGGGATTGCTGGAAAGTTGGAGCCCGGGTACCGCGTGCTAGCTTCGAGACGCAATGCGTCCATCCAAAGGGAAGCCGCCGATGAAGGCCATCATGGTTGCGTTGCTCGCCTGCGTGATGGTGCCAGCCCTGGCACTGGCGCAGGAGGGACAGGCCCCGGGCAATCTCAACACCATCACGGGCGTCAATGTGACGGGCGGCCGGGTGGAGATCGTCGGGACGAAGAAGCCCAACTTCACCACCTTCACGATGACGGATCCGCCCCGCCTCGTCATCGACATCTCCGAGGCCGTCTTCTCCGGCGTGAAGGAGGAGGTCACCGTCGGCAACGGCACCATCACCGGCATCCGCACGGCCAGCTATGGCTCGGACGAGTCGGCGATCGCCCGTGTGCTCATCGGCTATGAGCGCGAGGTGGAGACGGACATCCAGGCCTCCGGCAACGCGCTGGTGGTGACCGTGGCGGGCAGTGGGGGCGCGGCCGTGGCCGAGCGTCCCGCCGCCGCGCCAGGGCCGGCTCCGGCGGAGAAGGCTCCAGCGGCGGCGGCCACGACCGCGCCCGGTGCCACCTCGGAGCAGGCGGCCGTGGCGGCGCAGACGGACCGTCAGCAGCAGGAGAAGGCGGCGGCCCAGTCTGCCGCGGCGGCCCAGGCGGATCGTCAGCAGCAGGAGAAGGCGGCGGCCCAGTCGGCCGCGGCGGCCCAGGCGGAGGCCGAGGCCCAGCGGCAGGCCCAGGCCCGCGCGCAGGCCGATCGCAAGGCGCAGGAGGAGGCCGCGAAGGTGGCGGCCCAGCAGGCCCAGCAGGCCGAGAAGCAGCGCCTCCAGGAGGAGCGGGCGGCGAAGGAGGCCGCCGCGGCCGCCGAGAAGCAGCGCCAGCAGGACGAGGCCCGCGCCGCCGCCGACGAGAAGAAGCGCCAGCAGGCCGACGACAAGGCGCGCCGTGAAGCGGAGGCCCAGGCCGCCGCCGACACGAGGAAGCGCCAGCAGGACGAGGCCCGCGCCGCCGCCGAGGAGAAGAAGCGGCTGGCCGCCGAGGAGCGGGAGGCGAAGCGCGAAGAGGCCCAGGCCGCCGCCGAGGAGCGCCAGGCCGCCGCCGAGGAGCGCAGGCGCCAGCAGGCCGAGGCCCGTCAGCCCCGCGTCGCCCAGGCCGAGCCGCCGCGCCGGGCCGCCCCGGAGCAGGGGGACAGTGCCGACACCTCCTCGCGCCGCAAGACCATGACGCTGGTGGGCTTCAAGCAGGAGCCCCATGGCTCGCGCGTCTTCGTGCGCACCAACGAGCCCGTCCGCTACACCGTCACCGAGGGCAACCGCGAGCTGGTGCTGGAGCTCGAGAACACCCGCATCGCCGAGTCCAACAACACCCGCTCGCTCAACACCTCCTTCTTCAACACGCCCGTGGCCTCGGTGGACGCGGATGTGGGTCCGTCCCGCACGGTGCGCGTCGCCATCAAGTTGAAGGAGCAGGCTTCCTACGAGACCCGTCAGGAGGGCAACGAGGTCTCCATCGAGTTCCGCCGCTGACGGCGGGCGGGCGAGCGGGGGCCCGGCTGGCCGCCGCTGTCTGGACGTCGGGGGAGGGCCGGCTCGCACGCGCCCTCCACGGCCAGGGTGGCGTCTACGCACCGCGCGTATGAACGTGGCGCTCGGCTTTGGACTCGGGATGCGATACGAGACTGTCACACCGCCACAAGCTCGCGGCGAGTCACCACCCCGGCCGTAGGGGGGGCGGCTCGAAAGGGGGCGAGCGTGCCTGGACCTTGGAGTCAACCTCACGGTTACGAGGGTCGGGGCGTTCGGAACCGGGTGCAGGAATCCCGGCCGCGTGTGCGTGGTTCTTCACTCCCTGACTGGATTCCCCCTGAGGAGGACGAGGTCTTTCGTGTCGGAACTCGGCAAACGTATCGGACAGCGTATTCGTGAACTCCGCACCCAGCGCCCTGAGCGTTGGACGCAGGAGGAGCTCGCGGAGCGGGCGCAAATCAGCGTTTCCTTCCTCTCGATGATCGAGCGGGGGGAGCGTGTTGCGCATGTGGAAACCCTTGCCGCCCTGGCTAACGCCTTGGGCGTAAGCCTGGGCGAGCTCTTCGCGGGAACGGAGGAGACACCGGCGCAGACAGAAGATCTGCTGCGGCCGTTGTCGGACTTCGCTCGCGCGAGGGGCCTGACAGCCCGGGATGTAGATCGCCTGCTGGGCGTGGCTCGGGCCATGTTCAGCGGCTCCGCGGCCTGACCCCGGCAGCCCTGAAAAGGCTGCCGTCCTTGACGGGACGCATCTGAGACCGGGAAGATGGAAGTCCTCTTCTAAGGAGTTCTCTCAGATGCGTCTGGGTCTCGCCGTGTGTGTGGCGATCGCGAGTGGGGTGCTCGCGGCATGCCAGCCCCCACTCCCGGCCACGTTGGAGTTCGTGGATCAGTCTCCTCTTCAGCCTCGGCTCGGGGAGATCACCACTCTGCGCTTTCGCGCCATCGACTCTCGTGGTCAGCCGCAGCCGGGCGTGCGAATCACCTTCGAGACGCAAGCGCCCGTCTCCGGTGTGGACGTCAACCCGAAGGAAGCCACCACCGACGTGGGCACCGGCATCGCCTCCACCCAGGTGGTGGCCAATGGCGGCCGCGTCTCCTCCGTGGTGGTGATTGCCCGGGTGGACGACAAGGTGGCCACCAGCCCCGCCGTCACCTTCGCGGGCTCGGCCTCCAACTCCCGCCAGTTCACCTTCCAGTGCGGCACCATCGCGGGCGAGGGCTCCGGTGGTATCCACGCCATTGGTGCCTTCGATGAGACGCGTCACCTCATCGCCGGCGTGAAGGTCAACTGCATCGCCCACGTGGCCGACCGCAACGGTGATGGTATCGCCGGGGCGCAGGTGTCCTTCCTCACCGAGGCCGGCACCATCGGCCCCAGCGCCACCAGCGTCACCGACGTGGTGGGCAATGCCGAGGTCGTCTACAAGACCTCGCTGCCGCTGCCCGACGACGTGACCCCGGGCACCTTCTCGTGGACCCCGCCCAACGGTCCGCTCCACACGGGCGAGTACCTCGCGCCGCTGTGGATGCACCCGTTCATGTGGCAGGACGATCCCATCGCTGGCTACCTCGGGGAGCCCACGCTCCAGGAGCCGCGCCGGCAGGATCCCGTCCGTCCGGGCAAGGAGAACAACCCCCGCGACAACCTGGTGAGCATGATCGCCATCACCACGGGCGAGGAGGCCTTCGACGACCTCAACAACAACGGCGTGCACGACACCGAGGAGCCCTACGTCGACCTGACCGAGCCCTTCGTCGACAACAACGACAACGCCACCTGGGACTCAAAGGAGCGCTACGTCGACACCAACGGCAATGGCAAGTGGGACGGCAAGAACGGCCAGTACGACGCCGTGACCCTCATCTGGGTGCAGGAGCGCATCATCTGGACGGCCTGGCCGCATGAGCTGGACCGCACCCAGACCGCGCGCAACCCCAGGCCGGTGGTGCGCCAGCTCGTTCCGGTGCCGGCCGGCACGCCGCCCCGCAACATCCGCAACATGCTGAAGTTCGACGAGTACCTCGCGTCGTTCCTCCTGGCGGATCCCTGGTTCAACAGCATCGCCCGCAACAACGAGTCGGACGGCTGCGACTCGGGCTCGACCGGGCCCGTGGAGGTCTCCGCCTTCACCAAGGGGCAGGCCTTCACCTACCCGCCCTTCACGCTCATGAGCTACTCCGTGAAGGACGTGCGCGATCCCGCCGCCAACCCGCCGGCCCCGGACTACCCCCGGCCCATCGCCTACACGGTGTCCGCGCCCTGCGCCTTCACCGGCTCGCCCATCGAGGGCCACAAGGTCATCGTCTACTCGCCGCTGGTCGAGGGCACCATCCAGTAGCCAGTGGCCAGGCAAGGGCATTGACCCCGGGCCCCTGCCTCCGTACCGTCCCCCCCGGCTGATTGAAGAGTCAAGCAGCCGGGGAGAGACACCGGGTGAGTCAGCGGCAGAGCAAGTCGGAGGCGGCAGGCAACCGCGAGAGTGAGCGCCGCCGCACCATCCTTCGCGCGGCCATCGACGTGTTCGCGCGCAAGGGCTACCACGGCTGCCGCATCGCGGACGTGGCACGCGAGGCGGGCGTGGCCTACGGGCTCGTCTACCACTACTTCAAGAACAAGGACGAGCTGCTGGAGACCGTCGTCGAGACGGGGTGGAGCGGCTTCGTCTCGCGCATGCGCGCGGTGGCCGAGGACGAGAGCGTCTCGCTCGAGCAGAAGGTGCGCGGCATCGCGGACGTGGCCTTCGAGGCCTACCGGGTGGATCCGCGCGCGGTGAAGGTGCTCATCCTCGAGGTGGCCCGCAGCCCCGCGGGCACCCAGGTCGTCAGCCGGCAGCAGGCCTACCTCGACACCATCCGCATGGCCGCGGACATGTTCGCGCGCGCCCAGACCACGGGCGAGCTGCGCGCGGACCTGGATCCGATGCTGTGCGCCTCGCTCCTCTTCGGCGCCATCGAGCTGGGCCTCACCGCCTTCGTGTCCGGGTTGATGGAGGACCGCGGCCCCGAGGCCCTGGACCGGGCCAAGCTGCAGATCGCCGAGTCCTTCCTTCGCGGCGTCCTTCCGGGCGCCGCCACTCCCGCGGAGGCGTCATGGAAGCAGGAGAAGGTGTCGTCCGGTACCAGGCCGAAGGCGGGCAAGCGCTCCTGACCATTGATCGGCCGAAGGCGCGCAACGCGCTCTCGCCCGAGGTGCTGCGGGAGTTGATGGCCGCGCTGGAGCGCGCCGAGGCGGATGCCGCCGTGCGCGTGGTGGTGCTCACCGGCGCGGGCGAGAAGGTCTTCTGCGCCGGGGGAGACCTCGGGCAGATGGGCGGGGAGGGCGGTTTCCTCGCCACGCACGAGGGACGCCGCGCCTACGGCCGCCTGCTGCTGCGGCTGCAGGACGTGCGCAAGCCCACGGTGGCGCGCGTCAACGGCCATGCGCTCGCGGGCGGGCTGGGACTGGTGCTCGCGTGCGACCTGGCCGTGGCCGCCGAGCACGCCGAGCTGGGCACGCCGGAGATCGACGTGGGGCTCTTCCCCATGATGATGATGGCGCTGCTGCAGCGGCACGTGGGCCGCAAGCGGGCGCTGGAGATGGTGCTGACGGGCGAGCGGATGCCGTCGCGCGAGGCGCTCGCGCTGGGGCTGCTCAACCGGGTGGTGCCAGCGGCGGAGCTGGACACGGCGGTGGCGGGGCTCGCCGGGAAGCTGGCCGGCAAGAGCCAGGCGGTGTTGGCCCTCGGACGCCGTGCCTTCTTCACCGCCGAGGACATGCCCCTGCCGGCCGCGTTGGAGTACCTGTCCTCGCAGCTGTCCCTCAACGTGCTGGCCGAGGACGCCGCCGAGGGCGTCACCGCCTTCATCGAGAAGCGCCCCCCGAAGTGGAACGACCGCTGAAAGGAGCCCCATGCCGCTGTCGAAGGACAAGGTCATCGTCACCTGCGCATTGACGGGCGTGCTCGCCAAGCGAGACCAGTGCCCGTACCTGCCGTACTCCCCGGTGGAGATTGGCGAGGAGGCTCGCCGCGCCTACGAGGCCGGTGCCGCGGTGGTCCACATCCACGGCCGCGAGCCCGACACGGGCGATCAGTCGTGGAGCGCGGACATCTACGGGCAGATCAAGGAAGAGGTGAGCAAGCGCAGCCCCATCATCGTCAACTTCTCCACCGGCGGCTTCAACATGGGTGTCGACTCGGAGGAGGCGAAGAAGGAGCGCCTGGCCTACGTGTGGAAGACGAAGCCGGAGATGGCCGCGCTCAACATGGGCTCGATGAACTACGCGAAGTATTCGGAGAAGCGGAAGGGCTTCGTCTTCGACTTCGTGTTCCCCAACCCCTTCTCGGACATCCTGCTGGCCACGGACGCCATGCGCGCGGGCGGGGTGAAGCCGGAGCTGGAGTGCTTCGACCTGGGCCACATCCACAACGCCGAGCCGCTGCTGACCATGGGGGCGCTCAAGGGCCCGCAGCAGTACAGCTTCATCCTCGGCGTGCTGGGCGGGGTGGCTCCCACGGCGGAGAACCTGCTGGCCATGTCGCGGCAGGTGCGGCCCGACGACACCTGGGAGGTGATTGGCATCTCCAAGGTGCAGTGGAAGCTGGTGGCCGCGGCGCTGGTGCTCGGCGGCAACATCCGCGTGGGGCTCGAGGACAACTTCTACCTGGACCCGGCCGGCAAGGAGATGGCCAAGGGCAACGGGCCGCTGGTGGAGAAGGCGGTACGGCTCGCGCGGGACATCGGCCGCGAGCCGATGACGCCGGACGAGGCCCGGGCCGCGCTCGGCATCGGCAAGGCGTGGGGTTGAGCCTTACTCTTTATCGCGCTGGGTGACGGCGGGGGCGGGCTCGCCGGTGAAGTCGAGCTTGAGCAGCGTCTCGCCGTCCACCCACATGTCATCCACCTTCACGCCCCAGTGGAGGTGGGGACCGGTGACGCGGCCGGTGGCGCCCACCTTGCCGAGCAGCTGGCCGCGCTCCACGCGCTCTCCGTCCTTCACGTCCATGGCGGACAGGTGGAAGTAGGCCGTGTAGAGGCCCGCGCCGTGGTGCACGAGCACCGTGTTGCCCGAGGCGTAGGCATCGCGCGACATCACCACCGTGCCCGCGTTGGCCGCGTACACGGGCGTGCCCGTGGCGCCGCGGATGTCGGTGCCGTAGTGCTGGCTCTGCTTCTTGCCGTTGTAGGTGCGCAGGTCGCCGTAGGGCGCGGTGATGCTGTCCTGGCGCGGCCAGGCGAAGTTCTCCTTGAAGACGGGCGCGACGAAGGACTGCGCGAAGGCGGCGGCGAAGGCGGCCTTGTCCGCCTCCATGCGCGCCTGCACCGCCGGCTCGGGCTTCTTCACGGTGAACTTGTTGGCCACCTTCAGCGTGCGCGAGGGCCAGCCCGCGGCCACCACGTCCAGCGTGCCCGTGAGCTCCGTGGGCGTGGCACCCGCCAGAGACGGCACCGCCACCTTCACCGGCACCGGGCCCGGCGTCAGCTCCACCGGGAGTCCGGAGAGGGCCTGGAAGCCCTCGCGCGTCGGGTAGAAGCGCAGGGGCCGCTCCCCGAGCGTCCCCGTGGGGGCCTGGGTGAGGCCGCGCACGGTGACGAGCACCGGATCGCCTGGCCGGGCCACGGCGGGCTGGAGGGAGAGAAGGGGACGCTCCTCGGCGGCGAGAGCGGACAGGCCGAGGGCCAGCAGGAGGAACGGAAGCCTTCTGAGGGGGGAGATTCGCACGGTCGCGAGATATGCGTGCGCGACGGGGTGGCGTCAACGAATGCCGACAACGGCAACCCCCTCGAGTGTCCGCCGCATGGCTGTCAGCGCTGCCTGCCGGAAGGAGGCAAGGCGCATGCTCCGCCTTCCGAGGAGCAAGCGGGCGAGCGGGCCCCCGTGAGCCCCAAAGTTCCATCTGCTTGCATGGCTCCCTAGCTTGCGCGTCATCCGTTTTCTGATTCTGAGGGGGAGATAATCGGATGCCGCGCAACTTCCGTTTCGAGCACTTCAACGCACCCAAGACGTCGACTCCGGCCCGTGGGATGCGCCGCCGGGACAAGCAGGCCCTGTCCGCGCGGCATGCGGTGGAGCGCCGCTCGGACAAGGAGATCCACTACGGCCGCAGCCACGCGGAGACGGAGGAGATGTTCCAGGTGCGCGCCATGAACGCGCAGCTCGAGGCCCTGGCGGGGCTGTCGGCCAACGCGCCCATCAAGCCCACCGCGACCAACCGGGGCCAGCCCATCGGCGCGCTGCCGGTGTCCGAGGAGCCGGCGCTGCTCTCGCGCGCGGGGCTGCGTGACGTGCTCGACGAGGCCCTGCGCCAGTTCCGCGCCGTCCAGTCGGGCATCCAGGACGCCACCAAGGCCACGGGGCGGCTGCTGTCGCTGCCCATGGAAGCGGCCCGTCTGGCCGCCCAGCGCATGCGGCTCGTGCAGGGCTAGCCCGAGGGCCCAGGGAAGGGGCGGTACGTGGAGCTGACGCTCGTCTCCTACAACATCCACAGTGGTATCGGCACGGATGGTCACTTCGACCTGCAGCGGGTGGGAGACGTGCTGCGTGAGATCAACGCGGACGTCATCGCCCTGCAGGAAGTGGGGGACTACCGGGGCGTGACGTCCCGCGAGGACCAGCCCGAGCACCTGGCGGATCTGCTCGGGCTGCACATGGCCTTCGGGCCCAACGTGGTGCGCAACGGCCGCCGCTACGGCAACGCCATCCTCTCGCGGCTGCCCATCCTCAAGTCGAAGAACTACGACCTGAGCGTGCCCCGCCGCGAGCCCCGGGGCGCCCTGCGCTGTGACCTGGACATGGGCAATGGCCGGCAGCTCCACGTCTTCTGCCTGCACCTGGGCTTGAGCATGAGCGAGCGCCGCCGCCAGGAGTCGCTCCTGCTGTCCGCCGACATCCTCCGCGACGCCGTGCGGAATGATCCGGTGGTCGTGTGTGGAGACTTCAACTATTGGGGCCCCGGCGCGGTGCCCGGGCTGGTGCGCCAGGCCATCCACGACGTGGCCCTGGAGCTGGGCAGCCGGGTGCGCACCTACCACTCCCGCCTCCCCATGCTGCGGTTGGATCGCATCTACGTGGACTCGGGGGTGCGGCCGCTGGCCCTCCAGGCCCACCGCACGCCGCTCTCGGCGGTGGCCTCGGATCACCTGCCGCTGGTGATGCGCTTCGAGGCCCCTCTGGACGCCCGTCCCCCCCTCTCGGCACCGGTGGAGCTCATCGGGTAGCCTGCGGACTCCGGTCCGTCCGATGGCCGACGCTGACGAACGCCGGACACATCGCTCCGTGACGGGGTTGTCGCGGAGAACGGGAGGATCCTACGTTGGGACCTCCGAATGAGAGCGACGGCTGGGGAGCAGATGGGCTTGGGCACCGAACAGACAGAGCGCGGACTGACCGTGCTCGTCGGGCGCTTGACGGATGGATTCACCAAACTGGTGACGCAGCACCTCACCCTGGCCCGCGTGGAGCTGATCGAGGACGCGCGGGTGATGGGCTCGGACGTGGCGCGCATCGCCGCCTTCGTGCCCTTCGTGCTGGTGGGCTACGCCTTCCTGTGCGCGGCGCTGTCCGCCTTCCTGGCCCGGTGGATCGGCTGGGACGGTGCGCTCGCGCTGGTGGGCGCGGCCAACCTGGTGGGCGGAGGCCTGGGCATCGCGCGCGCCGCCACCCGGCTCAAGTCCTTCCGGCTCATGGACGATACCGCCCAGGAGCTCAACCGCAGCGTGACGGCGCTCGCCCAGGCTCCGGTGCCCGTGCCGGTGCCGGCGGTCCAGCCCGCGACGCTTCCCGGGGAGGCCGGCCATGGCCGCTGACGGCAAGGCGCGCGTCACGTCCCAGACCTCCGAGCAGATCCGCGCGGAGATCGAACGCACCCGGACCGAGCTGGCCCTCTCCGTGGGCGAGCTGCGCCAGGAGGTGGCGCGGCGCACGGACTGGCGGCAGTGGGTGCGCGAGCGGCCCCTCACGTGCGTGGGGGCGGCTTTCTTCATCGGCTTCCTCATCGGCAATAGCCAAAGGCGCTGAGGCGCCCCATCTTCGCAACCACCCTTCAACACCCCGAGAGGAGACGGTTTCCATGGACGTCAATCCGCAGCAGCTGCAGGACAAGGCCCGCCAGCTTCAGGAGAACCTCCTGCCGCAGCTCGACGAGGCGCGGCGCAACCTGGAGGACATGAACACGCGCGTGGCGGGCTTCATCCGCGCCAACCCGGGCACGTGCCTGCTGGGCGCCGTGGCCGTGGGCTTCATCATCGGGCGCATCGCCTCGCGCCGCTGAGCCGTCACCGTTTTCTCGACGCATCGGAGTTCCAACATGACGACCTTCCAGAGCAACCCGGGCAATGGCGGCCCGTCTTCCAACGGCAGCCAGGCGCAGGGCAATGAGGGGCAGGCGGGCTTCGGCCATAAGGTGGACCGGATCGGCTCGGACGCGCAGCAGCTGTGGGACGACGCGCGCGGTGCGGTGACGGACCTGCAGGACACGCTGGACCTCAAGGGCCGCGTGGACCGCAACCCGTACCTGATGATGGCCGCGGCGCTGGGCGTGGGCTACGTGCTCGGCGGTGGCCTCTTCACCCGCACCACGGGACGGCTGCTGCGGCTGGGCGTGCGTCTGGCGGCGCTGCCCATGGTCAAGGATGAGCTCATCGGCATGGCCGAGGCGGCGCTGAGTGGCATCGAGGCGGGCGCGCGCATGGCCGGGACCGGCAACAACACCGGCGGTTCGGATCGCCCCCAGGATTCCCAGGTGTGATTCACTTGCCTTCCCACCCGCCACACATGGAGCGCCCGCGATGTTCAGCGCCAAGGATCTGAAGAAGATGGACAGGGATGACGTGCTCGAGCTGATCGGCCTCGAGACCAAGAAGGCCCCCACGGACTGGCTGTTGCCGACGCTGGGCGCCTTCTCGGTGGGCCTGCTGGTGGGCGCGGGCCTCGGCCTGCTGATGGCGCCCAAGGCCGGTGCCGAGCTGCGCGGCGATCTGCGCAACCGGCTGCAGGGCGGGGACTCGATGGCCAACGGCACCGGCCAGCAGCGCCCCGAGACCGCCTCCCGCAGCGCCTGATTCGTGGTGTCCGTGCTCCGCCCGTGATCCGGGCGGCCGTCGAGGGGTGATCCGCTCAGACCGGGTCACCCCTTCTGCTTTCCGGGGACTGTCTTGCCGCGCGTTCGTTCCCCTCGCTATCCTCGATGGGGTGCCTTGAGGGTTGCTCAGCGGTGGGGGGCTGATGAAGAAGACATGGCGTTTCCGGCGCGGCTTCGAGGACATCGTGATCGTCCGTGCATGGGACGTCCGGCCGGGGGATGGGGCCTTCGTCTTGCCCCGTTTTTCAGCCCTCGGTTGCCTGGATCAGGCCCTTCGCAATCGCTCGGAATGGACCACCCTTCTCTCGCTCTACGAAGAGCTGATGGGTGGCAGGCCCTTTCTGGTGGATGCGGCGCAGATGGACGCGGTCAGCGCGTGTGTCTGGAGGGCGATTGAAAGTGGCACCTTCGTCGCCCTTCGGCGTCCCCTGCCTCGCTTCGTTCACGGCGTGCTGCCCGTCACGAAGGGGGAGGGAGGCGTGCCTCCCCCTTCTGATGCCGAGGAGCTCGAGACGAGCTGGGTGGAGGTGGAACTCCTGAGCGAGGACAACCCCCCCAAGCCGATAGCCCACGCTCGCTATCGCATCGAGCTTCCGGACGCTTCTGTGCGCGAGGGAAAGCTCGATGGCAACGGCAGGGTCCGTCTCGAGGGGATTCCCGCGGGCACCTGCAAGGTCACCTTTCCGGACCTCGCTCCGTGAGCGAGGGTCTTCCGTGAGCATCAACTCGAGAAGAGGAACGGCCGCTTCTTGACGATGATCTTCAGGGAGGAGCCCGTCTGGGCCTGCACTCCCTTGGTGCTCAGCTTCTTCCGTGTCTCCTTGACGGTCTTCTTCTCGGAGGACTGGGTCTTCGATTGGGACATGACGTGACCTACTCTCCAATGCGGTGTTCGCCGATCCAAGCCTGCTGCTCGGGGTTGGCCCCTTCTGGTCCCGCGGTAATGACCATACGGTCCGCCGCAGTGAAGCTCACTGTCAGCGTGGTCTCGGCCGTCGTCTCATCGTTGATCTCCTGGGTCACCTTCTCTGGAAGCTGGAAGGCCAGAGGCGTGAATCCTCCCCGCGCATCAACGAGGAACCCGTAGTCGAGGAGCCTCGTCTTGGCGTCGAGCCGTTCTCCTTGTGGATCCAAGGGAGTCGTGAGTTTGTCCTGAATCTGGATCCACAGCAGTTTACCCGGGTGGCCATCGAGGGTCTTCAACGTCATCCGCACGGGTTTCACCTTGTGCATGTAATCGGGGGTCCAGGGCTGCTGGGTGATGAGCGGACCGTAGACCGCCAGCTTTCCGCCGTGTTCGCGCAGCAGCATCCATCCCTGCTCGCCGCCGCGGGGTTCGTCGGGATTGGACAGGTGGCCCAGGATGAAGTGTCCCAGGCGATCATCTTCGGCGCGTGAGGCTGGGTGCCAGTAGGACTTCAGGCGCTGCGCGCTGGTATCCCATCCTTCATCCTGGGCATGCTCCCGGATGAAGGCCTCTTCGCTGGCAACGGGGCGCAGCTTCAGGGAAGGGACACGCTGCAGTGGGCGGGTCGCGGCCCCGGTGTGAGGTTGACCGGAAGTCGCAGTGGCCGGGATGCCGGCATCTGGGATGCCGGCATCCGTTGTGCGCGAGGATGTGACGGCGCCTGCGTCGGCCTGGGTTGGGGCGGAGCCAGCATCCTGGGCTGCAACCAGGGAGCCTGTCGGGGATGATTCTGGCTTGCAGGCCAGAAAAATCAGGAGTGCGCACGCCAGCCGCCCCATCCCCTGCCACGATTGGATCATCTTCGCTCTCATGTGCGGGTGAGCCTTCCATCTCTCTCGAGCGGGATGCGCTCAGCGAGAGTGTTTGAGAAAGTCGTGCATGTAGCTTGACGCGGAATTACTGCCCGTCTTCGTCTTGATGTCGTTGACGTTGTCGTAGCCAATCTTCTGGGCGAGGGCGTCATTCAGATCCTCGGCACATAGGACGATGAAGGCGGCACGCGCTTCCGGATCCCACATGTTGCTGTCGTTCCGGAGGCTGATGATCTCCTTGATCATCTCGTACTCGTCGTCTTCGGTGATGCTCGAGGTATTCAGGGTGGCGTTGTTCCCCAGGCCCAGTGCGTTCTTGACGGCCTTCACCCAGATGGTCTTGGCCGCGCCCGGCAGGTTGATGTGCACATCGAGCAGGAGGGAGAGGGACAGCTCCATCTTGTAGACGTCGGAGAGTTTCACGGCCGTGCCGCCAAAATTCGCGGTGAGCCCCTTGACGATGTTGATCCGGTTGAACCCGTGAGTGAGGAAATGGCGGCGGAACTCCGTGTCCTCCATGGCCTTCACGCAGCGGTAGGCCCAGATGAAGTCACGCAGGACCTGCTTGTCCGCAGCGGACTTGAGGACCCTGCCATCGAGCTTGACGTGTCCATAGACCAGTTCCCCCTCGGTCTCGTCCACCTCGGTGACATCCAACTTGTACTGGCCGAAGTAATTCTGGAAGAGCTGGGCGGCGTGGGTCTTGACGTAATGCAGCGCCCCCTGCAACTCGCCTTTGGCGTCGGGCTTTCCCACCGTCTGCTGCATCGGACCGAAAGACAGGAACGCGGAGTCGTAGGTGTTGAGGGCCTCGAGGGCGCCCTCGCTATGCCAGATTGCGGCCCAGATGCGTTTCTGGCTATTGCTCAAGGGGGGGATGCCAGGTGCGGTCGCCGGGGTGATCAGTGCTTCGTAGAGATCTGTCTCCCCCATGTTTCCGATGCCCTCACAGTTCTGGAGCGTCTGTCCACGCCCCAGCAGCCAGTCTGGCTTGCCAGGCTCGTAGACCCAGACCCGCTCCCGGCTCGGGATATCGATGTCGGCGGGTTTGGTGACCACGTACTCCTTGTCGGACCGCTTCACGAAGAAGATGGGAGGAGCTGGCAAGTGTGCATCGATGTACTCCATCGCCGCGAGCGGATGATAGTGGTAGAGGAGCGCCTTGCCCTCGGTGCGCGCGGGGAGGGGTACTCCCTTGGCCTCGCACTCGCGCCACCAGGAGTACCGGTTGGCGCTCTCCTGCACCTCGGAACTGAAGTCGAACTCGTCGACCCAGGCTTGATTCCTGGACGCCATCGCCTTCCAGTCGATGGACCAGAAAGACGTGTTCCGGGTGATGCTGCCGCGCAGGAGCTTGCGGTCTGAATGGGAGAGCGAGTGGAAGTACGATTTCACGTCATCGAAATCGACGAAGCCGGAGCTGTCCCATCCAAAGCGTTGCAGGAAGGCGGCGATCCTGCCCGTGGGATTGATCTTCTTCAGCAGCGTTTCATACTCGCACAACACGTCATCGTCCGTGTCGTCCTGCACCAACTGCCAGGAGGGCATGTCGTCGGAGGCGATGAAGTTGGATGCGGCGAAGAGCTCGAGGTGGATTCCATAAGTGGCCAGGAAGGTGAGCTCCGAGATACGCGCGGGCTTGATGAGGCCCGCGTGCCCCAAGATCTCTCCGGATTCGATGGGGTAGTCGAGCCTGGCGCATCCCCCTGCCCGGAGCGCATTGACCTGCTCGGTGAAGGTGGGGATGTCTACCAAGCGGTTGCCCGTGTCATAAACCCAGACGGAGGTGAGATTCTTGGAGGGGACGTTCACCTCTTGGTAGTTGCCCCGTCTGCCAGCACACCGTTCGACGATGGTGCCCTTGGGGAGGACGGTGACGACGTTGCCCTTGAGCCACTTCCCATTTCTGCCTTCCGTGGGAGCGGTGCGGGAGTTGAGCCCCTTCTGGTTGCCTGTGCCATCCTCCGCGATATTCACCCGGGCGAGCACACCAGAGAGGGGGGTGCTCGCGGACAGGAATGGCAGGAAACTCCGCAGCCAGGGGACGTCCGTCATCTCGGAAGGCTGGCAATCCAGGTGCATGTACAGCGTGTAGAATTGAATGTCCCGCGTCTGCCACTGGCTGGGATTCTGTTCGGCTGGATTCTTCAGCAGGCTCATGTCGTGCTGGATGAGCGCGAAGCGTGGGCTGCCGAAAGGATACTTTTCATTCGAATAGTCGTTGCCCAAACGTGCCGCGATGAGTTTCCCTTTGGCGATGCTGTGGATGGGGTCTCCACGGGATGCGGTCAGGTGGATGCCATTGTGCCAGGTCTGGTTTGCGCCAATGGGGTACCATCCGCCATCCGCCGTCTCGTTGTTCGTGTAGTAGCTGCCCAGCAGATCCTTGTTGAATGTGCTGGTGCCACCCCGATGAAGGGGATAGTGCAGGTGACCCCGGAACCTGGCTTCTTTGGCTGGCATCTTTTCCCTCCCGCTGACGAATCTAGCCGACCTCCAGGTCCTGTCGCCTGGCCGGTGAGGCGGCACGAAGTCGCGAGCTGATCTCTCTACACCCCATGTCGATTTCTGGAGGTACACTCCACGGCATGCGCGTTCCTCTCGACTGGGTGCTTCTTTCCGGAGCGTGTCATTCCTCCCTCGATGGGGCCACGCGGGAGTTCGCGGCGTGACGTCCAAGAAGGAACGCAAGCCGGCCGGTGGCAAGGGCCCGGCGGGGAAGGGTGCCTCCGGTGCGGGCCCGAAAGGGGACACCGCGGTCCGGGGACGTGGTGCGACGCGGCGCGAGGACTCGCCCCTGCGGCGGGACACGCCGAGGGAGGTGCCCGTCATCGACGGGGCGTGGGATGAGGGCAGCCCGCTCCCCGCGCCCGTGAGGCCCCGGCGGCCGTCGGGCTCGCATGCGGCCGTGCCGGAGACGCCGCGTGTGCCCGCGTCGCGCCGGGACACGCTGCGCGACCTGCCCGCGGTGGGAGGCGGGGAGTCGAAGCCCGGGAGCGAGCCGGGACGGGCGGAGGCGCCGCATGCGCCTGCCGGGCTCGCGGTGTCCGCGGAGGCCGTGACGCGCGGGGCCCTGGCGCGGGTGCGGAGCCTGGAGACGCTGGAGCCCGCCTATGACGCGTGGCTCGAGCTGCGGCGGGCGTACGGCGCCGCCCAGGCGCGCTTCCAGGAGGAGCGCGAGCGGCTGGAGCAGCAGGGCTCCTTCCTGGTGGGCGCGGTGCGGGCGGCGAGCCAGGAGCGGGCGGCCTCGGTGGACGCGGCCCCGGCGGCGGAGCCGGCACTCGCCCCGGTGGACGGGCCCATGCGGGACTTCCTGCGCCAGGCCGAGGAGAAGCTGACGCGGGCGCGCGAGGCGCTCGCCCAGGACGAGGCCGAGAGCGAGGCGCGCTACCAGGCGGCCTTCGAGGAGATCCGCGCCACCGTGAAGGACAGGGTGCGGCGCTACCTGGCCGGGTCCCCTCCGCGCTTGAGGTTGCTGCTGCGCAAGGTGGGGGCCACGCGCTCCATCCTCCATGTGGAGCGGGTGGGCGGGGATGCTCCCGTGCTGCTGCTGTACCTCTTCGCCGGACGCATCCCCTCGCGCCACGGCTTCCTCTTCGACGACTCCACCGAGGATGTGGCGCTCGCGCCCGCGCCGCTCTACCCCGAGGAGGGCGTTGCGCCCGGAGAGGTGCGCCCGGAGGCTCCGGCCCTGGTGGCTCGGGTGCGCGCGCCGGGCGAGGTGCTGCCCGTGAAGGGGTTCCTGCCCGTCTTCGTCCCGCGCCCCGAGGGCGGCGAGGACTTCTTCCGCCTCCTGCAGCGCGGGCCGGTGATGGAGGTGGAGGTGGCCGAGGGCCCGGGCTTCCGCGGCGTTCTCACGCGCGAGGAGTCCGAGCGCTTCGCGGGTCACCTGCTGCGCCTCAAGCTCGAGGGCAGGCTCGAGCTCGAGGTGGAAGCGGGGTAGGGAACCCGAGGGGCCAGATACCCTCACCCCGTCCCTCTCCCAGGGGGAGAGGGGAGAGTTACTCGATGGTGTGCACGAGGCCCAGGTCGGCGGTGCCCACCAGCATGGTGCTGCCGGTGAACAGGTTGTCGGACTGGGCGCCGCCGAGCTGCGCCGTCTGGAAGATGACGAGGTAGTTGCTGTCCTTCTGGGGGAAGGCGCTGCCCGGGATGGGGAGACTCTCCCGCTGCCACTCGCCGGTCGCCGTCACGAGCTGCAGGAAGTCCAGCGGCTCCTTGGGCATGTTGGTGTAGGTGGGCTCGCCCTTCTGGCCATCCGTGTCGACCGGGACGACGGTGACGAAGCCGAGCGTGCGCTCCTTGCCGCCGTTCGCGGGGCGCTTGAGCGTGAGGCCCATGTTGGCGATGTGCCGCACATAGCCCCCGGCCGGGTGGAGCGCGTCGATCCGCTCCAGGGCCGGCGCGTCCTTCACCTGGCCCACGTGCGAGTTGCCGCCGTGCACGGCGACGAAGTTGTAGGTGGCGCCGTTCTGGTACTTCACGCCCGTCTCGTCACCGAAGTCGCTCGTCGCGCTGTAGGTGCCCACGCCCTTGTTGTCGAGGGCGATCGGCGTGCCGTTCTGGACCTCGATGCGGACGGTGGCGTCGGTGATGGGCTCCGGGGTGCCCTGCTCGCCGTTGCGCGTGGCGAAGAAGACGAAGGCGGCCGTCTGGCCCGGGATGGTGAGCCGCTCGCCTTCGGGGACGCCGCCGTCGGGCAGCGTGCCGGCATCGCCCCCGGCCATGGCGTAGAGCGACACGTCCACGTCGGGCGTGGACAGGAGGGTGCCCACCATCACCTTCTCGGCCAGGAGCTGGTCGAAGTTGCAGGCAAGGGGGGTGAGCAGGAGAGCGGTAACGGCGGCGGACAGCAGGATGCGTTTCATGTGCGTTTTCCGGAAGGACGGCCCGGCGAGCGAGCATATCAGGGCCACGGGAGGGCTGGGGACGTGGGCCGAACGCGGTATGGTGCCTGCTCCCGTGCGAAGCCTTCCCATCTACTCGGCCGGTCTCCGCTTCCTGCAGCGGCTCGGCTACTCGCTCCTGCAGGCCACGCTCTTCGGCGCCATCCTGGGGCTGCTCGTCTACTACCGCGTGCCCCGTGCGCAGTTGTCCGAGGACGCCACCCCCATCGCGCTGCTGGCCCGGCCCTCGGCGTGGCTGCAGTCCTGGGAGCGCGGCACCTATGACTGGCGCGCCCGCTCGCTGGGAGGCCGCTCCTCGCGCTCGGATCGCGTGGTGGTGGTGGCGCTCGATGACGAGACGCTCGCCGAGGCCCGCCAGGACGATCACCCGGGTATCGCCTCCAACCCGTGGCCCCGGGAGATTCTCGGCGGCCTGTCCAACCGGCTCGTCGACGAGGGCGCGGAGCTGGTGCTGCTCGACTTCCCCTTCACCGAGCGCAGCCCGCGCGCCTGCCTCGCGCAGGGCACGCCGGGCCTGGAGGGGCTGGACGATGACCAGGTCTTCCGCAAGCTGTTGGATCGCCACCCGGAGAAGTCGCTGCTGGCCTTCTCGTGGTCGCTGGACCGGGGCATCCCCGCGGGCAGCCGGCTGTGGCCGTACCGCGTGAGGCTGGGCACCTACCCGAACGAGGCGCAGGCCCGGGGCCGGCTGCAGTCGGTGCTGGCGGATCAGCGTCCGGCGTTCCTCATCCCCACGGGCAACGCGTTGGAGGTGTGGGCGGGCGTGGCGAGCGAGCAGGAGGGCAGGGAGGTGGCGCAGGCGCAGGGCGTGCGCGAGCCGCCGAAGGTGCAGGAGCGCCGGGTGACGGACGACACGCACCGCGTGGGCCCGCTCGAGCTGTTCGTGTCACTGGCCGAGGTGCAGGTGGAGGGGTTGGACGTGGCGCAGCTGGAGGAGGTGCGGCAGCTGGAGCACCCGGTGGCGCCGCTGCTCGGCAAGGCGAGCCTGTACGGGGCCAGCACCGTGGTGCCCGAGCCGGACGGCGTGGTGCGCGCCGTGCCGCACCTGGTGAGCTACCGCTCGCGCGAGGGCGCCCGGCACGTGCTGCCGTCGATGCCGCTGATGGCGGCGATGCGCCTGGCGAACACGCGTCAGCTGCGTTACGCGGACGGCCGGCTGTACGTGGGGGACCGGTTCTCCATCCCCATGGACGAGTCCGGCTACAGCCTGGTGCGCTGGGACGCGGCGGAGGTGGGGCGGGGCTCGCGAGGCTCGGTGTCGCGGGCCATTCCCGCATGGAACGTGCTACTCAACCTCTTCGCCGTGCGCGAGGGCGTGCCACCCCGGGCGGTGCACGACATCGAGGGGCGCCTCATCGTCTTCACCAACACCTCGCGCCAGGGGATGCACTACGAGCACACGCCCATTGGCGAGTACACGCCCTCGGGCGCGGTGCTGGCGCAGTCGCTGGTGAACCTGCTGCAGTCCGAGGGCATCACCCGCGCCACGCCGCGGATGGATCTCCTGCTGACGCTGGGGCTGGCCTTCATCGGCGCCTTCGTGGCGCTCACCTTCAACCGGGGCCTGCGCTCGTTTGGCGACGTGCTGATGTACCTGAGCGCCATGACGGCGGTGGGCCTGCTGTACGCCGGGGCGGCCTGGTACGTCTTCGTCAACAAGCTGCTCTGGGTGGCGATGATGGGCCCGCTGCTGGCCATGGGCCTCACCTTCATCTTCACCATCGTCCAGGCCTCGCGCTCCGAGCGGCAGCTGCGCCACTTCATCACGGACGTGCTCGGCCGCTACGTCAGCCCCGAGGTGGCGCGGCTCGTCACGCGCGACCTGCGCCTGCTGACGCGGCCCGAGCGCCGCGAGGTGACGGTCTTCTTCTGTGACCTGGTCGGCTTCTCGCGGCTGTCCAAGGAGCTGTCTCCCGAGCGGCTCATCCAGCTGCTCAACGACTACCTGACGGAAATGACGGATGTGGTGCGCGGCACGCGTGGCCAGGTGGACAAGTACATCGGCGACGCGGTGATGGCCTTCTGGGGCGCGCCGGTGCGCACCGAGCGCCACGCGCACCATGCCTGCGAGGCCGCGCTGAAGGTGCGGGCGGTGCTGTCGGAGCGCCAGGCGTACTGGGAGAAGACGTACGGCCACCACTTGCAGTGCCGCATCGGCATCGACAGCGGCGAGGTGCTGGTGGGCGGCATGGGCAGCGACTTCGAGTCCAAGTACTCCGTGATGGGCGAGTCGGTGAAGCTGTCCATGTTCCTGGAGAGCCTCAACCGGGGCTACGGCACCTTCGTGCTGGTGGGGGACGGCGCGGCGCGGCTGGCGCAGGACTCCTACGTCTTCCGCGAGGTGGACCGGGTGCGGCTCAAGGGCCGGACCGAGCCCACGCGCCTGCACGAGCTGGTGGGCCGTAAGGGGGAGATCTCTCCGCAGGTGCAGGAGCAGTTGGCGCTCTACGAGCAGGCGCTCACGGCGTACCACCAGCGGCGCTTCGACGAGGCGCTGGCGCTGTTCACGCAGGGCGCGGAGACGTACCAGGACGCGGTGGCCGGGGTGTACGCCGAGCGCTGCCGCAAGTTCGCCTCGGCGGCGCCGCCGGAGGACTGGGACGGCGTGTTCGCGCTCGAGGGACAGTGAACGAATATCCCCTCTCCCCTCGGGAGAGGGTCAGGGTGAGGGTGCCCGAGCCCGTTCTCCAACCCGTGGCCCCCACTGGCAGCCAAGGGTTCAACCCGGGTTCACCCGATACCCTCACCCCGTCCCTCTCCCGGAGGGCGAGGGGAAATGGCCGCGGATCAGTCGTCCGCTTCGTCCGGGTGGCCGAAGAGCTCGACGACGGGCTTGTCCTGCTCGATGTGCTCGGCCACCACGCGCTTCATCTTCTCCGGGGTCATGTGCGAGTAGTACACCTCGCCCTCCCAGCCCATGAGCTGGAAGTCCTCGGGGGAGAGCGGATCCCTCTTGCGTCCCGTCTCCTCGCGGATGACGACGTTGGGACCCATGTGGCAGAAGCCGTAGCAGCCTCCGCGGTACAGCTCGCAGCGCACCTGGAGCTTGCGTGCGGACAGCTCGTCGCGGGCGGCCGCGGCCACGGTGTCGGAGCCGCCTGCCTTGCAGCTCGAGCCCTTGCACACGGAGAGGCGGTAGCGCTTCATGCGCCATCCACCCTACGGAGTTTGCGAGTGGCTGGAAAGGGTCGCGCAGCCGCTGAGGGCCAGCCCCCTCGCACGCAGGGAGCAGGGTTGTAGGGCTCCAATGCGGCTGCACGCCCGCCCCCCTTGAAACGGCACCGGCCCGCCGTCCACCGCATGCGAGCGGGGAGGGCGGGCCGGGAGCGGCAGTGCCGCCGGACGTCCTACTACTTGAGGAACTTCGTCACGGGCACCGGGCCCTCGTTGGACACGACGGTGGTGCGCGTCCCCGGGGTGGCGTGGTCGCCGTGGCTGTGGCCGGCGGCGAGCTCGTGGCCGTGGTGCGCCTCGTGGCCCTCGCCGACGCGGGTGTGGGCCTCCTTGTGCACGTGGGCCGGCTGCTCCGAGCCCGGGCGCTTGTTCCACGGGTCGGACGGGTGGGAGACGGCGGGCCCCTTGAGCAGCTTGGGGATGTCGTAGACGAAGCCCTGCCGGTTGTACTCCGCCGGAGTGTGCGTGTACGTGTCCATGCGGATGGCGTCCTTGGGGCACGCGTCCACGCACAGGCCGCACACGATGCAGCGCAGCTCATCGATGACGAACTGGGTGGGGAACTTCTCGATGACGCGAGACTCGCCCTCCGCCGCGTCCGCCTCGTACTCCCCGGCCTCGATGTAGATGCACTGGGCCGGGCAGATGGTGGCGCACATGTAGCAAGCCACGCAGCGCGGCTTGCCGTCGTCACGCGGCACCAGGCGGTGCAGCCCGCGGTACCCGGGAGGATAGGGAGTCTTCTCCTCCGGGTACTGCACGGTGGTGACGAGGCTGGTGCCCTGGCGGTCCTCGAACGGGACGCCTACTTCCCGCGTCCCGAAGAGGTTGCGCAGGAAGTGCCGCGTGGTGATGGCCAGGCCCTTGATCAGCTCCGGCAGGTAGGAACGCTCGCGGATGTCTGTGCGGGGATCCTGAGTCGCCTTGTAAGCCATGGTGTCTTTCTCTCAGCCTAGTGCGAGGCCGCGGTGGCACCGGAGTGCGCACCGGAATGAGTGTCCGCGTGAGCGGCGTGCCCGTGGGCCGGCAGGCCGTGACCCTGCGCGTCGTGGCCGTGCCCGTGGGCGTCGTGGCCGTGCCCGTGACCCCCGGCGCCCGCCTCGGACTTGAGGGCGGAGGACATCGTCAGCGTGATGAGCAGGCCGATCTGCAGCAGGCCGAACACCGCCAGCGCCCGCAGGGACGGATCCCACAGCACCAGCGCGCCCGTGGCGAACACGTTGAAGAGGCCGATGGGCAGGAGGATCTTCCAGCCGAGCGTCTGGATCTGATCGTAGCGGAAGCGCGGGAACGTCCAGCGGATGGCCAGCTGCAGCCACACGAAGAACATCACCTTCGCCCAGAACACGGTGCCCAGCACGGTGCCGTACAGCCAGCCGTACTGCTTCATCACCTCGAGGTTCGACACCCACTCGCCGCCGAAGGGCAGGTGGTAGCCGCCGAAGAAGAGCACCACGATCAGGCCGGAGAGGACCACGATCTCCACGAACTCGGAGATCATGAAGAGGCCGAACTTCATGCCCGAGTACTCGACGAAGTAGCCGATGATCTCCGACTCACCCTCGGGCGTGTCGAAGGGGGCGCGCTTGGTCTCGGCGAAGGCCGCGGCGAAGAACAGGAAGAAGCCGAGCGGCTGCAGCAGGAAGCCCCAGGCGGGGATGCCGATGTCGAAGCTGCCGACCCGCGCCTCCCACAGGTAGCGGGCCTGGCCGACGGCGGCGTTGCCCATGCCCAGCTCGTTGGTCACGTTGCCCACGAAGGCGGGCAGCTGCACCGTGGAGAAGGCCATCATCAGGCCCACCAGCGACAAGCCCAGGGCGACCTCGTAGGAGATCATCTGCGAGGCGGCGCGCACGCCACCAAGCAGGGCGAACTTGTTGTTGGAGGCCCAGCCGGCCAGCGACGTGCCGTACACCGCCAGCGAGGCGATGGCGAACACGTAGAGCAGGCCGAAGTCCGGGGTGGCCACCACCATGTCCACGCTCTTGCCGAACACGGACACCGTGGGGCCGGAGGGCACCACCGCGTAGAGGGCGAACACCGGCGCGAAGGCCAGCATGGGCCCCAGGTTGTAGAGCAGCTTGTTGGCCGTGGCCGGGAGGAAGTCCTCCTTGAACAGCATCTTCATGCCGTCGGCCAGGAAGTGGGGGATGCCCACGAGGGCGCTGTTCTTGATGATCGGCAGGTTGATGCGCGCGCGGTTGGGGCCGATGCGGTTCTGCATCAGCGAGCTCCACTTGCGCTCGGCCACGGTGAGCAGGGACGCGATGCCCATCACGGTGGCGATCATCAGGATGACCATGTTCGTCAGGCGGCTGGCCCCCGGGAAGAGGCCTTCCGCGAGACCGCCCAACAGGTAGGCGGCGGCCATGATGCCCACGAAGTGGGCGAACATGACGCCGAACCAGAACAGCATGGTGAGTGTGCGCTTCATTGTCAGAGACCTCGGACCCTGGGAGCGCCGAACTCACGATACCCGGGAGGCCGGCCGTCGGCGGCGGTCGGCAGCGGGTTGATGCCCGGCTTCTCCCGGTCGGGAGGCGCGGACTTGTCCCAGTCGAACTCGGCGAACCCGGTCACCTGCTTGCCCAGCTCGCGGAACACCTCGCGAGTGGACGTCCAGGCGGCGGTGCCACCCATCTCGCGGGTGAGCTCGGCCGCCAGCGCCTGGTGCCCCACGGCGTCACCCTTGGAGGGGTAGGCCTTGCGGAAGCGCTGGATGAGGCCGTCCACCTGCACGAAGGAGCCATCGAACTCCACGTGCGCGGAGGCCGGCAGCAGCACGGTGGCCTGCGCGGTGATGGCCGACTCGTTCGTCGCCTGCGCCACGAAGACGTCCAGCTTCGCGGCCGCCGCGGCGAAGGCCTCCACGTTGCCCGGCACCTCGGTGCCCACGGCGTAGAGCGCCTTCACCTTGCCGCCGTCCATGGCCTTGGCCAGGTCCTCGAAGGGCTTGAGCGCCAGCCCCAGGCCCTGGGCGATCATCTCCAGGCCCTTGCGGTTGGGGTTGCGGTCCGCCGTGAGGAGGTAGTGGTCGGCCTGTCCCTGCGGACGGCCACCGACGTAGACCTCCTTGGCGCCCAGCGTCGCCTTGGCGAAGGTGAGCGCGGCGAGCAGGTCCTCGTTGGAGGACACGGGGGAGGCGAGCACCGCCACCTGGCCCTTCACGCCGGCCAGCGCCCTGGCGGCGGCCTGGATGGCCTCCTTGCGCGCCACTTCCGGACGGGCGGCGACGCCCTGCTGGCGGCCCACCACGGCGCTCAGCACGCGGCCGACGTTGAGCCCCTTGTAGGTCTCGCGGCCGTGGTCGCACATCCAGCTCTTGTTGACGGCCTCGTTCTCACGCGGGCGGTAGCGGTAGGTGTCCTGGCCCATGAAGTCCGCGTACGTGTTGCAGCCGCGCGAGCAGCCGGTGCACACGGAGGGAGCGGCGGACAGGAACCACGCGCGGGCGCGGAAGCGGAAGTCGCGGCTGAGCAGCGCTCCCACCGGGCAGATGTCCACGGTGTTGAGCGAGTAGTTGCTGTTGAGCTCGCTGCCCGGGAAGGTGTCGATGACCTCGTGGCTGCCACGGCCGAAGATGCCCAGCTGCGGCTCCTTCGGAATCTCGTTCATGAAGCGCACGCAGCGGCTGCAGATGATGCAGCGCTCCTGGTCCAGCACCACGCGGGGCCCCAAGACCTTGCGCTTGTTCTTCATGACCTTGCCGCCCTCGAGCCGGGAGGGGCGGTAGTCGTAGCGCATGTAGTAGTCCTGCAGCTTGCACTCACCGGCCTGGTCGCAGATGGAGCAGTCGACCGGGTGGTTGAGGAGCAGGAACTCCATGACGGCGCGCTGCTGCTCCTTCACCTTGGGCGTGGTGGTCTTGATGACCTGGCCCTCGACGAGCGGAGTCTGGCAGCCGGGCACCAGCTTGGGGGCGTTGGAGGCCTCCACCATGCACATGCGGCAGTTGGCCGCGATGGACAGGCGCGGGTGGTAGCAGAAGTAGGGGATGTCCGAGCCGACCATCCGGGCCGCCTCGATCATGTTCGTCCCCGGCTTCACGACGACTTCCTTGCCGTCGATGGTGCAGGTGACGAAGCCCGGGTTCTTCGGCGGGGGCGGCCCGGCCGGCTTGGCCGCGGGAGGCGGCGGCGCGGTGGGGGCGCTGTGCGCGGCCGGAGGCGTCTCCAGCTTCGCGCCCGCGGGCGGGTTGGAGGGCTGGGAGCCGATCTTCGCCGCCGGCGTATCCGTGGGCGAGCCCTTCGGGGGCGGCTGGGCGTCTCCGGTGGGCTTCTTGTTGTCGTTGTCGCTCACTGCTCGACCTCGCCGCCGATCATGTTGATCGTGTCAAAGGTGGGAATGAGGTCCGCCAGCAGCTTGCCCTTGATGATGTGGGGCACGGCGGACAGGATGGGGTAGCCCGGCGCGCGCACGTGGACCTTGTACGGACGGCCGCTGCCGTCGCTCACCATGTACCAGCCCAGCTCGCCGTTGGCGGCCTCGGTGGCGTCGTACACCTCGCCGGCGGGCACCTGGATGCCCTCCATCACCAGCTTGAAGTGCGAGATGACGCCCTCGATGGTGCCGTACACCTCGGGCTTGGGCGGCAGCGCGATGCGCCAGTCGTCCAGGATGATGGGGCCGGCCGGAATCTGCTTGAGCGCCTGGCGGATGATGCGATCCGACTGCTTCATCTCCTCGATGCGCATCAGGTACCGGTCGTAGTTGTCGCCCTTCTCACCGATCGGCACATCGAAATCCATCCGGTCGTAGACCCAGTACGGCTTGGTCTTGCGGATGTCGTAGTTGATGCCGCAGGCGCGCAGGCAGGGGCCCGTCCACCCGTAGTCGATGGCGTCCTCGGCCGTGATGATGCCCGTGTCCTTGGTACGGTCCACGAAGATGCGGTTGCGCGAGAGCAGCCCGTCGATCTCGTTGACGTGCTCCATGACCTTGTCGAGCGTCTTGAGGACCTTCTCGCTCCAGCCCTCGGGCAGGTCGCGGTTCATGCCGCCGATGCGCCCGAAGTTGGTGGTCAGCCGCGCGCCCGTCAGCTCGGCCACGCGGTCCATGATGAGCTCGCGCGCTTCCACCGCGAAGAGGAACGGGGCGAAGCCACCGAGCTCCATGCCCGTCGCGCCCACGCACGTCAGGTGATCATGGATGCGGTGCAGCTCCGAGCCGATGACGCGGATGTACTGGGCGCGCTCCGGAATCTCCAGGCCGATGAGCTTCTCGACGGCGTTGAGGAAGCCGAAGTTGTTCATCATCGCGGACACGTAGTTCAACCGGTCCGTGTAGGGCAGGCACTGCGTCCAGGTGACGTTCTCGCAGCTCTTCTGGAAGCCGCGGTGCAGGAAGCCGATCTCACAGTCGATCTCGGCGATGTTCTCGCCCTCGAGCTCGACCTTGAGGCGCACCGTGCCGTGCGTGGCCGGGTGCGAGGGGCCCATGTTCACGTACATCCGCTTGGTCTGGAGGTGGGCCTCCAGCTCCGCCTCGTGGGCGTAGGCGTCGGTGTCCGGGTTGGGCGCTTCGGGGTTGGGGGGTGACACGGGCTTGTGGGGGTCCGCCATGATCTCTGTCCTCGGAGGGCTGTGCCGGTGGGGGCGCTCAGGAAACGCCGCTGGTACCGGGGCCGCGGAAGATGTCCTTGATGGGCCGCTCGGGGATGAGCGGCTGACGGTCGCGCAGGGCGTAGTCCTTGCGGAGCGGGTGGCCCTGGAACTCCTCGTACAGCAGCACGCGGCGCAGGTCCGGGTGGCCCGAGAAGCGGATGCCGTAGAAGTCCCAGACGAAGCGCTCCCACCAGTCGGCGCCGCGGAACACGGACACGATGGAGGGGAGCTCCGGACGGGCCTCGCTCACGCGCACCTTCAGGCGCACGTGCTCGTGCCGCGACAGCGAGTAGATGAAGTAGACGACCTCGAAGCGCGGATCATTCTCCGCGAGGTGGAGGCGGTCCACCGCGTCAATGGAAGTGAAGAGCTTGAAGTCCAGCTCGTTCTTCAGGAACGCGGCGACCTTGGGCAGGTGCTCGGCGTGGATGACGGCCCAGGCGCCGCCAGTGCGGTCGAGGTAGCGCTCTGCCACCGCCTCCGGAAACTGGGCGGTGACCCTGTCCAGTGCGAAAGTGCTCAAAGGGGGCCCCAATGCTGGCTATGGAATCCGGCGCGTTATAAGGATGCCCCCCGGTAGGCGTCAACGTAATCCCTCAGGCATCCTCACTACTTACGCGAGTCAGAAGCCGGCGTTCGCCGGAACGGGGCTTCCGGGCCGGACCCTCGGTGCCCTCCCAGGCGGGAAGTGGCCCGGGAATGAAGGTGGAGACGGGCTCGCGCTTGCCGGCCACCGGCGTGGGGGGCATTTCCTGCCAGTGAAATCCCTCGCCCGCCCGCTCGCGGGTCTCTCGGGAGACGAGCACCGGGGTGCGGTGCTGCTTGGTGAGGGACTCGATGCGGCTGGCCAGGTTCACCGTGTCGCCAATGGCGGTGTACTCCAGGCGGCGGGTGATGGAGCCGATGTTGCCGAGCACCACGCGGCCGGTGTGCAGGCCCACCCCCATGCGCAGGCCGGGCTCGCCCCGGGCGGCCCGATCGCCGTTGAGCGCCTCCAGCTCGCGCACCATCTCCAGGGCACACTCCACGGCCTTGCGGGGGTGCTCCGGCTCGGCCAGGGGCGCGCCGAAGTACACCATGAGTGCGTCCCCGATGAACTTGTCGAGCGTGCCACCGTGGCGGAACACCACCTCCACCATGCGCCCGTAGTACTCGTTGAGGACGGCCACCACGGCCTCGGGGGGCAGCCGCTCGCTGAGCGCGGTGAAGTCCCGCAGGTCCGCGAAGAGGATGGTCACCTCGCGCAGCTCGGGGGTGGAGACGGGCGAGGCCAGGTCCTGGAGACGATCGGCCACCGCGGGGGAGAAGTAGCGGCCGAGCTGGGCGCGCTTGAGCTCCTCGCTCGTCACCGCGGAGATGAGCACCCGGATGCGGTGGAAGAGGTAGCGGGCGGCCCCCGCCGTCAGAAGCAGCACCACCACCGCCACCACGCGGGCTCCCACGCCGATGGAGGCCTCGGCCTGCAAGGTCACCTCGGCGATGGCCGCCGTCCCCGTCACGGCGAAGATGACCGGGCGGCGCAGGGACAGCGCCGACAGGACGATGATGCAGGCGTAGAGGCCCAGGGTGAAGCCCGCCACGCCTCCGGGTGAAGGAGAGACGGGCAGGGCGAGGTGCTGCAGCCAGTAGATGGCCGGCACGTCCACCACCGCGAGCGACAGGCCGGCCCAGCTCGCCCCCCGGGGCCAGCGCCACACGACGCCCACCGTCATCGCGGTGCACACCCAGTAGGCGGAGAAGGGGGCGAGGTACACCTCCCAGTCCGCCAGCCCCTGCACCCGGGCCAGGTACACCGTGACGGCCAGGATGGCGGACACGCCGAGGAAGCGCAGCAGCGCCAGGCGCACGGTGTTGTGCCGGCGCTCTTCCTCGAGGGCCCTCCCCACCGGCTCCCGCAGGAAGTCGATGAGGGGGGGTCGTGTCTGCCCTGACTCGTCCACGCGACCTCGGCGGTAAGGGGGGATGGCGCATTCTCGCACGTGCCCTGGAGGTCCGCACGATTCACGAGCCCGCTTGCTCGCCACGCGTCCCAAGAAGTAACGGCGGCGTTATGGTGCCGCCATGTCCACCACTCCCAACGAGAGTCTCCAGGAACGCTTCGCTCCCAACCTCGTCTGTTTCGGCTGCGGCCCCGCCAACCCCCAGGGCCTGCACATCCGCAGCCGCGTGGAGGGGGAGCTCGTCGTCGCCGACTGGACGGCGGCCGAGCACCACCAGGCCTTCCCGGGCGTGGTGAACGGGGGGATCATCGGTGCGCTACTGGATTGCCACTGCAACTGGACGGCGGCTCACGCGCTGATGAAGCAGCGCGGCCTGGACGCCCCGCCGTGCACCGTCACCGCCGAGTACACCATCCAGCTCAAGCGCCCTACGCCCATCGGCCCGCTCCACCTGGAGGCGAAGCCCGTCTCCATCGAGGGCGACAAGGTCATCGTCGAGGGGACGCTCACCGCCGGGGGCAAGGTGTGCGCCACCTGCCGGGGCACCTTCGTGTCGGTGAAGCCGGGGCACCCCGCCTACCACCGCTGGTAGAAAGGCGAGGGCCCCGCCACCTCCGGAGAGGTTCGCGGGGCCCCGGGCCGCGGCACCGTGGGGTGCGCGGTGCCTACTTGGTGAGGTTGTACTGGCTGGCCAGCAGATCGTGCGGGGCCGAGCCCCGGTGACCGACGCGGTGCACCTGGTTGCCAATCTTGTCCTGCAGCAGCTTGAGACCGTCGAGCACCTGCTCGGGGCGCGGCGGGCAGCCGGGGATGTAGACGTCCACCGGGATGATGCGGTCGATGCCCTGGAGCACCGCGTAGTTGTCGTAGAAGCCACCGGACGAGGCGCACACGCCGAAGGCGACGACCCACTTGGGCTCGGCCATCTGCTCGTACACGCGCTTGAGGATGGGAGCCTGCTTGAGGTTGATGGTGCCGATCACCATCAGCATGTCCGCCTGGCGCGGCGAGAACCGGGGGAACTCGGCGCCGAAACGGGCGATGTCGTGGCGGGCGGCGGCCACGGACATGAACTCCATGCCGCAGCACGCGGTGGCGAACGGGTAGGTGAAGAGCGAGTACTTGCGCGCCCAACCCAGGCCCTTGGACACCATCCGCTCGAAGAAGCCCATGGCCTCGTCGCGGCGGGTGGTCAGTACGGGTGCGATATCAGATTCAGCCATGATTCCTCAGTGCCCTCAGTGCTCCCACTCCAGGGCGCCCTTCTTCCAGATGTAGATAAGGCCCACCACGAGGGTCGCAGCGAAAACGAGCATCTCCATGTAGCCGAACCAGCCGAGCGCCTGGAAGTTCACCGCCCAGGGGTACAGGAAGACCGCTTCGACGTCGAACACGATGAAGAGGAGGGCCACCACGTAGAACTTCACCGCGAACCGCTGGCGCGCCGGACCACTGCTCTCGGAGCCGGCCTCGAAGGGGGCGGACTTGATGGAGCTCGGACGCTTGGGGCCCAGGGCGGCGGCCAGCTGCACGATGATGAGCGAGAGCACACCCGCGAGCAGCAGCACGATCGCCAGCGGCAGGTAGGGCGCCAGGGGATTGGGGTCGAGCGTGGGGTTCATTCGGCGCGGACCCTAGGGACACCGGGCAGCCGTGTCAATGGAGAAACCCTGGGAGCCAACCCCCGGACATGACAGCGGAAAGCCGGGTGGCGAGCCTGGCCGCCCGCCCGCCGTTCCACGAGGCCGGGACGGGGGGTTTGACGCTCCGCGCACCGGGGCCTAGGGTCGGGGGCTCGCGCGTCTTCCGATCACAGGAGAGAGCCCAGGCATGTGGGGTCGGCTCAGTTTGCGCTGGCAGGTGGCGTTCGCGGTGCTGGTTCCCAGCCTCGCGGTGGCCCTGTTCAGCGGTTTCTACTTTCCGAAGGAGCAGCAGAAGTTGGGGCTGCAGCGGCTCGAGGATCGCACGCGCGTCGTGGGCCTGCTCGCGTCGGATGAGATCACCACCTTGTTGGATCAGGCGGGGGTGGTGACGGCGGATCAGTCAGGGCCCCAGCCGGTGGCCTCGCGGGAGGGCGGACTGCGGGCGGTGAAGCAGCTCTCGCACATCTTCGAGCGGGTGGAGCAGGTGGGCTCCGTGTCCTTCCAGGCGGTGCTCGCGCCCGAGGGCAAGGTGCTGTCCGAGCGCGGCACCGTGCCCAAGGGATTGAAGGGCGCGCCGGACGAGGGCGAGGCGTGCTCGCTGGTGCACATGCAGGGCAACCCGGTGGCGTTCTGCGCGCTACCCGGGGGCCACACCTACGTGGTGGGCATGGACGCGGCCGTGGTGAAGGCGGAGACGGAAGCGCAGCGCTGGCCAACGCTCTTCGTGTACTTCGGCGCCATGGTGGTGGGCCTGTTCATCACCTTCTTCATCGGGCGGGCCATCGCCGAGCCGGTGACGCGCATGACGCAGGCGGCGCGCGAGGTGTCCCAGGGAGACCTGTCGCTGAGCGAGATGGACGTGGCCTCGGCGGGCGAGGTGCGCATGATGGCGCACTCCTTCAACGAGATGCTCGGCACGCTGCGCGGCACGGTGTCGGAGTTGCTGGCGCGGCTGGAGCAGCTCTCGAGCGCCTCGCGCGGGCTGACGGGCGCGTCGGCGGACCAGGAGCACGTCATCAGCCAGCAGGCGGCGTACGCGCAGCAGATCGCCGCGACCTTCGAGGAGCTGAGCCGGACGGCGGAACAGATTTCGAGCTCCACCGAGGTGGTGGAGTCCAGCGCGCGGCGCACGCACGAGGCGGTGGCCGAGGCGATGGCGGTGGTGGCGCAGGTGGTGGCGGGCATCAACGACATCCGCATGGAGTCCAAGGGCGTGGCGGATGCCATCGTGGGCCTGAACCAGGACCTGCAGCAGGTGTCGAAGATCGCCCAGGTCATCAACCAGGTGGCGGAGCGCTCGGACCTGCTGGCGCTGAACGCGGCGCTGGAGGGCACGAAGGCGGGCGAGGTGGGCCGGGGCTTCTCGCTGGTGGCGGCGGAGATGCGCAAGCTGGCGGAGAACGTGTCCGCGTCGGCGCGCGACATCGCGCGCATCGTGGAGAAGGTGCAGGACTCGGGCAACGAGGCGGCCACCAAGGCGCGCGTGGGCATGGCGACGAGCGACCGCGGCGTGGAGGTAGCGGAGCAGGCCTCGGCGGTGTTCCAGCGCATTGTGGAGCTGGCGCGCGGCACGAGCGAGGCTGCGCGGCAGATCACCATCGCGACGCGGCAGCAGCGTCAGTCGAGCGAGCAGGCCGTGCAGGGCGCGCGCAACGTGGCCGAGCTGGTGAAGCAGGGCGTGGACGCGACGGGCCGCACCACGCGCATCGCGCAGGACTTGCAGAACGTGGCGGACAGCCTCACGGTGCTCACCAGCAAGTTCAAGGTGGCGCGCGACCGCTGAGCCCCCGCAGGCGGCACTCCCTCTCCCTTTGGGAGAGGGTTGGGGTGAGGGTCTCCCCACCCCGTGGCCACCTCAGGCCCGGACGAGCTCGATGCGCGTCTTCTTCGGAGGCGCGCCGAAGGGGATGTAGCTCAGCTTGGGTGTAGTCGAGCCCTGCGCGAGCCGAGGCTTCATCCCCCGGCGATCCAGCTCCCGAGCGAAGGCCGTGGCGAACTGCACCACCTCCACCCAGGCCAGGTGGTAGCCGAGGCAGAAGTGGGGGCCCCCGCCGAACGCGGCGGTCTCGATGGCCGACGGCGGCACGCGCCTGCCCATCCAGCGCGAGACATCGAGCTGCTCCGGGTTGGGGAAGAGCTTCGGGTCGTAGCCGTAGGCCCCGAGCGGGACGAGGATCGTCGTGCCCTTGGGCACGCGCTTGCCGTGCAGCTCCAGATCCTCTTTGGCCTCGCGCCCCGTCCACGACACGGGTGGGTAGAGCCGCAGCACCTCGCGGAAGAGCGCCTCGGCGAAGGGGTGGCGCTTGAGATCCTCGGGCGAGCGGGGCAGGCCCGGCGCCGCCACCGCCTCCAGCCGCAGCTGCTCCCAGAGGTCGGGCCGCTGGGCGAGCACGATGCCCAGCCACGCCATCACCGACGCGGTCGTCTCGTGCCCCGCGAGGGCCAGCAGGCGCAGGTTCTGGATGAGATCCTCCTCCGTGAGCTCGCGCCCCTCCTCGTCGCGCGTCTTCAGCAGCGCCGCGAGCGTGCCCTGCATGTCCGGTTGGCCCCGCGCCTTGGCGATCAGCCGGGAGAAGCTCCCGTCGAGCCACTTCCGCCCCTGCCTGGCGCGCCGCGCGGGCGAGAAGGGGAAGTCCCCCTTCACGGGGAGGGCCCCGAGGATGAACTCGCGGTAGTTGCGGTTCCAGGCCTCCATCTCGCTGCCTTCGATCCCCATGACGCGGAAGATGATGTCGAGCGCGAGCCCCTGCGTCTGGGCGAGCAGGGAGAAGGGCTCCTGGGGGAAGCGGGCCACGGAGGACTCGATGACCTCGGCGGCGATGGCGGAGGCGCCGCTGGCCGTGAGACCCCGGGGCGTGAAGGGCCCGCTCATGGCCGAGCGCAGGCTGCGGTGGGGCGTCCCATCCCGCGACAGCAGGGAGTCACCGATGAAGTCCGGAGACCCCTCGCGGATGAACTCGCTGCTGGTCACCTTGTTCTTGAGCAGCTCGAAGCCGGGCTCGCCCATGCACACGAGCGTGTATTGGCCGATGTTTCTCGTCCAGAACAGCGGGCCCACCTTGGCCTCCGCGTCGCGCAGGAAGTTGGGGGCGTGGCCCATGGTGTAGAGGGAGTGTCCCACCACGGGCAGGGCGCCAGGGAGCACGGGAATCCCCTCCCGGAGCACCGGCTTCTGGGGCGAGCGGAAGAGCAGGTTCTTCAAGGTTTGCATGGGCCTGTGAATACAAACAGAAGGGGCCCGGCACAACCCCATCTCCTGGTGTATGGAATTGCCCGTACAGCTCGTCCGGTGAGGCCGTTTGCCCGCGGCTACGCGCGCGCGGACGCGGCCCGGGCGCGCAGCTTCGCGAAGTTCTCCGGTGGCGTCGTGGAGTCCCCGGGGCGCCTGCCCGGCGTCACCTGCTCGCCGTGGAAGTCGCTGCCCCCGGTGGTCACCAGGTCGAACTCCTTCGCGAACTTCAGGTACTTCTCCTGCACGCTCGGGTTGTGGTCCGTGTGCAACGCCTCCAGCCCGTCCAGGCCCTCGCGCGCCAACTGCAGGATGTCGTAACGCTCCAGCTTCGAGCTGCCCGGGTGCGCCAGCGTCGCCGTGCCTCCCGCGCGGTGGATGAGCCGGATGGCGTCCCGTCCCTCCAGCTTGAACCGGTCCGTCCACGCCGGCTTGCCCGCGCCCAGGAACCTGTCGAACGCCTCCTTCACGTCCAGACACCAGCCCCGCTCCACCAGCAGCCGCGCCAGGTGCGGCCTCCCCAACTGCGCGTTCCCGGCAATCGCCCGCACCTCCTCCATCCGCACCGGGAAGCCCAGCTTCCTCATCTGCGCCACCATCCGCTCCATCCGCTGCTCGCGCTCCACCCACAGCCGCTCCGAGAAGCTGGCCAGCTCCGGGAAGTCCGGCCGCACGAAGTGCCCTAGGATGTGCACCTCCTTCTTCAGCACGAACGCCGACACCTCGATGCCCGGCACCAGCTCCACCCCGTGCGCCCTCGCCGCCTCCGCCGCCTCGCCCAGCCCCGCCACCGTGTCGTGGTCCGTCACCGCCAGCGCCGTCACCCCCGCGCTCGCCGCCAGGGACAGCAGCTCGGCGGGCGAGTGTTGGCCATCGCTCGCCGTGGTGTGGGAATGCAAATCGATCACGGCCTGCTCCAGGGGCTCGGGTTGTACGCTCCGCCTACCATCCATAGGATGTGGGATAACCCTTGGATTCGCCAGCCTGTGTCCCCCGGTAGAGGAGCGTCATGGCAAAGGACGACACCATCGAGAACCGCGTGTACCTCTTCGAGTCGCTGGCGAGCAGCTACATCTCCGCCGCCTCGGAGATGCTCTCCTCCGACGACGAGGCGGTGCGCGCGCGGGCGCGGCGGGCCCTGGCGGAGCTGGCGTACGTCTCGTGCGTCGTGTCCGATACCGGGCACCTGACGGCCGAGCAGGTGCGTGAGCGCGTGCTGGGCACTCCCGAGCCGCAGTTGCTGCCGCCGGATGTCGATCCGGACGACAGGGGCGCCAGGGGCAAGAAGCGCAAGTAAACCCGTGCTCCCCTCGGCGGGCGGGCGGTGATAGATCGCGCGCCATGGCCAAAACAGCGTCGAACTCCCGTAAGAACCTGCGCGCCCACTACTCGGGAGCGCGCAAGGCGGATCCGCGTCCCATCACCGGCAAGGAGTCGCCCACCGAGCTGCTCGAGCACGCCTTCTCGGCGTACGTGGGACGTCAGGAGCGCACCGCGTTCGAGCTGATGCGCCGCTCCATGGAGGTGGATGCCTCCATCTTCCTCACGCTCTCGGGCGCCATGACTCCGGCCGGCCTGCACCAGAGCTGCATCATCCCCCTCATCGAGAAGGGCGTCATCTCGGCGCTCACCACCACCGGCGCCAACCTCTACCACGACGCCCACCGCATCATCGGCCACGCCATCCGCGAGGTGAACCCCAACGCGGGAGACCTCCAGTACCGCCTGGCCCGCATCATCCGCATCTACGACCTGGGCTTCTGGGAGGAGGCCCTGCTCGACACCGACCGGCTCTTCTCCGCCCTCCTGCGCCGCCCCGAGTTCCAGCGCAAGATGACCACCCCCGAGTTCCACTACCTGCTCGGCAAGAACATCCAGGCCATCGAGAAGAAGCTCGGCGTCAAGCAGCCCTCGCTGCTGTCCACCTGCTACAAGCACGGCGTGCCCATCTTCGTGGGCGCGGTGCAGGACGGCTCCATCTTCCTCAACGCCGTCAAGCTCAAGCGCCTGATGGGCGATGAGTTCAAGTTCGAGATCGACATCAACGACGACGTCTACTGGATGGCGGCGCTCCAGCACTACTGCCGCCACCACTTCTCCAACAAGATGGCCATCTGGATCCTCGGCGGCGGCGTGCCCAAGAACTACACGCTGCAGGGCGAGCCGCTGCTGGACCAGATCCTGGGCGTGCCCACCGACGGCTTCGACATCGACGTGCAGTTCTGCGTGGACCCGGTGGACAATGGCGCGCTCTCCAGCTGCCCGGCCGGTGAGGGGCACACCTGGGGCAAGGTGTCCATGGAGGCCGTGGAGGCCGGCTCCATGTACGTGCACACCGACGTCACGGCCGTCTTCCCGTGGCTCACCCACGCGCTGCTGAGCGACACGAAGATGAGGCGCAAGCCGCGCCGGCTGATGGACGTCATGCAGGAGGCGGTGATGTTCCTCGACAAGGACGTGCAGAAGCGCCGCAAGTCGCTGCTGAAGACGATCGACTGGAGCCCCGACGAGGCGAAGCCGGACCCGACGGAGCACGAGACCTACGTCCGCTGAGGCGGCGTCAGAAGAGGAGCCACGACCATGAGCCAACCCACTCCCGCTACCGGCGTCGTGATGAGCGTCGCGAGCGCGCCGGGCTTCCAGTGCAAGCTGGAGCACGGCCCGTCCGGCACGAAGATTTCCACCGAGGCCCCCAAGGACAACGGGGGCACGGGCATGTCCTTCTCTCCCACGGACCTGGTGGGCGCGGCGCTCGCTTCCTGCGCCCTCACCACCATGGCCCTGGTGGCCTCGCGCGAGGGGATTGCCTTCGGCGATGCACGCGCCCGGGTGGAGAAGCGGATGACGCCGCCGCCGCGCCGCATCGGTGAGTTGGTGCTGGAGATCGACATGCCCGCGGGCCTCTCCGCCGCGCACCGCACCCGCATGGAGGAGGTGGCCCATGGCTGCCCCGTCATGCGCAGCCTGCACCCGGACGTGAAGCTGCCGATCTCCTTCCGCTACCCCGACGAGGCCCGGTAGGCGCAAGAGGGCCCGTTCCTCCGCCTGCTCTCCAAACGCCCGGGCATGGTGCTCTGCGCCATCGCCCGGGCATGCCGACCCTCCGCAGGGGCGGGGGCGAGCACAAAGGAGGCGGCGTGAACCTGGCGCTGTTGAAGATCTACCTGAACGATCATCTGGCGGGCTCGACTGTCGGCCTCGAACTGGCGCGCCGTGCGAGGTCGGAGAACACGGGCAACGCCGTGGGCGAGTACCTGGACACCTTCCAGCGGGAGCTGCTGGAGGATCGCTCGACCCTGCTGAGCGTGATGTCGGCGCTGGGGCTCAAGCGGGACGTGGTGAAGCAGACCGCGGCCTGGGTGGGCGAGAAGCTGGGGCGTCTGAAGCTCAACGGACAGCTGACCGGCTACTCACCGCTGAGCCGCGTGGTGGAGCTGGAAGGGCTGTGCCTGGGCACCGAGGGGCGGTTGTCCCTGTGGCGCACGCTGCGGCGGCTGTCGCGCAAGGACGAGCGCCTGGGCCGCTTCGACTTCTCGGCGCTCATCACCCGGGCGGAGCAGCAGCGGCGCATGCTGGAGCGGCTGCGCCAGCAGTCCTCGGAGGAGGCCTTCCTCGAGCCGGGAGAGGGCTCGGTGCTGCGCCTGACTCCCACGCCGAGGGCCGCGGAGTAGGGGAGAGATCGGGCTTCCGGCACGGGATGCGCCTATAAGGTGCCTCCCATGGATGCGAAGTTGCGACAGGTGGTGGAGTTCCTGCTGGGCGAGGGCCAGGTGCAGTGGCTCTCCGAGAAGCCCTCGCCCGGAGTGGAGCCGGGGCCCCGCGAGCTCTTCTTCAGCGTCGGCTCGCGCGGTGAGTCCCTGCCGCCCCATCCCCGAATGCTGGCGTGGAAGCTGCCCCAGTGGATGCGGCGCTCGGTGCGCTCCTCCACGGGCGCCGTCTTCCTGTCCGCCACCGAGCTGGATGCCTTCTCCCTGGAGTTGAAGCAGGGGCAGCCCGAGGGCTCGCTCGGCCTCCTCACCCTGCGCGTCCACGAGCCCACGCTCGATGTGCTCTGCGCCACGCTGTTGGCCGTGTACCGGCTGCTCCATGGCGCCTGGCCCGAGGGCGTCGAGGCCTTCGTCGAGTACGTGGGCGAATGGGAGCAGGGCCACACCGAGACGGTAGGCGTCTACGAGCGCGCCCTGGGCACCGTGTTCTACGCCGCCCTGGACCTCTGGCCCTCGGAGACGGATCGCCCCTCCCGCGAGGTGCTGGAGCTCCTGGCGTCCGTGATGGCCCGGTGCCGCGTCATCACGGAGTTGACGAAGCTGCCCGAGGCCCTCATCCCTCCCGTCGTCTCCCGCCGTCTCAAGGCCGACGAGCGCCTCTACCGCGCCGAGCTGTCGCGGGCCCAGCGCGTGCAACTCGACATCCCGCTCGACAACGAGCCGGACGGGTCCGTGCGGCGCGTGGATGCGCTCTTCCTGTCGTCCTTCCAGGACGTCACCGTCCTCCGGCTGCTCGCGCGCACCGACGCCGAGAACACCCATTACGGCCAGGGCTTCGACTTCATGGCCACGCACATCGCGCGGGCGGATTCGTCCAGGCCCTGGCATGCCTTCTCGCTCACCCCCGAGCGCGCGGGGACGCTCGCGAACCTCGCGGGCTACCTGGACGAGCTCGAGGGAGACCGGCTGCCGGATGGAAGCCCGCGCGCCCGGGGGGGGCGGCGTTTCGAGCGCCAGCCCAACGACTATTCGGACCCGTGGTACTCGGACGGCTATGCCAGCCCCATCGGCCGCGCGACGATGGTGGCGGGTCCCTACTCGGGCACCCGGCTGTCGCGCCGCGAGCTCTGGGAGACCCTCTGGAGCCGCTTCAACGTGGGCCGCCACGTCCACGTCCTCAAGGCGCACACCGTCTTCGCCCGGCCTTTCCTCTGGCGGGGACCCGCGCCGGACGCGGAGCTCGTGTCCCGGGGCTTCCGCCGGTGCGATCTCTCCAACCAGGGCGCGTCCTTCCACCCCGCGGTGGTGAGCTCCTTCCTCGGCGCCACGCAGGAAGCGGACGTGCTGCACTACGAGAAGCCCACCGAGGGCCATACCGTCCGCGTCTCCGTCTACCCGAACCGGCTCGTCGTCGTGTGGATCGAACGGCCCCGGAACACGGCGGCCTCGCTGTACGAGCTGGCCCGCGAGCAGGCGGCGCTCGTGGAGGGCAAGGAGTTGTGGGAGCTCGAGCCCTTGAGGGGCCTGCCCGCCTGGCTCGCGCCGCTGGGCCCGGAGCGCTGGCTCGTCTACGGCGGCTACCGCATCTCCCGCGGCCGCTCGTCGATGCTGGATGACTCGCGCTCCATGCAGGGGCTCTTCTACGCGCTCGCCACGGGCACCGCGCCCACCCTGGAGAAGCTGCCATCGGAGGCCGCGGCGGAGAGCCGGAAGGTGCTCCGCGACGCGGCGGGCGAGACGGAGCACTGGTTGACCTCCACGGGCGGCGCCCGGCTCGAGTTCCTCATCGAGGAGGAGGAGCGTGGACCGCTCGCATGCGACCGGGACTTCCTCCTCTTCCTGCTCACCATTGGCCAGCGCTACTCGGCCTTCGAGACGAGCCGGCGCATGGCCGAGGTGGAGCAGCGCTACCGCACCTCGCGTTGGCAGAGCCTGCGGCCGGCGCGCAGCGTCCGCTCCGACGTGATGCTCTTCACCAACTCCCTGTGGCACACGCGCGTGAGCGAGGACCCCGACGTCAACGCGCGCTACCTCGCCTGGCACTCGCTGCACGGGCTGCAGGAGACGGTGGTGGCCATGAAGGACCAGGCCTCGGAGCTGGACCAGTACAAGAGGGATCAGTTCGACCGGATGGTGGGCATCCTGGTGTTCGTCTTCCTGCCGGTGAGCCTCGCGTGCGGCTTCTTCTCCGGAGCGCAGTTCCAGGAGATGAGCCCCTCGGTGGGTATCCCCGGCACCACCACCGGCTGGCTCGTCTTCCTCGGCTACACGGCGGCCTTCACGGTGCTCGTGTTCGGCACCGTGTTCCTCGCCCGGGTGATGAGCTGGCGCAGGCGCTGAGGTTCTCGCGCTCGGCTGAAGGCCGGTCTATAGAGTCCGGCCGCTCCGCAGCCTTCCCCGAGCGAAAGGACCAACGATGAAGAAGCTTCTTGGGTGCGTTGTCGCTGTTGTCTTGGCCCTCACCGCGCTGCCCGCCTCGGCGCAGCTCGAGCTGCCCGCCGCGAGCCCGTCGGCCAAGGTGTCGCAGGCCGTGGGCCTGACCGAGATCTCGGTCGACTATTCCAGCCCCGCGGTCAAGGGGCGCAAGCTGTGGGGCGAGCTGGTGCCCTTCGGTCAGGTGTGGCGCACCGGCGCCAACATGGCCACGAAGATCACCTTCAGCCGGGATGTGACCTTCGGCGGCAAGCCCGTTCCCGCGGGCACCTACGCCCTCGTCACCATCCCCACCGAGAAGGAGTGGACGGTGGTGCTGAACAAGGAGCTCGGCCTGTTCGGCGGCGGCAAGGCGTACGACCAGAAGGACGACGTCGTCCGCGTCACCGCCACGCCCTCGGAGATTCCCAGCCGCGAGCGCATGACGTTCCTCTTCTCCAACACCACCGAGGACCAGACCTCGCTCGACCTGGAGTGGGGGACGACGCGCGTCTCGGTGCCGGTCAAGACGGACACGGCGGCGTACGCCCAGGCCAACATCCAGGCCGCGGTGAACGGCGCGTGGCGCTCGCTGGCCAACGCGGCCCGCTACGTGGCCGATACGTCCAAGGACTACAACACCGCGCTGGGCTACGCGGATGACTCGCTGGCCATCCAGTCGCACTGGTACAACAACTGGATCAAGGCCGACATCCTGGCGCGCACGGGCAAGTACGCCGAGGCCCGCAAGTTCGCGCAGACGGCCTGGGACCTGGGCCAGAAGGACCAGAACTTCTTCTTCAAGGACCAGGTCGCGAAGGCGCTCCAGGACTGGAAGGGGAAGAAGTAATCAGCCGCCGGTAGAGCGCCTCGTACCGGTCGATGGCCGGTGCGAGCTGGAAGCGCTCCAGGACGTTTTCCCGGGCGCGGCGGGAGAAGAGCCGCCAGCGCTCGGGGTCGCGCACGAGCTCGAGCACGTGGCGGGCCATGGCCTCCACGTCGCCGACCGGCGCGAGGTAGCCCGTCATCCCGTGCTCGACCTGCTCCGGGATGCCGCCGATGTTGCTCGCGACCACCGGGACGCCGCAGCTCAGCGCCTCGAGCGCCGCGAGGCCGAAGCTCTCCTGCTCACTCGGCAGGAGGAAGACATCGGCCGCGGCGAGGATCTCCACGAAGCTCTCCTGCTTGCCCAGGAAGGCCACGCGGTCCTCCAATCCGAGCTCGCGCACCCTGCGCTCGGCGGGAGAGCGCTCGGGGCCGTCACCGATCATCACCAGCCGGGACGGGCGCCTGCCCTGGACCGCCGCGAAGACGGACACCACGTCACCGATGCGTTTGACGGGCCGGAAGTTCGAGACGTGGATGAGCACGGGCTCGCCGTCTTCCAGGCCGGGAAAGAGCTGGCGCAGGTGGGCCCGGTCGCGGTCCGGCCAGTAGCGCTTCGTGTCGACGAAGTTGGGGATGACGTCGATGGGGAAGCTCTCCGGAATGCCGAAGCCGTCCCAGGTGGCGCGCCGCAGGAAATCGGAGGGCGTGGTCACCGCGTCGCTGCGCAGGATGGAGAAGCGCGTGATGGGCAGGTAGGTGGGATCCGTGCCGACGAGCGTGGTGTCGGTGCCGTGCAGGGTCGTCACGATGCGCGGCGCCTTGTCCCCCAGCACCTCCCGGGCCATCCAGGCCGCCGTGGCATGGGGCACCGCGTAGTGGACATGGAGGATGTCCAGGTGCTCGTAGCTGGCGACCTCGATCATCTTCGAGGCGAGTGCCAGCGGGTATGTCCCCGAGTGGGCGAGCGCCGGGTAGTCGCTCTCCGTCACCTCGTGGAAGAGCACCTTGCGCGTCATGCCATGGAGCCGCACCGGCAGGTCGCGCGCGATGAAGTGGACGCGGTGGCCGCGCTCCGCCATGGCCAGACCGATCTCGGTCGCGACCAGGCCGCTGCCTCCAAAGGTGGGAAAGCAGGTGATGGCCAGGTTCAGACGGTCGCTCATCGGAATTCGGGGCGGAACAGGGACCGCGAGAAGGTATTCCCGCTGGCCGGAGTCACGGCCTCAGGTCCTTCAGGTTGCCCGAGAAGGGTTCACACGCCTCCAGCACGAGGCGCACGAAGGCGTGGGAGCCGAGACGGCTCGCGTAGTACGGCAGGCTGTAGATGCGCTCCTGGGGCGCGCCGTCCGGGGCGAGATATGCCCGCAGGCGCTCCACGCGCTCGAGGGTGGTCTGATCTCTCCGGGTGATGGAGCGGCCGTACCGGGCCATGAGCCGGGAGACGCCCCGGCGGACGGTCTTGTCGGTGCGGGTGATGCCCTGGGCGAAGGTCGGGTCGAGGGGGGCCATGCGCTCGCCGAGGCGGGCGAGCTCGGCGGCGAAGGCGCTCAGGAGGCGGGCCTCGACGGCCTCGGGCGATTCGAAGGCTTCTCCGCCGTCGCGGGCGGCGAGGCGGGCCAGCAGCTCGTCACGCGAGGCGTTCGCGTCATCCGGCGAGAGGCCGAGCGTGTCGAGCAGGCGGCGCGCACGGTCATCAATCACCCGGAACCGGCCGCGCGGCACGATGAGCGGCATCGGCAGGCCCACGTGCGCATAGAGGGGCGCGAGCTGGGCGAAGTAGGCGATCTCCCCTGGTCCGCCGACGTAGGCCGCCGTGGGGAGCCAGGAGTCCTGGAGGATGGGCCGCAACAGGGCCGAGGTCGTGAAGCGGAGCGGCTCGCGCTGCAGCGAGGAGAGGAGCCCGGCCGTCGTCACCGAGGCGCCCTCGGGATGGCCCACGAGGCTCCAGGTGCCGGCAGCGGCGGGGTCGAGGCGGTAGCGCGCACCCTCGGGGCCCTCGGGCGAGAAGAAGTCCAGCGGCGCGCCCGGGCGGATGTGGACCTGCTCGGAGAAGCCCGCGGTGGCGAGCGCGTGGCCCCGCTCGGCGAGCTTGCTGGAGATGGCCGCGGCCTCCTCGATGGCCCGGCGGTGGATGGGCGCGGCGAGGGGCGCGAGGCGCGGGTCGCGCGGGTCGAGGAACACGAGCCCCTCGTCCGCGAAGAGGGCCGACAGCACGTCGGCGAAGGCGTCCGCCAGCGTCGCCTCCGGGCGGTAGGCGCGCTCGAGCAGCGCCAGGTGCTCGTCCACATGGGGATTGCTGCCCAGCTCGGCGCGCAACGCGGCGAGCGCACCGGTGATGCTCGGGCCCAGGTGGCGGTGGGCCACGGGGACTCGCGAGGTGGCCGCGCCGGGCAGCTCCAGGGCCAGCCGCAGGGGCCCACCGGCGGAGCGCGGAACGAAGCAGTGATCGATCTCGGGGAGGTCGTGGTCCTCGGTCTGCAGCCAGAAGACGGGGACACAGGGCCGGCCGGTCTCCTCGGCGAGGGCGCGGGCGGCGACGATGGCGGAAGCGGCCTTGTAGATCGTGAAGAGCGGCCCCAGGAAGAGCCCGACCTGCTGGCCGGTGACGACGGCCGTCGTACCGGGGCGGGCGAGCAGCTCCAGGTTCCTCTCGCGGGCGGGGCTCGGCGCGAGGCGCGCGTTGCGGGCCACCAGCACCTCATGGATCGCCGGAGCGAGGGGACGGGACGCCGCAGCGGCCACGGCCTCGGCGCGGGCGGCCCGGTGCCGGAAGCGGTCGGAGAGGAATTCGAGTGCTCGCGGATCGCCGCGCAGCCAGGAGGCGGAGAAGGAGGAGGCCACGGACCGCTTGATAACAACTCCGGCGCACCGGGGCGACGGGGAAGGGGAGCGGGCCGGCATAAGGATTCCTCGCACCCGGGGGGCTTCGTTCCTTGTTAGGGTCCGCCCCGAATGCGGACCCTGGTGATCTTCGGAATGGCAGTGGCCATGAGCCTCGGACTCTCGTCGACGTCACTCGCGCAAGCGCCCCGGCAGCCTCATGCGGGCGAGATCGCGGCGGACCTCCGGCGCCTTGGCGTCGCGGGCAGCGTGCTCTACGTGGCGGCCCACCCCGACGACGAGAACACGCGCCTGCTGGCGTACCTGGCCGGTGGGCGTGGTCTCCGCGCGGGTTATCTCTCGTTGACCCGCGGGGATGGCGGGCAGAACCTCATCGGGACCGAGCAGGATGAGCTGCTCGGGCTCATCCGCACGCAGGAGCTGCTCGCGGCGCGGCGCATCGACGGCGCCGAGCAGCTCTTCACGCGGGCGAGGGACTTCGGCTACTCGAAGAGCGCCGACGAGACGCTGCGCATCTGGGGACGCGATCAGGTGCTGGCCGATGTCGTGCTCGCCATCCGCCGCTTCCAGCCGGATGTGATCATCACGCGCTTCACCACCCTGCCGCCGAACCACGGGCAGCACACCGCCTCGGCCCTCCTCGCCGAGGAGGCCTTCACGGCGGCGGCCGATCCGTCGCGCTACCCCGAGCAGCTCGGAGCGCTGAAGCCGTGGAAGGCCGACCGGCTGCTGAACAACGTCTCGACGTGGAACCTGAAGCCGGACGCGGACATGTCCGCCTACCTCAAGCTCGACGTGGGCGGCTATGACCCGCTCCGGGGGCGCTCCTGGGGGGAGATTTCGGCGGAGAGCCGCAGCCAGCACAAGAGTCAGGGCTTCGGCGTGCCGGCCGAGCGCGGGTCGCAATTGGACTACTTCAAGCCCCTGGCCGGGACGCAGCCGAAGTCCGATGTCTTCGAGGGGCTCGAGCTCTCGTGGCGGCGCTGGAGCGGAACGGAGCAGCTCGTCCGGGTCATCGACGAGGCGGTGAACGGCTTCGATGCGCGCGCGCCCCACAAGAGTGTCCCGGCGCTCCTGCGCGTGCACGAGGCGCTCTCGGCCCTGCCGGACAGCAACCCGTGGAAGGCCATCAAGCTGCGCGAGACCGAGGAACTCCTGGCCGCGTGCGCGGGCCTCTTCCTCGAGGCGCGCGCGGCGGAGGCGATGGCCGTGCCGGGCAGCGCGGTGGCGTTGAACCTGGTGGCGCTGAACCGCTCGCCCGCGCCGTTCCGGCTGGTGGGGGTGACCCTGCCGGGCGGCGAGTCCGTGGCGGCGGGCACCGAGTTGGCCGACAACAAGCCCTTCAAGCTCTCCAGGACGGTGACGATCCCCGAGGGGGCCCGCATCTCCACGCCCTACTGGCTGCGCAAGCCCGTCGCGGGGGGCCTCTACAGCCTGGACGAGCAGGACCGCGCGCTCGTGGGCAGGCCCGAGGGCGAGCCCGACCTGTCGGTGACCTTCCTCTACGAGGTGGGCGGCAAGCGCTTCTCCGTGGTGCGGCCGGTGGTCTACGCGTGGACGGATCCGGTGCGGGGTGAGCTCTACCGCGCCTTCGAGATCGCTCCGGCCATCACGGCGACGCTCGACCGGGAGGTGCTGATGTTCCCCAACGGCACGGCGCAGTCCGTGTCGGTGGTGCTGGCCGCGGGCCGGGCGGATGCGGAGGGGAAGGTCCGGCTCGAGCTTCCGGCGGGCTGGCGCGCGGAACCCGCCGAGGTGCCCTTCAAGCTCGCCGCGCGCGGCGATGAGCGCACGGTCGGCTTCCAGGTGACTCCGCCCAAGGGCGCGGCCGAGCGGGGCCGGCTGCGTGTCGTCGTCGAGAGCGGAGGCCGCGCGGAGTCGTGGCGCGTCCGCACGGTGACGCATGAGCACATCCCCCCGCAGACGGTGCGCCAGCCCTCCGAGGCGGCCCTGGTGCCCTTCGCGCTCGCCACGAAGGTGCGGCGCATTGGCTACATCCCCGGCCCGGGAGATCGTGTGGCCGAGAGCCTCGCGGCCGTCGGGTACGAGGTGACGCTGCTGCCCGAGGAGCGCCTGGGCTCCGAGAAGCTCGAGCGCTTCGAGGCCATCCTGGTCGGGGTGCGTGCCTTCAATGCCAACCAGCGCCTCGCCCTCCACCACGAGCGGCTCATGCGCTACGTGGAGCAGGGCGGGCGGCTCATCGTGCAGTACAACACCAACAGCCGCGTGGGCCCGCTCAACGCCTCGCTCGGGCCCTATCCGCTGGAGATCGGCCGCGATCGCGTGACGGACGAGACCGCGGCGATGACGCCCGTGGATCCCCACCTTCCGCTCCTGAAGGCGCCCAACCGGCTCGCGGCCGCCGACTTCGAGGGCTGGGTCCAGGAGCGCGGGCTCTACTTCGCCTCGAAGTGGGACGAGCACTACAAGCCCGTGTTCTCCATGAACGACCCGGGGGAGGAGCCGCTCCGGGGTGGGCTGCTCGTCGCCCGTCACGGCAAGGGAACCTTCGTCTACACGGGCATCGCGTTCTTCCGTCAGCTCCCCGCGGGCGTGCCCGGTGCCTACCGCCTGCTCGCGAACCTCCTCGCCCAATGACCACCGCCTCGAGACCCCCTGAACCGGCTGCGGCCCCCACGCGGCGGCCCGAGCTCGACGACGCGCCCCCCGTGCTCGGGTCCTGGCGCAACATCTACCTCTTCGTGCTGGGCACCCTTGCCCTGACCATCGCCCTGTTCTGGGCGCTCACCCGGGCCTATTCGTGACACTGCTCGACTGGTTGGTCCTCATCGGGACGACGGCATCCATCGTGGGGTGGGGGTTCTGGCGCACGCGCGGCGAGAGCAAGACCGCCGAGGGCTTCCTGCGCGGTACCCAGGATCTGCGCTGGCCCACCATCGGCCTGTCGGTCATGGCCACGCAGGCGAGCGCCATCACCTTCCTCTCCGTCCCGGGCCAGGCCTACGAGGACGGAATGCGCTTCGTGCAGTTCTACTTCGGCATGCCGATCGCGATGGTGCTCATCAGCGCGGTCTTCATCCCCATCTACTATCGGCTGAACGTCCTCACCGCCTACGAGTACCTGGAATCGCGCTTCGATCTGAAGACCCGCCTCTTCGGCGCGTTCCTCTTCCTCATCCAGCGCGGTCTGGCTTCCGGCATCACCATCTACGCGCCCGCCATCATCCTCTCGGCCGTCCTTGGCTGGCCGCTCGAGCCGACCATCGTGGGCATCGGTGCACTCGTCATCCTCTATACGGTGACGGGTGGCTCCAAGATGGTCAGCCAGACCCAGAAGCAGCAGATGGTGGTGATGCTCGGCGGCATGGTCGTGGCCGCCATCGTCATCGTGTGGCGGCTGCCCGAGCACGTGTCCTTCGGACGGGCCGTGGATGTCGCCGGAGCGCTCGGCCGCATGAACGTGGTCAGCTTCGATCTCGACGTCCAGGACCGCTACAACATCTGGTCCGGGCTCACCGGCGGGTTCTTCCTGGCGCTGTCGTACTTCGGCACCGACCAGTCCCAGGTGGGCCGCTACCTGACGGGCCGCTCCATCACCGAGAGCCGCCTCGGGTTGCTGTTCAACGGCGTCCTGAAGATCCCGATGCAGTTCCTCATCCTCTTCGTCGGGCTCCTGGTCTTCGTCTTCTACCAGTTCACCGCGCCGCCGCTGCTCTTCAACCAGCCCCTGCGCGCGAAGGTCCAGGCGACCGCGCAAGCAGGGGAGTTCGCCGCGCTCGAGCAGAAGTGGGCCCAGGTGCAGGCCGACAAGCGCGCCGAGGCCGATCGCTACCTGGCCGCCCGGGAGGCCGGGGATGGCGCCGCGGAAGCGAGCGCGCGCGAGCGGCTCCAGGCCGCCGCGAAGACGGCCGACTCGGTCCGAAAGGAAGCCAAGGCCGTGGTGGCCCGCGCGCTGCCGGGCACCGAGACCAAGGACTCGGACTACATCTTCATCTCGTTCGTGAAGGACTGGATGCCCAGCGGCCTCGTGGGGCTGCTCATCACCGTCATCCTGGCGGCGGCCATGAGCTCCATCGCCAGCGAGCTCAACGCCCTGGGCGCGACGACCACGGTCGACTTCTACCGGCGGCTCGTCCGCCGCGAGGCCTCCGACCGCCACGTCCTCGCGGCCTCCAAGCTGTTCACCGTCTTCTGGGGCCTGGTCGCGGTGGCCTTCGCGAGCTTCGCGTCGCTGCTCGACAACCTCATCCAGGCGGTCAACATCCTCGGGTCCATCTTCTACGGGACGGTGCTGGGCATCTTCCTCGTGGCTTTCTTCTTCAAGCACGTCCGGGGCAATGCCGTCTTCTTCGCCGCGCTCATCTCGCAGACGACGGTGATCGCCCTCTTCATGTTCAGCACGATCGGCTACCTCTGGTTCAACGTGATTGGCTGCGTGCTGGTGGTCGTCCTGGCGCTGGTCCTCCAGGCCGTCCTACCCCGGGGGGCAGCGGCCCAGCCGTCGCCGGCCCAGGGCGTGTCCGCCCATGAGCGCTAGCGCCGGATGGAGGCGATGGGCGGCCCAACTCCTCGACACCGGGCGGGCACGGCATCAACAATGCTGGAATGCTCACGCTCTACGGCTTCGGCCGCGTCAATTCGAAGGTAGTGGGTCTCACGCGCGATTTGCGCGTCCTATGGACGCTCGAGGAACTGGGCGTGCCCTACCGGGTGCACGGCGTGGATCATCCCGCGGGGGAAACCACGAGCGAGGAGTACCGGCGGCTGAACCCCTTCTCTCAGGTGCCGGTGCTCGAGGATGACGGCTTCGTGCTCACCGAGACGGGCGCGATCCTGCTGTACCTGGCGGAGAAGACGGGCAGATTGATGCCCGCGGATCTCCAGGGCCGCGCCCAGGTGACGCGCTGGTGTTTCGCCGCGCTCAACACCCTGGAGCCCCCGCTGTTCCAGATCGTGATGATCGATCTATTCGGCGCCGCCGATCCCACCGGTGCGCAGCGGCGTCCCGAGCTGCTGAAGTGGGCCGGGCGCGCGCTGACAGCGCTCGAGGACTGGCTTCAGGAGCGTCCGTATCTCACCGGCGAGGCGTTCACCGTGGCGGACATCCTGATGACCACGGTGCTGCGCGAGGTGCGCAACGCGGGCGTGCTCGACGGCTTCCCCCGGGTCTCCGCCTACCGCGAGCGCTGTGAGGCACGGCCCGCCTGGCAGCGGACGCTGGAGGCCTATGAGCAGCGCCTCGGGGCCCCGGCGGGCAGCGCGCGCTAGCCACTCCTCACTCGAGGAAGCGGCCGTCCGGGGAAGACCGCCCAGCAGCAGCGAGGGCCCGGTTGCTCATCGGGTGGGCGCTGAGCGTCCAACAGGGAGGCATCCTCCGTCCGGGCTTCGGAATGGGCCGCACGCGAGAAGGCCTCCCGGTCGGCCCTCCTCGCCGGGAGGAGCGGGGGGTCGAGCGTGAGGCGGCCCTCGAGGCGGACGTCGTGTCTCCTGGGTGGGCTCCTCCCAAAAACTTGCGGGGATTACATTTCTACCCGGTAATTCACTTTGTTGGGATGGCGGCGGGCCGGGGGCCCTCCTCCTGGAGGAGAGGGAGAAGCCACCATGAAGGGTCGTGCAATCGTTCTGGGGTTGGCTGCCTGGCTGATGCTGGCGGGAGCCTGCGGGACGGACGCGCCGGAAGAGCTCGATGCACTGGAGACCGTGGAGTCCGCGGCCACCGGGGCGGGCGTCTACGACTTCTATCCCGACTCCAACTACATCATCTGCACCTCCGCGAGCAGCTGCCCCTGGGCCGGGGAGAACTTCGAGTCCTATGCGGATGGTTCGCTCATCGAGTGCTCGAGCGACCCGTCCCAGCGGGGCCATCTCGAGGTGACGTCCGGGTGCCTCGTCTCGAAGTACGCGGGCTCCTACCGTCGCGGGTGGACGGCCACGTACAACTTCCGGGCACTCACGCGGAAGTACGTGGATGGCAAGAAGGTCGGCTGGAAGACCGCGGCGCCGAGCTATCGCGCGCACATCCACGACTGGCAAACGGGCGCGCCCGAGTGGGCGGGGCTGCATGTCTTCGCCCGCTACCAGACCGAGAACGATCTGTACGTGGCCTCCTACCGGAAGGACGGACTGGTCACGATCAAGAAGAAGCTGGGCGGCATCTACACCACGCTCGCGCAGAAGATGCTCGGGGCTCCGGCCACCCGGACCTGGCATACCGTGAAGCTCTCGGTGAGTGGCGACACGCTGCAGTTCTTCGTCGACGGCCTGCTCCAACTCACGGCCCATGACACCAGCCTCACCTGGGGCACGACGGGACTGCGCACCGACTACATGGACGTGTACCTGGACGACTGGAAGCTCGAGTAGCGCGTGAAGGGTTGATCCTCGACACCCGGGAAGTTGCCTCGGGAGCAGTCAGGCAACCGGAACCGGGCGGAGCAGTTCCCGCGCGTTAGGATGGCCGGAGCCAAGGAGGGCCGGCGTGCAGGGAGCGCAGAACGTGAATCCTCGGGCACCGTCGCGTGGGGAGATGATGCGCGCGGCCGCGGTGGTGGCCGTGGTGCTGGCGGCGCTGGTGGCCGTGGCGTGGCAGTTCGTCGAGCCGGCTCCGCCGCGCACCGTCGTCATCGCCACCGGTTCCGCCAGCGGGGCGTACCACTCGGTGGCCCGGCAGTACGCCGAGCACTTCGCAACGGCGGGGCTCGAGCTCATCGTCCGGGAGACGGCTGGCTCCATCGACAACTACGCGCTGCTGGGCACGCCGGGCTCTGGCGTCGACGTCGCCATCGTCCAGGGCGGCACAGCCCCGGCCGAGAAGGAGCGGCGGAAGGAGTTGGTCGCGCTGGCGAGCCTGTACCTGGAGCCGTTGTGGGTGTTCTACCGGGACGAGGTGCAGCTCGACCGGCTCGGCCAGTTGGCGGGGAAACGCATCGCGGTGGGAGGGCAGGGCAGCGGCGTGCGGGCGCTGTCGCTGGAGCTGCTGGCCGCGGGCGGAGTGGTGGGCGGGCAGTCCGGCACCACGCTCGTCGATGTCGGTGGGGACAAGGCGGTGGCGGCGTTGCGCGAGGGCTCGGTCGACGCGGCCCTGTTCGTCATGGGGCCCACCGCGCCGTTGATCTCCGAGTTGATGCACACGCCCGGGGTGCGGCTGATGAGCTTCGAGCAGGCCCATGCCTATGCGCGCCGGTTCCGCTACCTGTCACCCGTCACGCTGCACCGGGGCTCGCTGGACCTGGTGCGCGACCTGCCGGAGCGGGAGGTGCAATTGGTGGCGCCCGCGGCGGTGCTGGTGGCGCGCAAGGACGTGCACCCGGCCGTGGTCGCGTTGCTGACGGAGGCGGCGGTCCGGACGCACCGGGGCGGCGATCTGCTCAGCGAGCCCGGGAGGTTTCCCAATGACACGCTCACCGAGTTGCCCGTCAACGAGCAGGCGCGGTACTACCTGACGCACGGCCCGGACTTCCTGAGGCGCATGCTGCCTTTCTGGCTCGCGGCGCTCATCCACCGGTTCGTGGTGCTGCTCATTCCGCTCTTCGTGGTGCTGGTGCCGCTGCTGCGGCTGACGCCTCCGGTGTACCGGTGGAGCATCCGCTCGCGCATCTATCGCTGGTATGCGCGGCTGCGAGTCATTGACGAGCGTCTTCGTGGCGCGCCGGATGCCGAGCAGGTGCGGAAGGATCTGCTGCAGCTCGAACAGCTCGAGCATGAGATTGGCGGCTTGAAGGTGCCGTTGAGCTACATGGACGAGTTCTATTCCTTGCGCCTGCACGTGGGCTACATCCGAGGCCGGCTGGAGGAGCGGCTCACGGTGCCGGACGCGCCTCGCACCGAGGGCGCCCTGAAGCACGGCTGAGGGAAGAGGGGTGCCGCCTGGAGCGCCTCACAAGGCCGCGGCGAACTTCGCGGCGATGGGCACGGCGACGCGGCCGCCCACGCCACCACCCTCGACCAGCACGGCGAAGGCGATGCCTTTGTGAAAGCCGATGAACCACGCGTGCGTGGGCAGCGGCGTGCCGCTTCCGAACTCGGCCGTGCCCGTCTTGCCGGCAAGCCCCGGCACGCCCACCGCCGCCCGGCCAGAACCCTCGGTGACGACGGCGCGCATCAGCGCCTGCAAGGGCAACCGCGTACCGGGCGCGAGCGAGGCGCGTGGACCGTCCTCGAGCTCCGCGATGAGGTAGGGCGCGCGCCACCGGCCCGACTCGGCCGCCGCGGCGACCGAGGCCATGTGCAGCGGCGTGGCCAGCACGCGTCCCTGTCCGATGGCGGCCGCCGCCTGCTCGGTCTCGTCCCGGGGCTCAGGAAACGAAGCGCCAGGGGAGGGAAGTCCCGGGTAGTACTCCACGTCGAAGCCGAAGCGGTGGGCGGCGGCTCCGAGGGCGCCCGCCTCGAGCCCGGCGGCCGCCAGCACGAAGGCGGTGTTGCACGAGTGGGCGAAGGCCACACGCAGGCGGGTGTTCCCGAACGCCTCGCCCTCGAAGTTGCGGAACGACTTGCCCCCCACGGTCGCCACGGGCGGGCACGTCACCGGGGAGTCCACGCGCATCCCCGCCGCGAGCAGTGCTTCCGAGGTGATCACCTTGAACGTCGAGCCGGGCGGGTAGCGGCCGGTGAGGGCCCGGTTCAAGGGCTGTTCGAGCGGCCGGCTGGCGACGGCCAGGATGGCGCCCGTGCCGGTGTCCACCGCGACGAGCGCCGCCGGCTGTGTCACGCCCTCCAGCGCGGCCTCCGCGGCGGATTGCACCTCCTGGCGCAGCGTGGTGTGCAGGGGCGTGCCCGGCGTCCCCTCGAAGCGGCCGAGCACGCGCACCTCTCCGGACGCACGGGTGAGGCGCACCTCCCCGGAGGGGCTTCCCGCGAGCTGCGCCTCATACGTCAGCTCCAGCCCGGACAGGCCCACGATGTCTCCCGGCTGGTAGAGCGGGCCCAGTTGCGGGAGCAGCTCGGCCGTCACCTCGCCCACCCGGCCCAGCGTGTGTGCCGCGAAGCCCTCGGCCGGGGAGAGCCGGGCGCTCTTGCGGCGGAAGAAGATGCCGGGCACGGGGGCCAGCGCCGGGCGCACCACCTGGTAGCGCTCGGGCCGCACGTCGATGATGGGCACGAAGTGCTCGGGCGCCACGTTCGGCGCGTTCAGCAGCTTCTCCAGCCGCGCCGGATCGACGCCCAGCTGCGCCTGGAGTGCCGAGGCGATGGCGGCGCGATTCTGGATGCGCCGGGGCTCGACGCCGATGGTGATGACCTCGCCCTGGCGGGTGAGGGACTGGCCGTCTCCGTCGAGGATGGCCGCCCGCTCCGGGCGTGACCTCGTGCGGGAGAACCGGTCCCCCTCGCGCGCCTCGGGGTGCAGCACCGCCGGAGTCCAGCGCACCCACCAACGCCCCTCGCGGCGCATCAGGCGCAGCGTGCCGTCCACCTGCCACTCGCCCAGTCCGCGCAGCACGTGGATGGCGCGGAAGGTGACCACCGCGCTCTCCGCCTCGCGCTCGACGCGGCCGGGCTCGAAGCGGGACGAGAGAATGCGCAGGTCATCGCGGAAGCGCTGGTGCTGCTCCGCGAACCAGGCGGGCGGCTCGGCCATCTCTCGCCCCATGGCGGCGACATCGCCTCGGGCCCACGCTTGCAGGTAGGCCTCGGCCTCACCGAGCGGATCCTCCGCGGGCCGCCCCCGCACCGAGACGCAGGCCGCCAGGAACAGGGCAGCCGCGGCGCTCACTCCAAACCTCAACCCTTGCCGTGACACGCGGCGCACTGTGCGGCGGACAGACGGCGAGTCAAGGAATGCGGCGGGTGGTGCCGTCTCCCTCGGGATGGGGATGCACCGGACGTCTCCGCATCCCGTACGCGGTGAGCGGATCGCGGAAAAAAGAAGACCCCGCGGCACCTGAGGGTGCTCGCGGGGCTTCATCACATCCCGGGCTCTACCGTGTGGCTCAGCTGCCCGTGCCGGTGGGCGGCACGGGGGCCTTGCCGGGCGTCCCCGCGTCCTGGGCCACCAGGCGCAGCTGACCGTGCCCGGCGACGAAGGAGGCGTCCACCTCGCGCTCCAGGTACGTGTAGCCGGACAGGCCTTCCTCGTACATGCGCAGCAGCTGGCGCGACTCGTCCAGCGTCAGCTTCCCGTTGCGCAGCGCCACCTCGGTGGACTTGCGCAGCTTCGCCACGAGGTCGTCCTTGTTGTAGCTCACGTAGTTGAGCACCTCGGTCACCGTATCGCCCTCCACCACGTGGTCGATCAGGTAGCCGCCGTTGGGCCCCAGCGACACCTGCACCGCGTGCGTGTCACCGAAGAGGTTGTGCAGGTCGCCCAGAATCTCTTGGTAGGCGCCCACCAGGAAGATGCCCAGGTAGTAGTCGTCGTTGTTGAGCGGGTGCAGCTCGAGCGCGTCCTTCACCTCACGCTTGTCGATGAAGTGATCGATCTTCCCGTCCGAGTCGCACGTGATGTCCGCCAGCACCGCGCGCCGCGACGGCCGCTCGTTGAGCCGGTGGATGGGCATGATGGGGAAGAGCTGATCAATCGCCCACGAGTCCGGCAGCGACTGGAACACCGAGAAGTTGCAGAAGTAGGTGTCCGACAGCTGCTTCTCCAGCGCCTCGAGCTCCTCGGGAATCTCTCCCGACTCGCCGGCGATCCGCATGATCTTGTGGCAGAGCGCCCAGAAGATGTTCTCGGCCATCACCCGCTGCTCGAGCGACAGGTGACCCAGCGAGAAGAGCGTGAGCGTCTCCTCCTTGTAGTCCTGGGCGTCGTGGTAGGCCTCGAGCAGGTTCTTGTTCGTGACTTCCTTGAAGGTGGACAGCAGGTTGCGCACCACCGAGGGCGCCTTGTCGTCCGTCTTCTCCGGCACGCTCACGGGATCGAACTCGCTGGTGCCCAGCACGTCCACCACCAGCACCGCGTGGTGCGCCACGATGGCGCGGCCCGACTCGGACACCAGGGTGGGGTGCTGCACGCCCGCCGAGTCGCACGCCTCCATCACCGCGAACACCACGTCGTTGGCGTACTCCTCCGTCGTGTAGTTCATGGACGAGGTGAAGTTCGTCTGCGAGCCGTCGTAGTCCACGCCCAGGCCGCCGCCCACGTCCAGGTACTTCAGCGGAGCGCCCTGGCGCGCCACCTCCACGAAGAAGCGGCCCACCTCGCGCAGCGCGTTCTTCACGTTGCGGATGTTGGAGATCTGGCTTCCCAGGTGGAAGTGCAGCAGCTCGAAGGAGGGCAGCAGCCCCGACTCCTTCAGGAAGCCGATGGCGCTCATCAGCTCCGAGGAGGACAGGCCGAACTTCGAGCGGTCTCCGCCCGAGGCCTCCCACTTGCCCGCGCCACGCGAGGACAGCTTCACCCGCATGCCGATGCGCGGCGCAATGCCCGTCTTGCGTGCCACCTCGGCGATGAGGGGCAGCTCCGAGGGCTTCTCCACCACCAGGATCACCTTGCGGCCCAGGCGGCTGAAGCGCAGCGCCGTCTCGACGTACTCCTCGTCCTTGTAGCCGTTGCAGATGACGAGCGCGTCCTCCTGGTCCAGCAGCGCCATCACCGCGAGCAGCTCCGGCTTGCTGCCGGCCTCCAGGCCGTAGCCGAACTGCTTGCCCGTCTCGACGATGGTCTCCGCCACGTACCGGTGCTGGTTGACCTTGATGGGGTAGACGCCCTGGTAGACGCCCTTGTAGTTGTGCTCGGAGATGGCCTTGCGGAACGCTTGGTTGAGGTGCACCACGCGGTGACGCAGCACGTCCGTGAAACGGATCAGCAACGGCAGTCCAATGCCACGGCGGCGGACTTCGTCCACCAGCTCCTTCAGGTCCATGTTCGGGGCCGTGGGGCCATCCGGATGGACACACACGTGCCCCTTCTCGTTGACGCCGAAGTAGGGGGCGCCCCAATTGCGGATGCCATAGGTGTCCTGGGCATCAGCGAGGGTCCAGCGGTGCTGAGGAGTGATGGGCGGCATCGGCGTTCCTGATCTCCCGGTCTAGGGGTGGACGGTGTCCAACAAGGGACAGCGCGGGAAGTATCGGGAAACTCCCCGCCGTTCAACTCCTGGTTGAGGGGCAACCGGCCAGCCTCGGGAGTGGCCCCCCTTCCCAACGCAATGAGTGGGCTGTCCTCCAGCGGATTCCTACCCTTCCCCAGAGGAGGTCCGGGAGCCCGCATGGAGCCAAGGGGAGGGTACATGGAGTCGTCCGCACGCAGGGACTCGCCGTTGATGACCCCACGGGAAATCTACGAGCGGTTGGACAGATTCGTCATCGGCCAGGAGGCGGCCAAGCGAGCCGTAGCCATCGCCGCGCACAATCACCTGAAACGAGTTCAAGCGCGCCGGCTGCGGCGCACCTCGCTGCTCAAGAAGAGCAACATCCTGCTCATCGGGCCCACCGGGAGCGGGAAGACGCACATCGCCCGCAATCTCGCGGAGATCCTCTCCGTCCCGTTCACCACCGTGGACGCCACCGAGTACACGGAGGCCGGCTACTACGGCAAGGACGTGGAGGTGATGGTGGCCGACCTGCTCTTCAAGGCCAACCACTCGGTGGAGGACACCCAGCGGGGCATCATCTTCATCGACGAGGTGGACAAGATCGCCCGGCGCTCGCAGGGCGCTCGCAACGGGGCGGGGAGCCGGGACATCGGCGGCGAGGGCGTGCAGCAGGCCCTGCTCAAGCTGCTGGAAGGCCGCGAGGTCTTCGTGCCGATGAATGTCACGCAGACGTTCAACCGGGGGGACTTCGTGCCCATCGACACCCGGGACATCCTGTTCATCTGCGCGGGCACCTTCTCGGATCTGCACGAGTACGGCGGCAACGTCGACACCCGGCCCATGGGCTTCGGCGCCCAGGACGTCCAGAAGGTGCGTCGGCGCATCACCACCAAGCAGCTGGTGGACTTCGGCATCCTCGCCGAGTTCCTCGGCCGCCTGCCGGTGGTGGTCCAGCTGGAGCTGCTCGGCGAGCCGGAGCTGCTGCGCGTGCTCACCGAGCCCCCAGACTCCATCGTCCGCGAGTACCGCGAGCTGCTGGGGCTGGACGGCATCGAGCTGGATCTGACGGAGGACGCCCTGCGCGAGGTGGTGCGCTTCTCCATCGAGAAGGGCCTGGGCGCGCGCGGCCTGCGCTCCATTCTCGAGCACGTGATGTCCGACGTGATGTTCGAGGCCCCCGAGCACCGCCGCCGCCAGGTCACCGTGGACCAGGGCTTCGTCCGCGCCCGCCTGGGTGGATTGGAGGCGAGCGCCGGGCTCGGGGCCTTCTAGCCCCTCCGGCTACTCGCCGCGCTCGGACGCCCGCGCCGCGGCCCCCAACCGGGCCGCGAACTGCGGGTCCTGCAGGAGCTGGAGCACGAGGTTGCTGCGCAGCGCCGCCTGCGTGTCACCTCGCTCCAGTGCCGCGCGCAGCTGCTTGTCCGACAGGGCCCGCTGGAAGCGCGGGTCCTGCTTCAGCGACTTGTAGGCCGGGTTGTCCGCCAGGCGCTTCGCCTTCTCCGGGTTGCTGGCCACCTGGGCCACCGCGACCATGTCCTTCACCCCGGAGAACTGCGTCATCTCGAAGAGGTTGTAGCGGCGTGCCAGCCCGAAGGACACCGAGTCCTTGGGCGACACGCCCATGCGCTTGCCCGCGACGATGATGTACTGCTCGGCGAAGACGAGCGCGCTGAGCACCACGTAGACGATGAGCACCACCTTCGTCCCGCCGAGCACGAAGCCGATGGCGTTGTCCGCGCCCTGCTTCTCCCGGTCCTCGCCGCCGAAGAGCCGCTTCAGGAAGTAGGTGAGGGTGTAGCGGACCACCACCAGTACGGTGAGGAACAGCACCAGCGTGCCGGCGATCGTCCCGACGAACAGCGGCGCGCCCCCTAGGGCGGCCGACATCTTCGGCCCCACGTAGGTGCCCAGCTTGCGCGACACGTACCAGGCCACCGCGAGCGCCACCAGGTTGGCGATCTGCTTGGCCCCACCGGTGATGGCGCCCACCACGGCGAAGAGCAGCACCAGGCCCAGGATGATCAGATCGATCGTCACGCCGTCCCCCTTCTCGCGTCAGCGAATCTTGAAGGCGTCGCCCTGCTTGCGTGACTCGTCCAGTAGCACCTTCTGCACCTCGGCGAGCTTCTCCTTGTACCGGGTGTTGGCTGGCTCATAGGTGAGCGCCATCTTCAGATTGCGCTCGGCCGAGGCCCAGCGGCCCGCGTCGGCGTCCGCCGCGCCCGTCTGGTAGAACTGCCGCCCCTTGGGGTGCACGCCGATCTGCTCCTCCACCTGGCGCTTGGACGCGGCGCGCGTCTCGGCCTCGGAGGACTCGGTGAAGCGCAGCTTCTGGGCCCGGTCCGGCCCCGAGATGTTCGCCGTGTACTGCCGGCGCTTCGCGTCGTCCCGGAGCACGTAATAGGCCTCGGTGACGCGCTTGTAGAGATCGTGGACCCGGTCCTTCAGCTCCTTGTTGTCCAGGTGGAAGAAGCGGTCCGGGTGATAGGTGCGGCTCTCCCGGTAGAAGGCACTCTTGATGTCCGCGGGGGCCGCGCTGCGCTCCACCATGAGGACCTCGAAGTAGTCCATCTGGTCCAGCCGGGAGCAGCGATCCCAGAGCTCGGCCATCTGGTTCGGGTCGAGGTCCATGGTCGCCCTCCCGGCCGCGGCGGGCGGCGGGGGAGGCGGCTGGACAGCGGCGGTGGGAGGTGGGGGCGGGACGGCCGGAGCCACCGGGGGCACGAGCGGCGCGATGGACGGCGCGACGGGAGGAGGCGGCGGCTGGAGCGCGGCGGGAGGAGGCGGTGGTGGACGCACCGGGCCGGCTCCGGACGGAGGCCGCGCGGGCGTGCTGCCCGCGGGCGCCACGGCCGGCAGCGAGGTGGTGGGCCGGATGGCGGGACGCGGCCCCGAGCCAGGCGCGGTGGGCGCGGTGCTCACGGGGGGCGGCACGGCGGCCCCAGGGGCCAGCGTGGGCGGCTGCGCGCGGGGCGGCTGGGCCGCGGCCGGTGGAGGAGGGGGAACGCCGGGGGCCGGTGGCGCCGGGGGCGTCCCGGGCGGGGGCGGCGGCCGCGCGGATGCCACGCTCGGAATCCCGGTGGCGGAGGGGCGCGTCGCGGAGGGCGTCCCGGGCGGGCGTGGCGGCGCGGCCGGGGGCACACCCGGGGCCGCGGGCGCACCCGGAGGCACGGCCGGACGGGCTCCCGAGGCGGCGGGGGCGGCCACTCCTGGCGGCGGGGGCGGACGCACTCCCGAGGGGGCGGCGGGCGTTCCCGGCGGAGGAGGCGGACGTGCCGCCGGGGGGACGGCGGGCGAACCTGGAGACGAGGGCGGCCGGGCACCCGCCGCGGGCGCTCCTGGCGTCGCGGGCGCACCAGGCCCGGCCGGGCGGACGCCGGAGGACACGGCGGGGACGGTCGCGGTCGGACGGATGCCGGAGGGCACGGCGGGGACCGTCGCGGTCGGGCGCGCGGGAGGCTGGGCCGGCGCTCCGGTCACCGGAGGCCGGGCGGGGGCCGCGGCGGGCGGGGTACCCGGGGGCGGCGGTGGACGGGCGGGGGCCGCGGTGGCCGCGGCCGGACCCGTCCTCGAGCCCGGCGCCGCGGGCTGGCTCGTGGCCGGAGGGGCGGGGGGTTTGCCGTCGCCGTTCTGGGGAGGCTGGGACATCGCGCTCGTCTATCTCCCTCGACTGGTGGCCACGGCGGGCAGATCCGCCCCATGCCCCGCGAGATGAATCTGCTTGTTGGCCTGGATGGACGCCTGGATGTCCGCCTCCGACATGCCCGAGGACATGGTCAGCGTGGTGGACGTCTTCTGGCCCGTCTCCTGGTCCGCCGCCGACACGTTCACCAGGCCGTCGGTGTTGATCTCGAACGTCACGTCGATCTTCACCTCGCCCCGGTAGCCGATGCGGAAGCCCGAGAACTCGAACTCACCCAGCATCTCGCACTCGTCGGCGCGGTTGGACTCGCCCTGGTAGACGCGGATCTTCACCTTCTCCTGGCCGTCACGGCTGGTGGTGAACGTCTTCGAGCGGTCGATGGGCACCGGGGTGTTCTTGTCGATGACCTTCTCCGTGTAGCCGCCCACCGTGCCAATCCGCAGCGACAGCGGCGTCACGTCCACCAGGAAGGTCTCCGTGGCCGCGTCCAGCAGCGCGTTGGCCTGCAGCGCCGCGCCCATGGCCACCACCTGATCCGGATTGATGCCCTCCTTGGGCTCCTTCTGGAAGTAGTGGCGCACCGAGTTGCGGATGATGGGCAGGCGCGTGGGGCCTCCCACCAGGATGACCGCGTCGATGTCCGCCGCCGTCATGCGCGCGGACTGCAGGGCCTCGTCGCACACCTTGAAGGTGCGCTGCACCAGGTCCATCACCATCCGGTTGAACTGGTCCTGGGTGAGCTTGCCCGTCAAGTCCAGCACGTTGCCGCCCGCGTCCTGGCAGATGCCCTGGCAGTTCACCTCCGCCACGCCCTTGCTGCCCACGTCGATCTTCGCCCGCTCGGCCGCGTCCTTGAGCATCTGCAGGCAGTACTTGTTCTGCCTCAAGTCCAACCGCGTGCGCTTCATGAAGTCGTCGGCCAGCCACGTCATGATGCGGTCGTCGAAGTCGTCGCCGCCCAGGTACGTGTCACCGGCGGTGGACAGCACCTCGAAGACGTCCTTGCCGATCTCCAGGATGGAGACGTCGAAGGTGCCGCCGCCCAGGTCGTACACCACCACGCGCTGGCTCACCTCGCGGCCGAAGCCGTAGGCGAGCGCCGCCGCGGTGGGCTCGTTGAGCACGCGCAGCACCTCCAGCCCGGCGATGCGGCCCGCGTCCTTGGTGGCCTGGCGCTGGTTGTCGTTGAAGTAGGCGGGCACGGTGATGGCCGCCTTCGTCACCTCGCGGCCCAGGTACCCCTCGGCGATGGCCTTCATCTCCTTGAGCACCAGCGCGGAGATCTCCGGCAGCGAGTAGTTGTGCCCCCGCACGGCGACGCGCACCGAGTTGTTGTCGCCCTCGACGATTTGATACGGCATCACCGCCTGGGCCTTCTTCACCTCGTCGGAGAAGAAGTAGCGCCCGATGAGGCGCTTGGCCGAGTACACCGTGCACTCGGGGTTGGTGATGATGTTGCGCTTGGCCGCGTTGCCCACCAGCACCGAGCCGTCCTCCAGAAAGGACACGCACGAGGCATGGGTCGTCTCTCCCCACTCGTTGGGGATGACGAACGGCTGACCGTCCTGCACCACGGAAACACACGAGGTGGAGGTTCCCAGGTCGATGCCGATCGCGATGTCGTCCGACATTCCGTCTCCGGTGTAGCCATGGAGGGCCGTTGAATCCCCAACCCTCTGGAAGGCGCCGGGATGTTAGGCACCTCGCACTCGGGCTGTCAAACGTTGTGTATGGGTAAACCCCAGTCCTTTCAAGGGGTTGGCTGGGGTGGCGGCGGGGGGAAACCCGGGTTGAGCGGCCGGGAGGGCGTCATTATCTATAGAGGCAACAAGGGGGTTTCCCGAATGTCCGTCGCGCTGGCCGTCCTGACGTCCGACCCGAACCTGGTGCGGTGCGAGCTGCATCGGCTGGAAGAGCAGGTGGCTCTCCAGGGGGAGGAGGGGCGCTCCAACGCCGTGGGCATCGGCGCCTATGCCCAGGATGACGTCCTGCTCCGCCGCTTCCCCCGGGACGCGGACCTGACCCTGGAATCGCTCGCTCCGCCGCACGAGACGGAGGTGCTCCTCTTCCACGGGCGGCGCCTGCCCGTGGGGCTGTCGCTGGAGGAGAACACCCAGCCGTTCCGCTCGCGCCGCTGGCTGTTCGCGCACCAGGGACTCCTGGAGGACTACCCGAGCATCCGGGCCGGGCTGCTGGACGAGGTGCCGGACTTCCTCAAGCGGCAGATCCGCGGGGAGACGGACAGCGAGGTGGCCTTCGCGCTCTTCCTCAAGCGGCTGTGGGAGACGGGGCACGCGGATGACCCGAGGCTCCCGGCGGAGGTGGCCGGCCGGCTGCTGGCGGAGACGGCCCGGAGCCTGTCGCAGGCCTCGGCCCGGGCGGGGGCCGCGCGCACCTCCACGGTGAACCTGCTCGCCACCAACGGCTACATCCTGGTGGCCACGCGCCTGGGCGGCCAGCCGCTGTACTACACGCGCCTGGAGGGCACGGACCGCTGCGAGGTGTGCGGCATCACCCCCGAGACGCACGACACGCAGCCGGGCGTGGCGGCACACCGGCGCCGGCGCTCGGTGGTGGTGGCCACGCACCTCAAGCGCCCGGCGGGCTGGGTGGAGCTGGCCGAGGGCACCACGCTGACGGTGGCGGCGGACCTGCAAGTGCGCCACCTGGGGCCCTGAGTCACACGCCGAAGAAGGACACCTCGAGGAAGCGCACGAAGAGGTTGGCGGCGGCGTGGAAGAGGGCGGCGCCCACCACGCTGCCGGTGCGCTCGCGCATCCAGCCGAAGAGCAGGGCGGGGAAGAAGACGGACAGGCGCCACACCTGGAAGATGGCCAGGTGGCCCAGGGCGAAGAGCAGCGCCGTCAGCCAGAAGGCCGGGCCCAGCCGCACGCCGAGGAAGCGCCGCCCCTGGGGCCACGCATCGCGCAGGCGCGCCTGTATGTAGCCCCGGTAGAAGAACTCCTCGGGCAGGGCCACCACGAAGAGCTGATCCACCACCCACTCGGCGAAGCGGGGCGGCAGCCGCGGGGTGAAGTGCGCCGAGCCCCGGAAGGGGGCCAGCAGGCGCGCCAGCTCCGCGGGCAGGTGCTGCAGCACCTCCGTCCACACGAAGAAGGCCCCGAAGAAGAGGGGGAACACCACCGCGCTCATGACGAGGAAGAGGCGCACGTCCTGGCGCCAGGTGCGCAGGGAGAGCCCGTAGTCGCGGTAGTCCTCGCCGCGCCAGCGCATGGTGATGAGCGGCAGGTAGAGGAAGCCCACCGTGGCCACCAGCTTGGGGACGGCGGTGCCTCCGAAGAAGAGGAAGGCGAGGATGATGCCCAGGAAGCCGAGGCCCCACAGGCCCACCACCTCCTGCACGGCGGTGGGGCGCCAGGGGGTAGCCGCGGAGGCGCTCACGGGGCGGCCACCTTCGGGGCGAGCTGCTGCCGGACGACGTCCAGCGGCAGGGCCCGGCAGCCGCGTCCCTTGCGCTGCACGGACACCGCCACCAGCCGGCCCGTCTCATCGTAGAGGGGACTGCCCGGAGGCAGCGCCAGGTCCACGTCGAAGAAGGGCGCGGGCGCCTTGCGCGCCAGGGCCGAGGCCGGCGTGTCCTTGCGCCTGCCCTTGCCGGGGATGATGCCGATGAGCCACTGGCCGGGGAGACTCCCGGTGTTCGGCTTCACGGCCGCGGCGGGGTAGGTGCCGGCGGGGGCGGCGACGACGGCCACCTTCAGGTACGCGTTGGCGAGCACCACCGTGGCTGGCAGCGTCCGCCCGCCGTACTCCACCTGCGCGGCGTCCAGGTTGACGTGGCGCACGGAGGTGAGCACCTGGCCCTCGGTGCCCACGATGATGCCCGGGCCGGCGGCGCGGGAGCCTCGCACCCGCACCACGGATTGTTCATACAGGGAGAGCGCCCGCTGCAGATCGGCACGGGAGGGGCGCTCCGGCTCCGAGGCGGAGACCGGGGTGGCGAGCAGGAGGAGGACGAGCGGGAGCAGTCGGCGCAGCAAGGCCCGGCGAGCCTAGCACCGGTGACGGCCCGCGTCAGGCGGCTCGCAGCTTGCGGAGGGTGGAGATGAACTGCTCGGCGGGGAGGGTGTTGAGGACGTCCTCCTGGCGGGCCCAGCCCCGGCGCGCGGTGGCCACGGCGAAGGCCAGGTTGCCCAGGTCCGAGGCCCTGTGCGCATCGCAGCTCACCACCAGCTTCACCCCGCGCTGGAGCGCCAGCCGCACGTGCTCCGTCTTCAGGTCCAACCGCTCCGGCTTGCCGTTGACCTCGACCACCACCCCGCGCTCGGCGGCCTTGTCGAGCACCGCCTCCATGCGCACCGGGTAGGCCTCGCGGCTGTGGATGAGCCGCCCGGTGGGGTGTCCGAGGATGTGCAGGTGCGGGTTGTCGAAGGCCGCCAGCAGCCGGCGCGTCATCTGCTCCTCGTCCATGCCGTGCCGCACGTGGATGGAGCCGATGACCACCTCCAGCTTCTCGAGCACGCTGTCCGAGTAGTCCAGGGCACCACTCTCCAGGATGTCCACCTCGATGCCCTTGAGGAGCCGGAGGCCCTTGACTGTCTCGTTGACGCGGTCGATCTCCTCCCATTGGCGCCGCAGGTCGTCCTCCTTGAGGCCCCCGGCGTAGATGGCCGCCTGGCTGTGCTCGGTGACGGTGAGGAACTTGAGCCCCAGCGCCTGGGCCGCGCGTGCCATCTCCTCCAGCGAGTTCCTCCCGTCCGACCAGGTGCTGTGCGCGTGCACGGCGCCCTGGAGATCCTCGAAGGAGACCAGGTTCGTGGGCAGCCGCCCCTCGAGCGCGGCCTCGATCTCCCCGGTGTCCTCGCGCAGCTCGGGCGGGACGTACTGCATGCCGAGCAGCGCGTAGAGCGCGGCCTCGTCCGGCACGTGCAGCTTGGTGCCGTCGGCGCGGTGCACGCCCCACTCGGAGATCTTCAGCCCCTTGTCGTGAGCGATGCCCCGCAGCCGGACGTGGTGGGCCTTGGAGCCGGTGAAGTGGTGCAGGGCGGTGGCGAAGTCCTCGTCCGGCAGGACGCGCAGGTCCACCTGGAGATCCTTCTCGTGCAGGCGCACCGAGCACTTGCTCTCGCCCCGGCCGATGACGGTCGCCACCTCGGGCGCGCGCGAGAAGGCGTCGAACACCGCGTTGGCATCCGGCCCCGAGGCGATGAGGTCCACGTCCCCGACCGTCTCCGCGCGCCGACGCAGGCTGCCTCCGACGCTCGCGCGGATGACGCCGGGCGTGGCCTTGATGGACTCGAGCAGCCGCTCGGCCACGGGCAGCACCTCCCCGAGCAGCCGCCGGGGCGTCCGGGTGCGCCGGTACAGCTCCACGCCCGCGAGGATCTTCGCCTCGCTCTTCTCCCCGAAACCCTGCAACTGGCGCACGCGGCCCTCGCGGCAGGCCTTCTCCAGGGCCTCGACGCCGTCCACCCCCAACTGGCGCGCGAGGACCAGGGCCTTCTTCGGGCCCAGGTCTGGCACCTGGACGAGATCCAGGACACCCAGGGGGAACTCGGCCTTCAGCGTGTCGTAGTAGGCGAGCTTTCCGGTGGTGAGCAGCTCGGAGACCTTGTCGGCGATCGCCTGGCCGATCCCCGGCAGCTCCTTCAGGCGGCCTTCGCGAGCCAGGGCGCCCAGGTCCTCGGAGAGCCCGGCGATGCGGTCGGCGGCGGTGTCGTACGCGCGGCTGCGGAACGGGTTCTCCCCCTTCATCTGCAGGAGGAGCGAGATGTCCCGGAGGACCTGGACCACGGCGGTTTTATCGGGAGGCGTCACGGGGGGGAATGTAATGCCCGGGGAAGGGGGGTGCAGGCGAGCGGAAACGTGAGGTTCACACACAAGACTCCCAGCACCGGCCCCGCCGCGATACAAGGGCCCGGGTTGTTCATTCCAGTGAGCCACGAGAGACGGAGTCGATGAAGATCAAGCTCGGACCGGCGGACTTCGCCGAAAAGGAGATGCGGGGCTACGAGGTGGGCAAGCGCAGCCTGTGTGTGGCCAGGATCAACGGGCGCTACAAGGGGCTCGATGACTGGTGCAACCACGCGGGGTGCCTGCTGTCCGGGGGCCGCCTGGAGGGGAATCTGGTCGTCTGCCCCTGCCACGAGGTCGGCTTCGACATGGACACGGGGAAGAACGAGACCTCTCCGGGCGTGTGTGATGACCAGCCCACTGTGAAGGTCGAGGTCGCCGACGGAGAGCTGGTCGTCGAGCTGCCCGACAAGGACGTGTAGGAGGCGCGATGGGACACGACGGACACGATCACGACCATGACCACGGGCATGGTCCCGGGCACCACCACCACCACCACGGACACGAGCATGGCCACGAGCACGGCCATGACCACGGGCACGGGCATGACCATGACCACGGGCACGGGCATGACCACCACCATGGGCACGAGCACGGCTCCGGGCCGGTGGCGGAGCACAAGGCGCACGCGCCGGTGCACGTGAGTGCGTTCGTGGTGACGTGCTCGGACAGCCGGGACGAGTCGAAGGACGAGAGCGGGCGGGTGCTGCGCGAGCTGCTGGAGGCCGAGGGGCACTCGGTGAGCGGCTACCGGGTCATCAAGGACGAGCCCGAGGCCATCCGCGCCATGCTGAAGGAGGCGCAGGAGGTGGGCGCGCGGGCGGTGCTCTTCACCGGAGGAACGGGGATCGGCCGCCGGGACAGCACGGTGGAGACGCTGCAGGGCCTCTTCGAGAAGACGCTGCCCGGCTTCGGCGAGCTGTTCCGGATGCTCTCCTTCCAGGAGATCGGCAGCGCGGCGATGATGTCGCGAGCCACCGCGGGGACCTACCAGGGGATGATCCTCTTCTCGCTGCCGGGCTCGCCCAAGGCGGTGCGGCTCGCGCTGCACAAGCTCATCCTTCCCGAGCTGGGGCATGCGGTGCGTGAGTTGACGCGCTGAGCCACGGACGTCCGGCCGGGCCTCGCGGGCTCGCACCGCCACGCGAGGCCAGGCCGGCCCGAGGCACGGTGCGGCCCGTGGGAATCCGAGGCGAGTCCTTGCCCGGTTGCGAAGCCGCGTTCTAGCGTGCCGCGCAACGCATTTCGGGAGGGTGCATGCCCATCGTGGAGTCCCGCCTCGACACCGTGACGCTCTACCACCAGGGCGCGCGGGTAACCCGGTTGCTCTCGCTGGACTGCCCCGGCGGCAAGCCGCCCACGGAGCTGGAAATCCCCCGGCTGCCGCTCTCGCTGTTCGACGCCACGGTGCGCGTGCGCGTGCTGTCCACGGACAACCCGCAGGCGGACCTCTCCGCCACCCACGTGCGCGTCGGGTTGTGGATTCCTCCGAGGACCGCCCCCCTGGACACCGTGGACGAGGCGGCGCTGCGCTCGCTGCGCCAGCAGGTGCGGACCGTGGAGAGCCAGCTGCGGCAGCTCGGCTGGGAGATGTCCATCCTCGGTGGGATTCCCGTGCCGGCGCGTCCGGAGCCCGAGGAGGGCAAGCCACCGCCGGCCGCTCCCATGGGCGCGCGCATCGCCCTGGAGCAGTTCTCCCAGGATGGTGTGCAGTCCCGCCTCGTGGAGGCGCGCTCCCTGCGCGAGCAGCTGCGCAAGCTGAATGAGGAAGTGACCGTCCTCGAGGAGAAGATGGCGAGGGCCTCCACCGCGCGCGAGGTGACCGCGGCGGATCTCTACAAGTCCGTGCATGTGCAGCTGCGCCACGGCGGAGGCGAGCTGCGGCGCGTGGAGCTCTCCGTGGAGTACTTCGTCCCCGGGGCGCGCTGGGCTCCCAGCTACCAGTGCCGCCTGTCGCGGGACTGCCGGCAGGTGGAGCTGGTGACGCGTGCCAGCATCTGCCAGTACTCCGGCGAGGACTGGCGCGGCGTGAAGCTGGTGCTCTCCACCGCCGCGCCCATGAGCTGGACGGAGCTGCCGGAGCTGGCCTCCATCCGCATCGGCCGCGCGCAGCCCCCCTCGCCTGGCCGTGCGGGTTTCCGCCCGCCACCGCAAGGCGCCACCGCGCTCTTCGCCGACTTCGACCGCGACCGCAAATCACTGTTGCGCGGGTTGTGGGCTCCGGAGCCGTACGCGCTGCCCGCGCTATCGGCGCCCGCGGACCTGGAGGGGGAGGACGGGGCCGTCTTCGGTGGAGTGCGTGACGCCATCGAGCAGCGCAAGGAGAAGCGGCGCCAGAGGCGCGAGGTCCGCGAGCTCGGAGGTCTCGCCGACGAGGGCTACCAGTCCGAACCGTCCGCCGTGTACTCGGAGGCCGTGGACGACGAGGTGCTGTCGATGGAAGAGGCCATGCCCGTCATGCCCATGGCCGCTGCCCCGGCGCCGGCCATGGCTCCCCCTCCGCCGGCTCCCGCCATGGCTCGCCCGTCGATGGCCATTGCCGCTGCCCCCGCGCGCTCCAAGGCCGTATCGCGAGGCGGCCCGGGAGGCGGTGGCGCGGCCCCCTCGCAGGCCGGCCTGGAGGCGGTGGTCTTCACCCACCTGCGGCTCTCCGCGGCGACGGAGGGCCCGCGCAACCGGCTCCAGCCCGTCGATGCGCGGCGCTTCTACCTGGAGTCGCTGGCGCGCTTCCAGGTGGAGGTGAAGTTCGATGTCATGGCCGTGGTGGCCGAGGCGGAGCTGCGTGCCAGCTCCACGGCCCACCTGCCCCTGCCAGGCGGTACGGCGGATGTCCGGGCGGCCAGTGGTCATTTCGACTTCAGCTACACGGCTGATGCCACGGTGGATGTCCCGTCCGACGCCACCTTCCACTCCGTGGCCCTGGGCACGCGCACCGGCGAGGCCAGCGTCCTCTACGTCACCGTCCCGCGCGAGGACAACAACGTCTACCGGCAGGCCCAGGTGAAGAACCCGCTGGCCGCCCCCATGCTGCCGGGCCCGGCCGAGGTCTACGTCGGGGGCGAGTATGTGCTCTCGACCACGCTGCCCTCGGTGCCCCCTCGCGGCGAGTTCAAGCTGGGCCTGGGCGTGGAGCAGGCCATCCGCTGCGCGCGCAACACCCGCTTCAGCGAGGCCCGCAGCGGTGAGAAGATCGTCGCGATGACGGAGCTGTGGCACGACATCCTCATCGACCTCGTCAACAACCTGGACCGGGAGATTGTCTGTGAGGTCCGCGAGCGCCTCCCCCAGCCCGCGCCCAACGCGGAGGTGGTGGTCGAGGAGGGCACCGTCACCCCCGCGTGGGAGCCCTATGCGCAGGAGGAGCGAGGCAGCGTGCTCGAGGGGGGACGCCGCTGGCGCCTCACCGTGCCCGCCAACGGGACGAGCAAGCTGTCCGCCCAGTACGTGGTGAAGCTGTATGCCAACAACGAGCTCAGCGGTGGCAACCGCCGGGAGGCGTGACATGAGCACGGCGATCCAACCCCAAGGCATGGAGCGCTACGAGCCCGCGCTCCCCGAGGCGGCACCGGTCCTGGACGCACCGGTGCGCATGGTGACGCTGTTGGAGGATCGGGCCCAGGTCACCCGAGGGGGCACGGTGCGTGTGCGCGCTGGGCAGAACCGGGTCGTGGTCCACGGCGTGGCGCCGGTGCTGCAGGACGTGTCCCTGCGCGCCGAGGTCGTCTCCGGCCAGGCGCGGGTGGCGGACGTCCGCATCCGCCGCAGCCTGCGCATCCGGACGGCGGACAAGCCGGAGGCGGCGCGGGTGCTCGAGGAGCGCATCGAGGCGCTGCGGCTCGAGCGCGAGCAGGTGCTGGAGGACCAGGCCCGCGCCCGTCAGCGCTTCGAGCGCGTCCACCAGATGCTGGTGCTCGGCGCCTCGGAGATCCCCGAGGACGCGGGGTGGGGGATGGGCGCCGCGGCCCAGTGGCAGGACACGTTCGACGCCCTGTTCCGCAAGGCGCGCCAGCTGCGCGAGTCGGCGCTGAAGGCCACCTTCACCGCGGAGCGGCTGGCGGAGGAGATCGCCGCCCTGATGCGCCAGCGTCAGGCGATGGATCGCGTGGACCACCAGGTGGTGGGTTGGCTGGAGGTGGACGTGCTCGCGGAGGCCGAGGGCGAGGTGGAGGTCCGCATCCACTACGTCGTGCCCAACGCGCTGTGGCGGCCGCTGCACTCGGCGCGCCTGCTGGCGGGAAGCCGCGTCCACGTGGCCTCCTCGGCCGCGGTCTGGCAGGACACCGGCGAGGACTGGAAGGAGGCGGAGCTGCGCTTCTCGACGGCGCGCTCCTCGCTGGGCATCGAGCCGCCCCTGCTGCGCGCGGACCTGCTCACCGTGAAGAAGAAGAGCGAGACGGTGGTGGTCCAGGCCCGTCAGGTCCAGGTGCAGAAGGCGGGGCTGGGCAGTGCGCCGGCCTCTGGCGCGGCCGCTCCCGTGGCTCCGGCCAGCGTGGATCTTCCCGGCGTGGATGATGGCGGGGAGACGCGCAACCTGAAGGCCCCGGGCCGCAACACCATCCTCTCGGATGGGCGGCCCAACATCATCCCGCTCTTCACCTTCGAGGCCGAGGCGGAGTCGTCGCTGGTGGCCTTCCCGGAGCTGGAGAACAAGGTGTTCCTGCGGGCGGTGGCGCGCAACACCTCGCCGAACCCGGTGCTGGCGGGGCCGGTGGAGCTGCTGCAGGAGAACGGCTTCGTGGGCTGGACGCAGACGCTGTTCGTGGCGCCCCAGGAGAAGTTCGAGCTGAGCTTCGGCCCGGAGGAGTCCGTCCGCATCCAGCGCGAGGAGAAGCGGGAGAGCCAGCTCAACCCGGTGAGCAAGTGGAACGAGGCCACCGCGCGGCTCACTCTCTACCTCTCCAACCTCTCGGGGACGCCGCGCACCGTGGCCGTCACCGAGCGACTGCCCGTCTCGGAGATCGAGCACGTGAAGATCGAGCTGGATCGCGAGAAGACCAGTGGCTCGCCGGTGCTGGACGAGAACGGGTTCTGCACGTGGAAGGTCGAGCTGCCCGCCAACGGGCATGGGCGCCTGCACCTGGCGTACAAGATGTCGACAGCGCCGGGCGTGCAGAGCGCCTGAGGGGGTCACGCCCGGCTTGCCACTGCCGCCGGTCCCTGGACGGTTGTACGCGAAGACGGTCCCCAGTTCGGACAGCTGCTCCCACACCCTGAGCCATCCCTCGATGGGGCCGCCGGCACCATGGATGAGGAGGAATGGGCTTCATGTCGTGAGCTCAGGCCTCGCCTTCGTCGACGATCGCCTGGGTCGCCGCCTCCAGCCAGCGGCGGGTGGAGGCGAGGTGCGCCGCCTTGTCGAGCGGCTGGATGGGCAGCAGCTTCCAATTGGTGAGGAAGCCGGTCCACAGAACGCTGATCCGCGCCGCTCGCCCCTTGCCGTCCGGTGCTCCCAGCCACCGGGCCAACGGTGCGATCAACTTCGTCTGGAGGAACTCGACGCTCGCCGCGTGCGCCGCGGGATCGGCCGCCGAGAGCATCATCATCGCGAGCGGGCCCGAGGCGTCCGGGTTGTCGAAGACGGCCGCCATCAAGTTCGCTCCGAAGCGGCGCCGCTCTCCACTCAGCAGCCCTGAGATGCTCACCCGCTCCAACGTCGCCCGGAACAGCCCCTCCTTCGAGCCGAAGTAGCGGATGACGAGCGCGGGATTCGCCCCGGCGAGCTCCGCCACCTCCCGCACGCCGGTGTTGGCGAAGCCTCGCGTCGAGAACAGTGTCTGCGCGGCGTCGAGGAGCGCGGTGCGCGTGCGCTCGGCATCGCGCTGGCGCGTCGCTTTCGGGGGCACGGCCGGGTCGGAGATGTGCACGGCTGTTTACTTAGGACGGCGGCTGGGTTATGTCCAGCGATGTAAACGGCCGTTTACATGGCCGCAGCTGTCGGCTGAGAAGTGTTGAAGAACCCCTCGAGGACTCCACGACCATGAATCCGGCACTTTCCGTCGACACGCCCCGTACCCTCCGCGAGTACGCCCCTTCCACCCTCGAGATGCTCAAGGGGGTCCGGCGAGAGGGGTTCCTCGGCTGGCTGATGAGCATCTGGCGCCAGCACGGGGACCTGACCCGCGTGCGGATGGGCTCGCAGTCGTTGCTCCTGGTGGTCCACCCGGACCACGTGCGCCACATCAACGTCACGGGCCGCGAGAGCTACGACAAGGGCGAGAGCTACGACGTCCTCCGCGAGCTGCTGCTCGGCAATGGCATCGTCACCGCCACCGGGGACGACTGGCGCCGGCAGCGCAAGCTCATGGCGCCGTTCTTCACCCCTCGCGGCGTGGAGAAGTTCTTCCCCATCTTCCTCTCCGACACGCAGCAGCTCATCGAGCGCTGGCGGTCCCAGCATCAGGGCTCCGGCCACCCTGTCGAGATGCTCGACGAGATGATGCAGGTCACCGCCGCCGTCATCCTCCACTCGGTCTTCAGCACCGACTCGGGCGATACCCTGCTGCGGATCAAGAACTCGATCGAGACGATGATCTCCCACATTTCGGGCATGCGGACGGGCCCCGTCCAGGTGCCGCAGTGGGTGCCCACCCCCGGGAACCTGCGGTTCCGCCGGGCCCGGAAGCTCGTGACGGCCTACATCCGCGAGCTCATCGCGCGGCGCCGGGCCATCCCCACCGAGCAGTGGCCGGATGATCTGCTGACGAAGCTGATGACGACGAAGGACGAGGAGACGGGGACGCTCATGGCGGAGCAACTCCTCGTGGACAACGGCCTGACCATGTTCGCCGCGGGGCATGAGACCACGGCACGGACGCTCTCGTTCTTGTGGTACGCGCTGTCCCAGAACCCGGAGGTGGAGCGGCGGCTGCATGCCGAGCTGGACGCGGTGCTGGGCGAGGCGCCTCCGACGATCAACGACTTGAAGAAGCTCCCGTACACCCTCCAGGTCGTGAAGGAGGTCCTCCGGCTCTATCCGGCCGCGCCGATGTACGCCCGTGACGCCGTTGCCGATGACGAGCTCGATGGGATCCGCATCCCGGCCGGTACCAGGACGATTGTCTTCTCCTACGCCACCCACCGGCACCCGGAGTTCTGGGACGAGCCGGAGCGCTTCGAGCCCGACCGCTGGTTGCCCGAGCGCGAGGCGGCACGCCATGCGCACGCCTACCACCCGTTCGCCATCGGACCGCGCATCTGCCTGGGCAATAACTTCTCCCTGCTCGAGACCCACGTGATGGCGGCGATGCTCGCACGCCGCTTCAAGCTGCGCCTGAAGCCCGGCCACGTGCCGCGGATCGAAATGTCCGGCACCCTCGGAGTGCGCAACGGCTTGCCGATGCTGATCGAGGCGCGGTGAGCGGATGCCGCGCCCCGGGACTGGCCGCGAAGGGGGTCAGCTCAGTTGCACCCGACGCACCCGCCGGGCGTGCCCCGGTAGGTGCCCGTCGTGAGGAACCACTGCTTCTGGCCCAGCGTCCCGCTGTTCGTGCTGGTCTGCTCGTGGACGTGGTAGTGGTAGACGGGCGTCGTCGGGCTGTCCGCGGTGACGCCGGTGTGTCCGCCTACCGAGTCCAGCGCCGGGGCGCTGCCGTCCGAGTCCTTCCTCCCGTAGATGGGATGGCCGTCGCGCATGACGCCGATGAAGCGTGCGTCGTCGTAGGAGAGCGCGTAGGGCTCCGAGTGGTAGTGGTAGACGCCTGAGTTCTGCGGATGGGCGCCGCACCGGTCGAACGTCTTCGCCTCCGTGTAGATGTCATCGCCGGGCGCCGCGAAGTTGCCGAAGATGGGCACGCCGTTGAGGGCGAGCCCGACGATGGCGCCCCGCATGCCCTGCATCGTCATGTCCGGCGTGACGGGGAAGTCGAGGGTGTAGCTCTGCGCCACGATCGAGTTGGGGTTGTGGATGCTGCCCGAGTACGTCTCGTAGCAGGCGTTCGTCGTGGAGAAGTAGAAGCTCTTGTAGTCCGGTTGGCCGTCCGCCTGGGCCCGCACCATCTTCAAGCCGTTCGTCGTCGTGGACGAGAGCGAGACGCGGCAGGAGAACTGGAGCCAATAGCCCGAGAGCCCCTGGGCCTTGCGCTCGGCCTCGCACGCGCTGGTGTCGCGCGTGAGGACATGGCACCCCGAGGGGCTCACCGTGGCCGTCTCCGCGGTGTTCGCCGCCAGCGTGCAGGTGCCCGCGTTCGAGGTCCCCGGGTCTTCCGGGTCCGAGGCCGTCCCCCCACACGCCGTCAGGCCCAGGCACATCCCCACTGAGACAATCCGATTCCAGGTGCGATGCATTACGCGGTGCTCCCCTGCGCCATTCACGAGCGCATTCCTTGGGACCCGTGGAGATGGATTCCGGGCAACCGCGGGCCCATTTTACAGCGCATCAGGGAAATGGGGGGCGGGTTCGATTCCCGCCGCCTCCAATAGAGGTTGCCCGCCGCTCTGCGCCGAGCCTACTCCCAACGAGGAGGCTCAGAGTGCGGGGAACCAAATCGGTCCTTGCCGGACCAAATTTGGACCAAATCCGGAGGCGTATAAAAAGGGAGGGCACCCGTCGCACCTACTCGGAGGTCTACGTGGCCGCCCCGTGGGCGCCCGTACTCTCCGGCCTGCCCTTATTACGAGGCGCGCTTCCAGATGCTCGCCGAGGGCACCGAGCGCGTGGGCCCGTGGGCAAGCCGAGCCCGAGAGCAGCGCGCGGCTCGTCCACTGGGGGACCTGATTTCCCGGAGCCCCGAAGTGAAGTCCAAGTGAAGCAACAGGGGTGGAGAAATACACACGCTGTCCGGTCCAGCATCTCGCTGGATTGCCTTCCCGCCCGCTCCGTATCATGCTCGCCACGAAGCTCGGGCGGGCGCAGCGATGGGAGATGCGCAATATGTCTCGTTGGAGCTGCTTCTTGGCGGCGCGGTGCTTGGCTGACGGCCTTTGGTGCGTCTGTAGTCGGAGAAACGGTCTAAAAGACAGAGCCCCGACAAAAACATCCTGCCCAACGCATCCAGGCCAATCTGCTGCCGGGCAAACGAGCCAAGTCGCCCCCCACACACCCTCCCGGAGGGGACGTATCCGCGAAGAGGTCGTGTCCACCGCCTTCAACGTGGCGCATGCGTCGACGCCCTACCTGTCCTTGAAGGAAGCCGATTCCATTGGGTAAAATCTAAGTTCAATGCACATCGATCCAACAGAACCACTGTGGGACATCGTGGAGCAGCATCTTGATGAGGCTGAATTCCTTTGGTCAATGTGGGAGCGTAGCCTTGATGCACCAGATTACACTCTTGACGAGGTAGCGAACGGGCCGGAGCCACGCCTATTGGCGCATGTCGACGCGCTCGTTGTGAATGGGCCCAAGGTCGTTGAGCGGTGGCTCCTGCCACTCCTCGCTGATGCCGAAGCACCGTCGGCACGAGTAAGCGCCGCAACCCTCGCCTTGTTGAACGGCGGATTCAGCTCGGATGGGCGGATCATCCACGCGGCCCTCACCAATGCAGAAACGAGACACGCTGCCATGATCCGCGCTCTTGAAGTTTGTGAATGCTCGGATCTCGATGCGTATCTTCGCCCGCTGCTGTCGTCGTCACAGGTCGAAGCGGTCATAGCGGCGGCACAGGTCCTGTCTCTTCGGGGAAATGCATTGGGTCGGGCTCTTGCCCCGCTGCTGTCTCATCCTCATCCCGACGTCCAGGCACTTGGGCTCCTGGCCGTGGTACATGAACCGCCCGGTCTTCATACTCGCACGATAATCCGAGCATTTGACTCGCCTCACTCCAACGTGCGCGAGGCAGCCCTCTTGGCAGGACTCGCTCTCGGCCTGCCAGAGGCATGGACTTATCGCAGGGAACTTGGCCGAGAGGACGGTGCTGGCTCCACACTGGAGGTACTGGCACTGGTGGGCAACGCACACGATCACGAATTTCTCCTTGAAGCACTTCAACGCCCGGCTTCGCGCACCAAGGCCTTATGGGCATTGGGCTTTGTCGGTACTTTGAGTGCTGCGGAAGCCTGCCTTGCGTACCTAGACGACAAGAAGTTGGCTCCTCTTGCCGGAGAGTCCTTCTGTGCGATTACCGGTCTGGATCTCGCAAGTGAGCGGTTGGCAATCGACGAGGATGAAGTCCCCCACACGGACGACATGTCACTGGCCGACACCGAGGACGAGGATCTGACGTTGCGCCCCGAGCATGCGCTGCCTCTACCGGACGCGGAAGGAGTACGCCGTTGGTGGATGAAGCAGCGGGGCCATTTCAATTCGAGGACGCGCTACCTGCGTGGTGTGCCGCTTGATTTTGCCAGTGTTTTCTCGGCACTCCGGGAGGGTCCCATGCGGCGGCGCCCGCCATTCTCCCTCGGACTGTGGCTGAGGACGCGAGGACGGTACACCGTAAACACGCGGACCTTCACCAAGCGCCAGCGTGCGGAATTGACACAACTCGAAATCCTCCGTGAGAGGAATCTGAACGTCGCGGCACCGCTGCTTTAGCGCAAGTGCTTTCGGAGATAAGGGAACCATGCAGATCTCTAGCAACACCACCGCGATGCAAGCCGGCATTGCCCTCACTACCGACAAGGAAGCGCGTGATCATTGTGTCGTTGTGATCAAAGGCACCTTCACATTCGACAAGACAGGAGAGCCCCGAATCGCCGAGATGCAACGCACACTCGTCTACTCCGATGAACACCATGGAGATCCTGGCACGACCAGCATCCGGTATGAGTGCGATTTCGCAAGCCAGAAGCCGCGCGCGGACGTGCTCGTGCATGGACATGCCATCGCACGTGGAGGGCGGCCGGTGGAGCGCATGCTGGTTCGTCTGGAACTGCCAGGCCGGCATAAGGATCTTCTTGTCACCGGAGATCGTCGTTGGGAGAAGGGACTCCTGGGACTGAGCTCCACGCCGCCCCAGCCGTTCACCCGGATGCCCCTCCTTTATGAGCGGGCTTTCGGTGGCTCGGATCATTCTCACCAAGACTTGAAGCATCAGGGAACGGAACCCCGCAACCCAGTTGGAATGGGGTTTCGTAAGAATCCCCAGGCTGCGGATTCTGACGGCGTCCCACTCCCGAACGTTGAGAATCCCAAGCAACCGCTCCAACGTTGGAACGACACTCCAACCCCCGTGGGGTTTGGCTCTGTCGGTCGCGCATGGCAACCCCGAAGAGGATACGCAGGCACCTACGATAAACAATGGCTCGATTCGGTCTACCCCTTCCTTCCAGCGGACTTCGATCCGCGCTACTTCCAATGCGCACCGGAGGATCAGCAACTTCCAATCCTCAAAGGGGGCGAACTGCTGCGTTGCCTCGGAATGACTGAATCTGGGAGTTGGACCGTGATGGTGCCGCGCGTCCAGGTGCCAGTGACGTTCTGCTTCCATGATCGAAAGGTGGAGAGCGAACCGCGCTTGGACACCATGCTCCTCGACTGCGACACGCGGGAGGCCGTGCTGACGTGGCGGGTATCGGTTCCGCTGAGCAAGAAATTGAACCAACTGCGAGAGGTACTCGTAGGCGTGCAATCGCCCCCCATTTCCTCCGAACCAGTGGAATACCGGAATGGCAAACCGTACTTCCGTGGGCTCGCGGCGCTCATCTCCTGGCAGAACCGTCATCGGCCCAGAGGTGGAGCATGAGTCCCGCTCCTCTTTATGTCATCTCCGCCGGATTCGCCTGCCCGATCGGGCTGCGGGCCACGACAGCATGTGCCGCCATGCGAGCCAATATCAACCGCTTCCAAGAGAGCCGGTATCGAGACAACGACGGGGAGCCAATCATCTGCTCTGAGTTCGCGTTGCTTCCACCGGAACTGCTACACCGTGAACGCGTCCTCTCGTTGCTCGAACTGGCTGTCTCCGATGCGGCGCGGGAGATCGATCCGGCTGAGCAGGCCCGCATGCCACTCATCGTCGGCACACCTGCGCCGGAGCGTCCGGGCGGAGTTTCAGAGCTTTTCCCAGAGGTGCTCGTCCGCTTGCAGAGGGAACATGCTCTCCGATTCGAGACGGCCCTCTCACGCTGCATCCCCACGGGAAATTCAGCGGGGCTGCATGCCTTGGCCGAGGCAAGGACGCTGATGGAGCGCCATCCCCAGATACCCGGGTGCTATGTCGCGGGGGTGGACTCCCTCGTGAACGCCCCAGCCCTCTGGTGGTTCGACAGGCGCGGAAGTCTCAAGAGGCCAGGCAACTCTGACGGAGTGATTCCAGGAGAAGCCGCAGCATGTATCCGCGTAACGCGTCGACCGCCGCCGGGCCGTCCCGGCCCGATGGCGATTCTCGGCCTTGGCTTCGCGCGAGAAACGGCACTCCCGCAGTCGGATGAGCCACTCCGTGCCAACGGAATGGTGGAAGCATCGCGCCTCGCCCTGGCCGAAGCAGGATTGGGCATCGCGGACATCGACTTCCGGTTGTCTGACGCGTCTGGTGAGGGTTACGGATTCAAGGAGATCTCTCTGGCGCTATCCAGGATGCTGCGCACGCGCAAGGAGTCGGTTCCTCTATGGTTGCCAGCGGAGACGCTCGGGGAAATCGGAGCAGCGTCGGGGATTGCGGCACTGGTGGTGGCGTCGGTGGCGATGGGCAGAGGGTACGCTCCGGGGACACGTGCCATCTGCTACACTGCTGACCATTCGGGTGACCGGGCAGTCGCCGTGCTCGGATTGAATTCACACTGACTTCGGAGGATTCTGCTCATGGGTAGTGAGGTCTTCGCGAACGGAAACGAGATCGCTTGCGAGGCGGGAGATGGCAAGGTCGTGGCGGCGTTCCCAGATGTCTGCATGAGCCCGCCGCCGCCACCATCCGGGCCAGTGCCAGTGCCATACCCGAATACGTCCTTCTCCAAGGACATGAAGGAGGGAAGCAAAACGGTGAAAATCCGCGGCAAGCCGGCGATGCTGCGGGACCAGTCTTATTACAAGACATCACCCCTGGGAAACGAGGCTGCCACACGGAACTTTGGCGGCAGTGCCGTCACCCACACCATCACGGGAAAAGCTTACTTCGCGTCCTGGTCCATGGATGTCCAGTTCGAATCCAAAAACGTTACCAGACATGTGGATCTGGCCACGTCCAACCATGCGAGCTACCCCGGTTCAACACCACCCGTGGGCAACCTCGCGAAGATGACAGCATTGGCGCTGGGGAGAATCAAAGAAGAGAAGTGCCCCTGCTGCGGCAGTAAGGAGTGCCCCGCCGCGTTCAAGCATGGAGATGAGAAGCAGAGCCTCGAGGACTTCTACGGCATGAACGATAAGGATGAGCGAGGCAACCTCAAGGCCGAGGCCAGGAGGAGGCGGGACATCTACGCCACGATGCAGGCGATGAAAAAGGTCGAATGCACGTGTGAGGGCAGGGTTTTTCCCTCGCCTCCATGCGACGTGTTTCGCCCGGTACAAATAAAGCCAATCCGAAAGAACGCGATCGAAGGGAAGTGGGGAACACCAGGCATCAAAGAGGAGTACCAAAAAAAATTCTTCAAGGCCAATCCTGGAATCGTCGAGCGCTTCGTCGCTTCCAATCCCAAAGAAAACGATCCCGAGGTACTCAAGGTAAAGGGGGGGTTCAAAAAGGTCAACCACCTCACTCCCAAGTTGGGCGGAGGCTGTCCCGACAACCCTGGCAACCTCTATCCCAACGACCTCCTTTGTCGCGCATGCAAGAAAATCGATCTCCAGTTTGGCGTCTGGCAGAAAGCAGAAAGCTTTACATGGAAAGAACTCTTTCGTGGTTCAGGAGCCAAGAAAAGAAGGCTCAAAGATTTCATGAATAAAGATTACATTTTCTCATAACACATCCAGTTGTATCGTGCGACATGACGAACCAACGAATGACGTTCATGGAAAATATGCTCATCCCGGAAAGAGATGGGTACTTCCCTTTGCCTACGCCCAAGAACCATCCTGAGTTGCTGGAAGATCCAGACAGGAGTTCATGGCTCTTGACGGAGGAAATCCTCGGTGAGCTCAAATCCGGTCAATTCCGTCGGGTCGAGCATCTGTTGGAAATCTATCGCCGGGTAGAGAGTGGTACCCTTCGCGCCACGATTGAGCGACTGCTGGGTGATGCAGGAACGCGCTCGTGCTTCAAGCAAATGAGCGAAGAGTTGCAGGCCGACAAAAAGAGTGCCAAGGACGAGATGGCCTTGTATTTCTATCGCGACAAGGCAATTCACTACTGTGATGCCTTTCAGGCATGGGGATTGCTCGATGCGGTTCCTGTCATTCTTGATCACTACTTGACGCTTCGGCTGGCCGAGATCAAGGAAATCGAAATTTTTCCCTCCCTTCTTTCATTCCTGCTGGAGAATGACTGGGGGTTGCTCTCGGACGAGCCTCCGGATGATAGCTTGGAGGAATATCTGGGACTCGTAATGGACCGCTATGAGGAACTCTGTGCGCAGTTCGGGAGCGGGAACGTTCTTGTATATGGAGGGGAGCGCAGTGGTGTTCAATCTTTCGCGCGAAGGCTGTGCAATGGCGTAGGCCGCGAGCACCGGGACGCGGCAAAACTTCGCCGTCGTTTCGAAGCATCGACGGGCATTGATTGTCACGACTTCTATGTTAAACAAGCGTTTCAGCCCCTATCAGCAGCGAGGATCGCTGAGAATTTCCTGAACAGCCCCCAAGCCGCGAAGTATGAAGAGGGACGTCGTTATTTCTTCGGATACCCCATTCCTGACTGAAATCCCGGGACGCCCCACTTTCAGAGGGGAGGCGGGATGTGCCTTCAATCTCGAGCGGGGGCGGATCCGCCCTTGGCGGGTTAGATTCCCGCCGCCTCCACGGGAGGCAGGTCAGCGGGACTGAGAGACAGGGAGCTCGAGCGTGGCCGTGGCGCCCCTGCCGGGCCCTTCGCTCTCCAGCAGCAGGCGTCCCCCCATCACCTGCGCCGCCAGCGCGCTCGAGTGCAGGCCAAAGCCATGCCCCTCCTTGCGGGTGGTGAAGCCGAGCGCGAAGAGCTGCTTGCGCATCTCCTGCGTGAAGCCCTTGCCATTGTCCACCACCTGAATCCGGGCCACATCCCCCTGGGCCGCGAGCCGCACGCACAGGTGACGTTGCCCCTCGGGGACCTCGGCCATGGCTTCCTTGGCGTTGCTCAGGAGGTTGATGAGGATCTGCAGCACCTTGTGCTTGTCCACCTGCATCCTGGGGACGGAGGTGAGCTCGCGCGTCACGGTCACGCCGTGGCGCTGCAACGCGGCCAACTGGAAGCGCAGGCTGTCTTCGATGAGCTGGGCGAGGTCCCACTCCCCGAGGATGAGGGCCGTCTTGGCGTAGTCCTGCTGCACCCGGATGATGGCGTGGATGTGCTCGAGGTGCAGGCCCATCTCATGCAGGTTCGTCCGGAGTTGGGTCCGCTCGTTGCTGAGCTCCTCGGTGAGGGCCAGGAGGTACTCCGGGATGACGCGGCCACGCGGATCGCGCGTCAGGAACCCCACCAGATCCTCCTGGTGCTCCTTGAGCAGGGCGGAGAGCTGCGCCGCCCGGTCGAAGCGCGAGGCCGCGGCTGCGGAGCGCATCTGCTCCAGGTTGATGACGGCGCTGGTGAGGACATTGCCTACGTTGTGCAGCACATCCGAGGCGATCTCGGCCATCCCCGCCGCACGCGCCGTGTCCACCAACTGGGCCTGCGCCTGCTTGAGCTCGCGTGTGCGCTCCTCCACCCGCCGCTCCAGCCCGTCGTTGGCGCAGCGCAGCGCGGCCTCGGTGCGCTGAAGCTCGGCGTACAGCCGTGCGTTCTCGATCGAGATGGCGGCCTGCGAGGCGAGCTGCCCCAGCAGCGTGATGCGCTCCGGGGTGAACGCTCCGGAGGCGAACCGGTTCTCCAGGTACATCACTCCCGACAGCGCCTCCTGGCGCATCAGCGGCAGGCAGAGCACGGACCTGACTCCGCTGTGCTCGAGGTAGGGTTCTCCCGAGAACGGGTGGGGCGCCCCCGCGTCGGCGATGAGCACATGCTCGTGCGTGCGCCGGACATAGGAGATGATCGTCCAGGGCAGAGGGCCGCCCGAGGCGCTCTCCGTGTCGGCCACGACCTCGAGCTTGTCACCGCGCGGGAGCAGCAGGGCTCCACGCTGGGCCCCCGCGTTCTCGGTGGCGACCCGCATGAGCGTGGACACCAGCCGCTCGAGGACGATCTCGCTGGAGACGGCCTGCTGCGCCTTGACCACGGCGAGCGCGTCGATCTCCCGGGACTCCGAGGAGGAGGTGGTGGTGCTGGTGCCGCTCGTGGGTGCCGCCAGGCTCACCAGGGACGGCCACAGGGCGTCCAACTGCTTGACCTTGCCGTGAGCCCCCCACTGCGCGTACGCCTCCCGGGCCTGGCGCGCGTAGGCCTCCGCGATGAACGAGGCCTGCCGCTTGCGGTAGAAGTTCGCCGCCAGCTCGCACACGAGGGCCACGTGCTGGATGAAGCCGTTCTCGCGGGCCGCGCGAAGGGCCTCCTCGTACGCGGGGAGCGCCTGGTCCAGGCGGCCCCGGATGCGGGCCAGCTCCGCGAAGACCAGCCGCTCGAGCGCGCGGAAGGTCTCGGGGCAGTTGGCTGCCCACACCTCGAGCTGTTGCCAGTGCACCTCGGCGGCCTCGAGGTAGCGCTGCCGCTCCTGCTCCGCCGCACCCTCGCAACACGCGGCCAGGGCCAGGGCGCGGAAGAGGTAGAAGTCCAGGCGCGGGATGATGCCAATGAAGGACCAGATGAACGCCGCCGCCTTGTCCCCCGCCTCACGGGCCTCCGTGTAGGAGCCGCACATGAAGCGCGCCTGCATCTTGGAGAGCCAGTACTGGCACACCATGGCGCTCATGTGGGCCGGCGACAGCGCTGCCTCGAGGGCCTTCTCGTCGAAGCCCTCCCCATCCAGCGTGCCGAACGTAGGCGAGTGGCCCCGCAGTGTCTGCATGTAGCGCAGGACGATGAGGGTGGTATCCACCACCCCCACGAAGCCTGTCTTGCGCATGAAGTCCATCCGGGCGACCGCGTCCTGGTAGACGTCATCCAGGGGGTGCCCCATGGCCTGCCGGTTCCAGACGACGTGGCCGACGATGTAGCAGGCGTACAGGTAGTTGTTGGTCTGGAGCGCTTGCTGGAAGGCGCTCAGCGCGTGCTCGTGCGCGACGGCCAGGGGCCGGCACCAGTAGCTGATCATCTCCAGGTTGAAGAGCGCCCGGACCCGCTCATGGGTCAGGTTGTTCCGGTCGACGAGCGCGCAGGCGAGCATGCCGTAGGCGTAGCCCTCCTGGTAGCTCTTGAAGAACTGGCCGAGCAGCACTCCGAGCGAGCTGTACGCGATCGCCGACTCGTGGGTGTTGCCGTAGCGGAGGCTCAGGGAGACCATCCGGCAGACATGGAGGACGAGCAGGTTGTTGTCGGTGAGGTAGGCGGACGGGAAGAGGCGGGCCAGGACGTTCATCACCGGCTTCATGTCCGCGTCCGTCATCGCTGGCAGCTCGACGAGGCTCCCGATGGGACGGTCTCCCAGCAGGGCCTGGACCTCCTCACGGGCGGCCAGGGCCTCCTCCCAGGAGGGATGGGGGTCCATCGGCATGCCCAGCAGGGCCAGGCACTCCAGGAGGCAGGTGACGGAGGCCTCGATCTCGCCGGCGATGAGGTGCACCTCGTGCCTCAGGCCGTAGACGGCGGCGATATCCACCCGCCTCCGAGCCCGGGTGCGCAGCCCCTCCAGGAGGCGGCGGGTCTGGGCGAAGTTGCCGCTCACGAGCTCGCTGCCCGCCTGATCCAGCTGCACCTTGAAGGCCAGCGCGGGGTCCGTCTCCCAGGGGTCGCCCGGGATGAGCGCGAAGGCCGTCGAGAGATAGGCGGCGGCCGAGTCGTGCGCGCTCGAGGCCTGGGCCTTCCAGCCCGCCTCGGCGTTCAGGCGCGCGAGGCGGTGGCGCTCCTCGTGGCCGCTGATCAGCTCCACCCCGGTGTTGAGCTGGCTCACGATCTCGAAGAGCTTCTCGCGCACCTCCTCGGCGGACAGGCGCTCCAGCAGCAGGCGCCCGATGCGCAGGTGGATCGCCTTGCGCTCTCCTTCGGGGATGAGGGCATGCGCCGCCTGCTGGATGCGGTCATGCAGGAACCGGTACTGCTCCGAGTCGCTGCGCACCACCAGGCCCTCCTGGAGCGCCGGCTCGAGGCCCCGCTCCACCTCGCCCGTCTCCAGGCCGGCGATGAGGGCCAGCATCCCGAGCGGGAAGCTGTTGCCCACGCACGCCGCCAGGGGGAGCAGGTGCTGGGTGCTCTCGGGCAGTTGGTGCAGGTTGCGCGCCATGAAGTCGACGATGTTGTCGGAGTACCCCTTGGACCGGACGCCCTCGGCATCCCATCGCCAGCCCCCTCCGGGCGTGCGGCTGAGGAGCCCATCGTGGTGCAACGCCAGCATCAACTGGAGGAGGAAGAACGGGTTGCCGCCCGTCTTCGCGTGCACCTGCTCCGAGAGGGGCACGATGAGCTCCGCGCCCGCCCCGGGGAGCGCATCGCCCACGAGGTGCTGGAGCTGCTCCAGGCTCAGCGGCTCGAGTTGGAGGTCGGTCACCGGCACGTTCGCCTTGCGCACCTCCCCGAGCGTCATCATCAGCGGGTGGGAGGGGCTGACCTCGTTGTCCCGGTAGGCGCCGATCCACAGCACCGGTGGCGCGTTCTCCTCGGTGAGCAGGGCTTGGAGGAGCCGGAGGCTGGCCAGGTCCGCCCATTGCAGATCGTCCAGGAACATGACGAGCGGGTGCTCGGCGGTGGCGAAGACGCCGAGGAACTGGAGGAAGACCTGCTTGAAGCGGTGCTGCGCCTCGGCGGGCGGAAGCTCCGGCACCGCCGGCTGCGGGCCCAGGAGGAGCGCGAGCTGCGGAACCAGCTCCACGATGACCTGGCCGTTGCCCTGGAGGGCCTCCCGCAGACGCTCACGCCACCGGGCCACCTCCTCATCGGTGCCCACCAGCAGGTGCTGCACCAACCCCCGGATGGCCTGGGCCAGGGTGGCGTAGGGCACATCCCGCTGGAGCTGATCGAACTTGCCGCTCAGGAAGAAGCCTCGCCGCTGAACCACGGGCTTGTGCAGCTCGTGGACCACCGACGACTTGCCGATGCCGGAGTAGCCGCGGACCAGGATGAGCTCGGGTCTGCCTCCGCGCACGATTCGCTCGAAGCCCTGGAGCAGGGTGGCGACGTGGGCGTCGCGCCCGTAGAGCCGCTGGGGGAGCTGGAAGCGGCTGGGGATGTCCCGCTTGCCCAGCACGAAGCTCTCGAGGGCGCCCCGGCGCAGGCCCTCCACGCACTCCGCGAGGTCGTGCCTCAGCCCCTCGGCGCTCTGGTAGCGCTCCTCGGCGACCTTGGCCAGGCACCTCATTACAATGGCGGACACCACGGGCGGGACGCTGGCGACGAGCTCGTGCGGCGGCCTCGGCAGCTGGGCCATGTGCGCATGGAACCACTCGAGCGCGTCACGTCCCTGGAACGGCCGGGCTCCCGTGAGCAGCTCGTAGAACGTCACGCCCAGCGAGTAGAAGTCGGTGCGGTAGTCCACCGCGCGGTTCATGCGCCCGGTCTGCTCCGGGGACATGTAGGCCAGCGTTCCCTCGAGCAGCCAGGTCGGCGCCGCGTCCACATGCTCGGTCCGCTGGAGGGTCGCGGCGCCAAAGTCGATGATGCGCGGCTCTCCCGAGGGGGTGATGATGATGTTGGAGGGCTTGAGGTCCTTGTGGATGACGCCCCGGAGGTGAATCTCCGCCAGGGTCGAGGCCAGGGCGACGGCCAGCTCGAGGAAGCGGGCGAGCTCGAAGGGTCTGCCCACCGCCTCGGAGAGGGCCACCCCCTGCACCTCCTCCAGGACCAGGACGGGGCGGTCGTTGACCCGCTCGCAACCATAGGGCCGGGTGACGCCCCGCACGCCCAGGAGCCGCTGCATGATGCCGTGCTCCCGGCGGTACCGCTCGTTCTCGCGCGGGCCCGCGAAGGGGCCCGCCGGCGTCTTGATGATGACCGGTGCGCCATCTGCCTCGCGCACCGCCAGGAACAGCATGTTGGCGTCAGTGGCGCGGACCGGACGGCGGAGCGTGTAGCCTGGAAGGTTCAACATGGGTGGAGTAGTCCACCCCCAGGGCCGCGCTCATGCAAGTCCCCCCTCTCTTCCTCTCAGAAGAGCTCGCGCTGGACTCCCGCCGCCTGGAGGAGGTAGTCCCTGGACGCCTCGAGGGCAGTGCGGAGGCGGGGCCAGTTCACATCGAGCAAGGCTCCCCGCCACTTGCGGATCCTTCCCGCGACGATGACCGTGTCCACGTTGCTGCGGTCCATCAACGTGACGACGGCCCCCGGCACGTTGTTGAGCGGGGCCACATTGAGGGCATCCGCGCGCAGCATGACGATGTCGGCCTCCTTGCCCGGAGTCAGCGAGCCGGCCTTGTGGGAGAGCCGGGCCACCCGGGCCCCCTCGACCGTGGCGAAGCGAATCACATCGCGGCACGTGAGGAGCTCGGGCAGGTTCGTCTCGCCATTGAGCGCGCGCTCGTTGATGAGCGCCCGCTGGAGCGTGAAGGCGGTCCGCATCTGGGTGAAGAAGTCCGCGGTCATCGTGCACTCGACGTCCGTGCTGAGCGCGGGCTGGACGCCATGATCGAGCGCGGACTGGAGCGGCGGCATGCCGTGCCGCATGGCCATCTCGATCGGGACGGCGATCGAGACGCTCGCACCCGACTGGGCGATCGCCTGCCAGGAGCCCTCCGAGATGCGGCTGGCGTGGATGAACACGAGGTCCGGCCCGAGCAGGCCCTCGCTCGCGAGCTCCTCCACGAGCGTTGCCTGGCCGATGCTGCCGACGAGGTGCGTCACGATGGGCAGGCCATTCTGGCGCCCGATCGCCCAGTAGTTCCGGAACGCGGGGTCGAACACCTCTCCGCCCATCGCCAGGGTCAGGAGTTGATCGGTCGAGGAGAAGTACTGGCTGCGGAGCCGCTGGAGATCATTCGGGAAGATGTTGCCGGGGCCCGCACCCGGTGAGTACACGAAGACCGCGCGGCGGCCCGCTTCCTGAAGCCCCTGGATGATGGCATCGGTGTGCGCCGGAGTATGGCCTACCTGCGACGTGTCGACGACCGTGGTCACCCCCGCGTCCAGCTGGCTGAGCGAAGCGACGAGCTCGGCGATGTATGCGTCCTCCGGCCTGAAGACGGGCGTGATCTTGAAGTGGATGTAGTCGAGGTAGTTCTTCTCGCCGTGCGGCAGCCCGTCGTTGAACAGCAGGCCGTCCGACAGGAAGCTCCGCAGCGCCGTCTGGTATTGGTGGTGGTGGGTGTCGATGAACCCAGGCATGACGATCATGCCCGCGGCGTTGATGATCGCCGCACCGGGAGCATGCAGGTTGGCTCCCACCGCGATGATTCGCTTGCCTTCGATGAGCACGTCGCCCTGGGCGAAGTTTCCCACCTGGGGATCCATGCTGAGGACCGCGCCGCCTTTCAGCAGGTAACGCCGGTGCGAAGCACCGGTCTCCCTGGGCATGTCACGCTCCCTGTCAGCGCTCTCCCGCGACAGGTCACCCTGGGCGGGCGCTGCCAGCGCGGGGAGGGGCGCCGAAGCGACCGCTGCGGCACCGAGGGCGGAAGCCCCCCTCGAGAGAAACTCGCGACGGGAGGAGCCCTCCTTCGCTGGCTCACTGGCGTGGTTCGAGTCGTTTCCACAGAGCATCCGGCACATGTTGCGTTCCCCCTCTGGACTCACCAGAGCCTTTGGTCGTGCTGCGTCATTCGCGAGGCAGCAACGCCGACTTCCAAGGATTTGAAGAATAGCCTGTGATAGGGCACAGCGTCGAGCCTCATCCTCGGCGCAGGCGGCGGGTCCGATTCCCGCCGCCTCCCAACCAGGAGCTGCCCCTGTCATTCTTCGACACGCAGGTCCGGACCCTCGCGGCGACGACACCGGATACGGTCGCGGCGGTGGCCGCCGCCGATCTCGCCCAGGAGCGGATGGTCGTCGTCATCAAGGGCCCGCGCACCGCGGTCAACGCCACGCTAGCGGCGGCCGGTCAGAAGGCGGAGATCATCGAACAGGGCGTCGCGGCCAGGTCGCCGACCCTCCTGTGGCACATCCCCCCAGCAGCACGACCACCGCGCACCACAGCCCCACCCACCGTGCTGCAACTCCCTGTGTCTCTTCCTTGCCTGGCCTCCTGGGCGGGGAAGGCCCCGCTCCTCGTGCCAACATCGAGCCAAAACAGGGTTCTGTCTGTCGTTGACGTGAAGCTGCACTGTGCCGAGACGGCCTTGCTGGAGATGTTGGAGGGAGGTAAGCGCGCGGCGGTGTAGACTGGGCGGTCATGGACGCCGCCCTGCCCGTGCTCGACCTGGAGCATCTCTCGCGCCTGTGTCAGCTGACCGGCGCGGACGGGCCGGGCAAGCTGGCGGAGCTGTTCCGGTTCTTCCTCGACAGCGTGCCCCCCCAACTCGAGCGCATGCGGCAGTTGCTGGCCCGGAGCGAGTGGGCGCCCCTGGCCCGCGAGGCCCACGCGCTGGCCGGCAGCAGCGCCATGTACGGCATGCCCCGGGTCCGGTTGCGCTGCAAGGCGCTCGAGGGGCAGGCCAAGGAGCCGGTCCCCCTGGGCATGGGGGAGCTCTTGGCGGCCGTGGAGACGGCCTTCGCCGAGGCCCTCCCCCTGTTGAGGGCCGAGATGGCCCTGGAGTGAGCTCAGGGGGGGAGGAGGCACCGCACCCTCGTACGTCATGGGCCGCGGGGTTTCGCCATGACATTGCCTACCGCTGGTATTCGCCACGCAAGCGGCGACGACGATCTCCATCGGGTATGAGCAGGCTCCCAGTCCGGCCCTCACTGTCGCAAGCACTGCCGAGGGGGCCCAGTAACTTCTGGCGAAGGACTCGGAGCGCGCCTCGCGCTTCTACGCGGGGGTATTCGGGTGGAACGTGCGCACCGACAACGCGCTGGGCTACCGCACCATCGAGACGGGGCGGGCCGAGGCCTCGACGGAGGCATCTGGCCCGCCCCGCCCGACGGCCGCGCCACCGTGCAGCTCTCAAGGAAGCGCGGCCCGTGCCTGGCCAGGTTCATAAGGCCATGCGCTGGCCTGGCGTGAACCCCGGCTCATAGCAGTACGGGCGGCCCTTCGAGTTGAGCGCGCGCCGCAGGAACTCTCCCAGGTTCTCGGCGACGCACACCCCGTAGGGGGCCTGGGTGTTCTTCACCCAGATGATGGGGAGCCGTGAGCCGCCCTCGAACCAGAAGGCCAGGAAGCTCCCATCCGCCAGGTCGCAGAACCGCATCCAGCAGCGACTGCAGAGGAACGGTGCCTCGGAGGAGGGGAGCAAGCGCCACCAGCGATTCTCCATCCGGAATTCGAACTCCTCCGCGGAGCGGAGCCGGTACGTAGGCCTGCCCGGCTCACCGAAGAGCGAGGCCCCATCGCAGGTGCTGTACAGGCGGTCGACCTCCGCCGGGATCCCTGAACGCATCAACGCCTCCTTCCAGCGCGAGCGCCGGTCCGCCGGGAGCGGGGGCACCACCGGGTGCTCGTCCGTCAGGCGCCACAGCATGGCGTCCACGTCTAAAGCCTTGTGGACGACCCAGCCCAGCTCGGGGCGCAGGGCCAGGGTCCGCGAGGACTGGCTCACCCCCAGGAAGCCCGCGACGATGGCCAGTGTCCCTCTCTTCGGGCCGTCCGGCGTCTGCACCTCGAGGACGATCGGGGCGCGAGACAGGCCGGTGGGCAGCGCCGAGCTCGAGATCCACCCGGGCGCATACGCATCGTCCCCGCTGGAGTCCGGAGGGGACTCGAACACCGGGTTCTTCATGTGGTAGTGGCCGCTGGAGTTGCGGATGAATGGGAACAGCTTGCAGATCCACCCGTTGATGGTCTCCGTGCCGTAGGCCTTGCGGAGCTTGTAGATGGAGCGCCAGAAGTCCCGGTCCGCGTGGCCCTGGGCAGCCCGCACGAACTGGTCACACAGGGGCAGCAGGTGTTGGGCCCACCAGTCCAGCCCGTAACGGGAGAGTTGCTCGACCTTCTCCCGGAGTCGGCTCCAGTCCGCCGGGGTCCCCTCGAGCGTGACGGTTGGGATGCCGCAGATGCAGCTGATGACGTAGTCGAAGTACTCGCGCAGCGCATCCATCAGCACCACCTGGCTGACCACGCGCTCGATGGTGCCCGTCGTCGAGAAGTCGCACACCATCAGCTCGTGCAGGGCCGAGCTCTCCTCGTGCAACTGTGCCGAGAATTCACCGATGACGCCGTTCCAGAAGTCCTCCGAGGCGAGGTTCTCCGCCGACCGCGAGACCACGAGTTGCTTGCGGCCCTGGTGCCGCACCAGGTCGGAGCGCAGGGCCTCCGCGTTGCGCACGATGTGCATCGCGAGTCCCTGGGCGATGGTGACCCAGACCATGTCGGGCGAGAGCACCAGGGGGCGGTGCTCGCTGAAGGCCATGTGCACCGCGGCCACGAGCGGGTGGGTGTCGAGCGGTCTGATGAACCGCGCCTGCGCATGCGATGTGCCGAGCACGGGCTCCGTCACCCTCGAGGCCAGCGACCTGGCGAGGCTGCACTCCTCCAGGAGACGCTGGGCTGGGACCACATCGTCCACGGCGAACGTGACGCTTTGGACCATGTCTGAGATGACACAGCACCTGCCCGTCCTCGCGCAATGGGCGCGGCCCCGCGGTCACGGGTTGATGACAGCAAGCGAACGGAAGACGACGGAGTCGTTCCAACAACGTTGCTTCTTCGGCGAGGCCTTGGGTGAATGGTGGAGGTTGTTGCTCATTCCCTGGGGGTGATTTCGCCATGCAACCAATCTCGGGAGACGTCTTCCCTCCTGAATACAAGTCCTTTCCCTTCAAGGAAGGGGATCTCCTCTCCAGTCAAGGACGCGATGGCAAGTACTCTGTCTCAAAGGTTCTGAGGGTCGATCACGTTACGGTCAAGAAGGGAGCATCCATCAACATCCAGGGCCAGGTCTTCGTCGCCCCCGAGGATGACTTTCTCCTGATCATCAGCAGCGCACACGGGAAGCCTGAGTTTGGCTCGATTGAAGAAGCGCAAGCAGCCGCCAACACCGGCGCCTGGAGCATTGCAATCGGGCACATTCCGAACCGTGCTCCCGGTGCGGCGTATGGAAAGACACTCGTGGGTCACCGGCCGGTACAGGAAGACGAGCTGACTGGCTACAAGCAGTGGAAGGCCGCATTCGATAGAGGTGCGGCGGGTGTGTTTTGAGGGCCTGTTGAATCAGGCCCGGCAGGCGCGGGGATGAAAACGGGACGAGACTGCGCGACCTGCCGCGGCTTCGTTCCCGCCGCCTCCATGCGCTTGACGCCTTCTCAGGCTCCGCAGCTGTAGAGGTATCTCAACGCAACGATGTCGGAGCTGGTGAACTCGCCGGTGGGGTTCGAGTAGCAGGCGTTCATGAGGGAGCCTCCCACCGTGGACGTGCTCGGCGTCCCGGGGATGAGGATGGCACCCACGCCAGCGGCTCCTTCGTTGGTGCCAGAGGCGCAGCTGATGACCTGATTGTAGTAGTCCGAGTGGCGGAGCCCGAGCGTGTGGCCAAGCTCGTGGGTGATGACGTGCTCGACCACGTCAACGCTGTAGCTGGCCAGCCCGATGCCGATATTGATTTGTCCGTAGGGAAGGCCACCCGAGGGATAGCCAGAGGAGCCGCTGGTGCCGGAGACGGTCTGCACGGTGATGTTCGCGTTGCAGCCGGTGGTGGGTCCCCGTGCCATGGAAAAGCAGAGCCCCAGGGCATTGTAGTTCTGGAGCGCCAGATCGAGCCCCTGGCTGAGCCGGGCGTAGCTGTTGAACGTGGAGGTGGGATTGACGCAGATCTTCTTCACGGTGGCGGTGCTGACGAGATTGGTCGTCCTGTATTGCTCCGCGCTCCCTTCTCCGCGCTGGAGCATCTCGCGGGAGGCCTCGAGGGGCACGTGAGCGTCGCCCCCTACGTACACGGCCTCCTCGACGACCTTGATGTCGTCAGCCTTGAACCCGGCCTCGAGCAGGTTGGAGATGATCTCCTGGTTCTCGAGCCGCGGGTCGACACCGCAGCCGGCCAGCACCGCGCCACAGCTCACCACGAGGACTGCCGCTCTCTTGAACATGATTCGTTTCCCTCCAGCGTCGGGCGGACAAAAGACTCTCTAGGGCATTCTACCTTTAAATAACAGTAAAGTCTGATTAACGGTTGAGCCCCGGAGCGTTCTCAGAGGAGCGCCGCGACGAGTGAGCCGCGCCAGGACTGCTCAGAGCGTCTTGTCGAGCAGGGTGCTGCGATAGACCGTGATGTTCCCAGAGGGTGGTGCCGCGAACGTGAGCCACGGGCGGGGCGGCAGTGGCAGATCGACGCTGCAGACGCGAATCGTTCTCGTGCGCGCGATGGACTCGAGGTCGTCCAGAACCTTCTCCAATCGATTGCCACTGAAAGGGCAGTACAAGAAGAAGATCGACCCGATGGTGATGTAACCGGTGAGCACCGCCGCATCGCCCTGGATCTGAGAAAAACGCAACGCGTTCAAGCGCGTTGTGAGGTCACGTGAGGCGTGGACGAGCTCCGGCTGAATCTCGATGCCAATCGCCGAGGCCCCGGTCAAGAGGTGCACCAGCGCGGCAGCCCGCCCCACGCCCGAGCCAACATCGACGAACACGTCGGAAGCCTGCACCCGTGCGCACTCCACCATTCGAAGGAGCGCATCGACAGGGCAGGGCAGGTAGGGAACGCAGCCTCGAGGAAGCTCGGGTCCATCGGCGGGAGACGAGTCGAGCCCCAGGACCCGATCGAGCCAGGCATCCCGCTCGGCGGGAGGAACACTCGTCAGGGCCGTGCGGAACACAGCCGGGGTGGCCTGAGCGTTCAAGAGCAGGGAACGAATCCACTCGGCGCTCTCGCGGTGCGTTTCTTCCACGGTCTCCAACGTACCGGAACCTCTGGCATGACGTCGAGCCCTGGGGGCCGAAGCCCTCTTCAACGCGCGCAGGCGCCGGCAGCTTGTTGGTGTCTCCGAGCTGCTCCATTCCGCGAATCAGATTGGAAAGCCCCTCATGATCGGGTTGATGGCCGGTGGGCCCGCCGCGCTCTTCGTCCCGCTCGCCTATTCTTCGAGTGGGAACGGCGCTGAAGCGCTCGGAGCGCCTCGAATCGCCGAACAGCTCCGCGTAGCCGCCATTCGGATGAACTCCGTGGCGGAGCGCGTTGCTCCAGGCTACGGAGTATCTGAACCATGCCCCCGAGAGCTCGAGGACATACCGGGCTGAGCCCGCGCGAGGCCGAGCGCCTGCGCCCCTGTCTGGATGCCTTCCTGGCATCCACGGACAGCCAGGCGCGCATCGCGTTTGATCCGCTGGAGTTCCCCCACCGCTACCGCGACCCCCGGGACATCGAGGTGAGCGCGCTGCTGGCCGCGGCCCTGGCGTACGGGCGCGCGGACCTGTTCCGCCCCAAGGTGGATGCGTTGCTCCAGCGCATGGGCCCGTCCCCGGCCGCCTTCGTGCGCGCGCTGGACGTGGCCGGGGCGCGCGAGCTGCTCGCGGGTTTCGTCTACCGCTTCAACGTGGGCACCGACGTGGCCGTGCTGCTGCTGGGCATGGGCCGGGCCCTGCGCGAGCTCGGGAGCCTGGAGGCGCTCTTCGTCCAGGGGTTGGAGGCCCGGGGCTCCTGGCACGGCGCGCTGGATGCCTTCACCTCCGCTCTGCGTGAAGTGCCCATGGAGCCGCTGCGCAAGGTGCTCGGGCCCGAGCGCGGGTTGCAGCACCTGTTGCCCTCGCCCCTCGGGGCCGGCGCGGCCAAGCGGCTCAACCTGTTCCTCCGATGGATGGTGCGCGGGCCCGATGGCGTGGACCTCGGCATCTGGAAGCGCGTGAGTCCCTCGGCGCTGCTCATCCCGCTGGATACGCACATCGGGCGCATCTCGAAGCACCTGGGGCTGACTCGCCGGAATGACTTGAGCTGGCGCACCGCCGAGGAGGTCACGGCCTCGCTGCGTGCCCTGGATGCCGCGGACCCCGTGCGCTTCGACTTCGCGCTGTGTCACTACGGCATGAGCGGCGTGTGCCCCACGAAGCCCATTCCGGAGAACTGCTCCCGGTGCAAGTTGCTCCCCGCCTGCTCCGTGGGACAGAAGACCGTGAAGGCACGGAGTCGGGCCAGGTGAAGACCCTCACCCCAGCCCTCTCCCAGGGGGGAGAGGGGGCATCCACGGGGGCGGGAGGGTTTTCCCAGAGGCGGGCGGGGGTTGGGCTACCCGCTGAGTGGTTGACGGGTGCTCTCCAAGCGGGGATACACGCGCCATGACGTTGGCCTCGGTCGTCGGACAGCCTCGCGCCATTGATGCCCTCCTCGCGGCTCTGCGCGGCGGCTCCGTTCATCACGCCTACCTCTTCGCCGGGCCCGAAGGCGTCGGCAAGGAGCTCGCCGCCGTGGGGCTCGCCCAGGCCCTCACGTGTCCGGAGAAGCCCAACGAGGGCTGTGGCTCCTGCTCCAGTTGCACCCGCATCTCCAAGGGCGCCCACCCGGATGTCTCCTGGCTCATGCCCGATGCCCAGCGTGTCGAGCGCGGGCTCGCGGGGCGCTCGGACATCCAGGGCACCCCCAGCCGGGAAATCCGCGTGGAGCAGATCCGCGGCCTGCTCGAGCGCATCACCCTGCGCGGGCTCGAGTCCAAGCGCAAGGTGGCCATCGTGGTGGACGCGCACACGATGAACCCGCAGGCGCAGAACGCCTTCCTCAAAACGCTCGAGGAGCCGCCCTCGGACACCACGCTCATCCTGCTGGCCTCGGCGCCGGACAAGATGCTGCCCACCATCCGCAGCCGCTGCAGCAAGGTGCACTTCGGCCCGCTGCCCGTGCAACTCGTCGCCGAGCGGCTCCAGAAGGAGCGCAAGCTGGACCCCCAGACGGCGGAGCTCGCGGCGGTGATGGCGGGCGGCAGTCTGGGACGGGCGCTGGCGCTGGACCTCGACGCGCTCGCGGCGCGCAAGGACATCATCAGCGGCTTCGAGGCCCTCGAGCCCGGCGAGGTGGGCGCCCTGTTGCGCTGGGCCGAGACGTTCGGCGCCTCGCGCGAGCTGGCCGAGCAGGCGCTCTCCATCCTCTCCATGTGGACGCGGGACGTGTCGCTGGCCAAGGCGGGCGTGGAGCGGCTGGCCAACCAGGACATGTTGCAGCTGGCGCAAGAGGTGGCGGCGCGCACGCACGAGACGGTGCTGCACCGCCGGCACGCGCTGCTGGAGAAGACGAAGGCGACCATCGTGGAGCGCAATGCGGCGCCGAGGTTGCAGCTCGAGCGGATGCTCATCGAGCTGCTGGAGGGGCGATGAGCGCGGACATCGACGACGTGCTGGACGAGGCGAAGGCCGGCAAGGTGGCTCCGCTCTACCTGCTGTGGGGCGAGGAGTACCTGGTGCGCCGGGGCGCGGACGACCTGGTGAAGGTGCTGCTGCCGGACGCGTCGGCGGGGCTGAACTTCGCGGTGCTGGACGCGGGCTCGCCGCGCGAGGTGGCGCAGGAGCTGGCCACGTTGCCGCTCTTCCCCGGGCGCAAGGTGGTGCTGGTGCGCGACCCGGAGTTCCTCGCGCCGAAGAAGGGCCGAGGGGACGCGCTGGGCAAGGCGCGCGAGGCGTGGAAGGCGGGCAAGCGCAAGGAAGGCGCGCGGCGGCTGCTGGCGCTGGCGGCGCGGGCGGGGTGGGGTGCGGACCAGCTCGATCCGGGAGCCTCGGGCGCGCCGTCGGTGGAGCAGTGGAAGGACGAGCTGAACGTGGACCTCGCCGAGGCGGACCTGGTCTTCCTCAAGGAGGTGGCCACGTTCTGCCGCGAGGAGCGGATTTCCGCGCCCGAGGGTGACGCGAGCGCGCTGCTGGAGCTGTTCCAGAAGGGCGTGCCGCCGGGGCATGCGCTGGTGCTGGCGGCCTCGGAGGTGGACGCGAAGAGTCCGCTGGTGAAGCTGGCGGCGGAGAAGGGCCGCGTCGTCGAGCGCAAGGTGGCGGCGCGCCACAAGGACTTCGAGCTCGAGCCGCTCGCCGAGGAGTTCCTGCGGCCCTTCAAGAAGAAGCTGGGCAAGGGCGCGGCGGAGCAGCTCAAGGAGCGCATCGGCGGCAACGTGCGGCTCCTGCAGTCAGAGCTGGAGAAGCTGGCGGTGTACGCGCAGGGCGCGACGATCGAGGCCTCGGACGTGGCGCTGCTGGTGGCGCACACGCGCGAGGAGGAGTTCTTCGAGCTGTCCGAGGCGCTGCAGAACCGCAACTTCAAGGCGGCGCTGGACTACACGATGGACGCGATGGGGCAGGGCGTGCACGGGCTGCAGCTGCTGGGCGCGGTGGCCTCCATCACCCGCGGCATGCTGGAGAACCACGAGCGGCTGGAGAAGTACGCGGGAGGCTCGCTGCCGCGCTCGTACAACGACTTCAAGTCGCGGGTGTTCCCCCGGGTCGAGGAGGAGGCCAAGGCGGCCAAGGGCAAGGCCCCGCACCCGTACGCGGCGTTCCTCGCGATGCAGGGGGCGGCGCGTTACAAGCGGCGCGAGCTGCTCGACGCGCTGGTGGCCTGCGCCGACGCGGACCTGGCCCTCAAGTCCTCCGCGAGCAGCAAGCTCGTCATCGAGCGGTTGCTCTGGACCGTTTGCGGGAGCGCTTGACGGGCTCGGCGGTGGGAGCCGGGCGCCGCGGGGCTTCCCGCGGCCCGTAGAGCGGGAGCCCGGGGCTGCGCACGTACTCGAAGATGAGCGACGTCTCCAGGTGGGCCACCTCGGGCCGGGTGGTGAAGGCGTCCATGCCCAGGTCCCTCAGGTGGTCCGCGTCCCGCACCGCCACGTGCACGAGGAAGTCGTTGGCTCCGGCCACGTGGTAGACGGCCAGCACCTGCGGCAGCGAGAGCGCGTGGCGGCGGAACTCCTCCACCATCTCCCGCGAGTGCTGCCGCAGCCGCACGGCGATCATCGCCTGCAGCCCGATGCCCACCGCCCGCGCGTCCACCTCGGCGTGGAAGGACTTGAGCACGCCCGTTTCCCGCAGCCGCGTCACCCGCGCCAGGCAGCTCGACTGCGCCAGCCCCACCTCGGCGGCCAGCTCCTTGTTCGACAGCCGCGCGTTCTTCTGCAGCGCCTCCAGGATGGCGTAGTCGATGGAGTCCAGGTTCGAGGTTCCTTCCATGTATGGAAGCGTATTCCAGTCAGCGTGGATTCACCCGGCCCAAGTGTCGAACTTCGAACCCGTTTCTGGCTGAAACCTGGACCACCGAACAGAAAGCCGGGGCGGGTCCGGCGAAGCGGCCCTCGGCGCTGGTGGGGACCCGGCTCAAGCGGTAACGCATGAAGTCATGCTCCACCATGAAGACACGGCTCTCCGGGCTTCGAGGCCCCTGACCCAGGACATCCTCACCCGGAACAACGTCAAGGTGATGGGCAGGGGCACCCAGCCGATCCTCTTCGCGCACGGCTTCGGCTGCGATCAGCACATGTGGCGCTTCGTGGCCCCCGCCTTCGAGGCGAACTACCGGGTGGTCCTGTTCGACTACGTCGGCTCGGGCAGGTCGGAGCTCCGCGCGTACAACCCCGAGCGGTACTCCAGTCTCCATGGCTACGCGGAGGACATCCTCGACATCTGCCGGGCGCTCGACTTGAAGGACGTCATCTTCGTCGGGCACTCCGTCAGCAGCATGATCGGCCTGCTGGCCGCCATCCGCGAGCCCGAGCGCTTCCAGCGCCTCGTCTTCGTGAGCCCCTCGCCCCGCTACATCAACGAGGCCCCTGGCTACGTGGGAGGGTTCGAGCGGCACGACATCGAGGAGCTGCTGCAGACGATGGACAAGAACTTCATCGGCTGGGCCAACTTCCTGGCGCCGGTGATCATGAACAGACCGGACCGGCCGGAACTGAACCAGGAGCTGACGGAGAGCTTCTGCTCCACGGATCCGACCATCGCCCGGCGGTTCGCGGAGGTGACGTTCTTCTCCGACAACCGGAAGGATCTGCCCAAGCTGACGGTCCCCTCGCTCATCATCCAGTGCTCGGAGGATCTGATCGCCCCCAGGCAGGTGGGCGAGTACCTCCACCAGAACCTGGCGCGCAGCACGCTGCGGATCACCCAGGCCACGGGGCACTGCCCGCACATGAGCGCTCCCGAGGAGACCATCTCCATCATCCAGGACTACCTGGCTCAGGCCTCCATGTCCTGAGGCCGCGTGGGGTAGAAGCCATGGCGATGCAGCCCGTGGAAGATCTGCTGAACTTCGCGCCTTGTGGCTTCTTCTCGTTCACCGATGACGGGGCCCTCGTGGCCGTCAACGACACGCTGGCGGGAATGCTGGGGTACGCCTCCGGAGAGCTGGTGGGCAGCCGCGTGGAGTCGCTCCTGACGCTGGCGAGCCGCATGTTCTACCAGACCCACCTCTTCCCGCTGGTCCGCATGCACGGGAAGGCGGAGGAGATCTTCCTCTCGCTGCGCTGCAAGAGCGGGGAGAGCCTCCCCGTGCTCCTCAACGCCGTCCGCAAGGAGCGCGAGGGCGGGGTCGTCAATCAATGCGCGCTCATCCCGGTGCGCAACCGGGGGAAGTACGAGGACGAGCTGCTGGCGGCGAAGCGCGTGGCGGAAGAGGCGCTGCGGAGCAACGAGGAGCTGATCCAGGCCCGGCAGGAGCTGGAGCTGCATGCCCGGGAGCTGGACCGGAAGCTCCACCGGCTGGAGCAGAAGAACCAGGAGCTCACCCGCATCAGCACCATCCTGTCCCATGACCTGCGAGAGCCCATCCGCAAGCTCTCCATGTTCTCGAGTCTCTTCACCCAGCAGGACCGGGAGGGGCTGTCGGCGACGGGCCAGCGCTCGCTGGATCGAATCAAGGTCCAGAGCGCGAGGATGGAGCAGCTGGTCCTGGCGCTCCAGGAGTTCGTGTCGCTGGACGAGACCCACGAGCCGCTCGAGGAGGTGGCCCTGGGCGACCTGGTGGGCAGCGCCCGGCAGCTCGTGGCCCAGAGGGCCGGAATGGCCATGGAACTGCGCAGCGGGGAGCTCCCCGTGCTCCAGGGCCGGCGCCGGCAGCTGATGATGCTGTTCTTCCAGCTGCTCGACAACGCGGTGAAGTTCCGCCGGCCCGAGGAGGACCCGCGGATCGACATCGAGTGCTGCCTCATCCAGCACAACAGCTACCGGGCGAACACGGGCAAGTACCACTACACCGACTTCGCGCGCATCGTCTTCGCGGACAACGGGCGGGGGTTCGACAACCGCTACAGCGACTATGTGTTCGAGGCGCTGAGGAAGCTGGATCCGGACAGCCCGGGGCAGGGCATCGGGCTGGCCATCTGCCGCAAGGTGGTGGAGAACCACAACGGCTCCATCACAGTCGAGTCGGAGCCGGGCCGGGGAACCCGGTTCACCATGCTGCTGCCATTGCGGCAGTGAAGGGGCCCGGCCGAAGCCAATTCGGTCCCGCCCGGGTTTCGCCGGGGGCTTCCGCAGCCTATTCGATGTCTCTCCGACGCGAGGATGCGTAATTTCTTCCCGTGCCCTGCTGACGGGAGGAAATTCGGATGAAGAAGCTCGGATTCGAAACGCGTGCGGTCCACTCCGGCCGGGAGGATCTGGCGGATCTCGGCGTCCACGCGCCGCCGATCGATCTCTCCACCACCTATCCCGTGGGAAGCATGGGGGGCATCGGCGAGTGCTTCGACGCGCTCGCCCAGGGTGGTCCCCTGCGCGACAACCCCATCTATGCCCGGCTGCACAACCCCACCGTGGTGCGCTTCGAGAAGGCGCTGGCCGCGCTGGAGGGGGCCGAGGAGGCGGTGGCCTTCGGCTCGGGCATGGCCGCGCTGACGGCGGTGCTGCTCGCGGCGCGCCAGGGGGGCAAGCACGTGGTGGCCTGCCGTCCCGTCTACGGCGGCACGGATCACCTGCTGGACAGCGGCCTGCTGGGCGTGGAGGTCACCTGGACGCATCCGCACCACGTGAGCAAGGCGATGCGTCCGGACACGGCGCTCGTCGTCCTGGAGACGCCGGCCAACCCCACGCTGGCGCTCATCGACATCGCCCGGGTGGTGGCCCAGGCCGGCGAGGTGCCGGTACTGGTGGACTCCACCTTCGCCACGCCCGTGCTGCAGAACCCGCTCGCGCACGGGGCCTCGCTGGTGCTGCACAGCGCGACGAAGTTCCTCGGCGGGCACGGCGACGTCATGGGCGGCGTGGTGGCCACGAATGCGGCCTGGGCGGCGCGGCTGCGCCAGGTGCGCATCGCCACCGGCGGCGTGCTCCACCCCGAGGCGGGTTACATGCTGCACCGCGGCCTGGCGACGCTGCCCGTGCGCGTGCGTGAGTCGCAGCGCGGGGCCATGTTCCTCGCCCAGCGGCTGGCCTCTCACCCCGCCGTGTCCCGCACGTGGTACCCGGGGCTCGCGGGGTGTGATCCCGAGGGCCTCATCGGGCGGCAGATGCGCGGGCCCGGGTGCCTCCTGTCCTTCGAGGTGGCGGGCGGCGCGAAGGCGGCGGCCCAGGTGATGGAGCAGGTGGAGCTGCTCACCCCGGCGGTGAGCCTCGGCTCGGTGGACACGCTCATCCAGCACCCGGCGAGCCTCACGCACCGCATCGTGGACGAGAAGAACCGCGAGGCCGGTGGCATCTCCGCGGGCATGCTCCGGGTCAGCGTGGGCCTGGAGAACCCCGAGGACCTCTGGGCGGACCTGCAGCGCGCGCTGGACGCGGTGCAGCCGCTCGGTCACGGGGTGGGGGAGGGTGCCGCGCTGGGCCGAGGTGGAAACCTCAGGCTCCAGGGCTGAGAAGGAAGAAGTCGCTGCCCGAGTGGAGATGCCGTTTGGTTGGCTGACCATTCCAGGTCATGGGCGGAGTCGAACCGCGATCGTTTTTCAGACGATTACCAGTGCGTGTTCGGCATCTCCGGCCGGGCAGCTACCTCTAGGGACGAAATGCCGCGGGAAATCCTGACAAGGGACGCGGCATCCGGGGGCGCGGGCAGGGGAGGCCGTGCCACTCACTCGTTGACGTCAACGAGTGACTCGTCCGGCAGGTGTTTCAAGCCCGCGGCCTTCAGAAGGCGTTCTGCTGAAGCCCGCGCTCAGCGGAACGAATCGACGATGTCGACCCCCGAGACGGAGAACTCAAGGATGGCGGTCCCGGGCAGCGAATCGGGCCGCTTCCGGAGCTGATTCTCACTCAGCCGGGCCACCGCGCAGATGGGCACCTTCTCGCTATCCGGCGGGTGGGCCTCGTAGTACCGGATGACGACCTGGGGACCGCCCGTCCAGACCTGCCCGTACAAACGGGTGGTGGCTTCGAGCGTACCGAGATCATTCTTCAGCATGCTCTCGATCGGTCCATCGTAGAGCGTGATGGGCTTTGACTTGATCTGGTTCGCGTCGAGTTCCACCCATGCGCCGTCCCCGACGCGCAGCTTCATGTAACGCATCGCCTTCTTGGACTCCTCCGGGCATTCCTGAGGGCCCGGACTTCCATCGGGGCGCAGCGCCACACCTCCACTAGTCGCTGTGCAGCCAGAGGACGTACCGAGGAGCACAACGGAGCCGATGAGGAGCGCTTTGGTCATGGGCATGAACGGCACCTCTACTTCCGAATCAGCGTGTGATCCAGGTTCACGAGTACCTGCAGGTTCCCGTCCTCGCGGAAGATCTCCAGGGCCAGATTGACGAGGCCTTCCTTCGACTCGAAGGCTCTCTGGTCCGCCACCACCGCGATTCTTCCTGACTGACCAGGAACGAGCTCGGCCCGTTCCATGCGAATCGCGAAGGGTCGAGCCGTGTGGGACGTGAGATCGGCGGACAACCGAGCCTCCCTGAACTTCCAGGGCTCGTCATTGTACGTGTTGGTCAGGTGAATCATGGCCGCTGCTTTTCCTGGCCCTGAGAAGACCTCGACCATGATGTCCATGTCTCCGTCCTTCATGACCGCGGCTTGCTCTCTACGAAAGGGTGTCTTCTCCACCTGCCCATTGACGAGAAGCGTGGCGAAGGCGTGGTCCACCGAGTTCTCTTCCTTCTTGAGGCGCTCGTTCTCCTCACTCAGCTTGAACTCTCTCTTCAGTGAGTCGTCGAGGGCCGAGCGCATCGCGTCGTAGCTCTCGCGGTCCTTGAACACGTTCACCTGATGGTCCGTCCACCCCCACTTCTCACGGCGGGGTGGCCTCACGAGGAACGCATGCTCGGTCCCATCCGCGAGCGTCACGAGCAGCGGAACCCGCTCGTCCTCGCCGAGGTCACGCAGCGGCTCCAGCACCACCTTCTTGCCCCCCACGAGCGGGCGCTCGAACCGGCCCTCCCACCCCATGAGCTTGGTACCGGCCGGATCACACTCCTGCTCGAAGTGCAGCACGGTGGACACCTTCCCTGACACGTAGATGTTGGGGGTCGTCTGGGCGGGGTGGTCCGAGATCAACAGGGTCCTGATCTCGGTCTTCACGCCGGGCTCCAGGGCCACCGCCACGGACGCCAGGAGGACCAGGACGGGGACAGCCCGGATGAATGGATGGGTTCTCATGGCCGACGCTCAGGGTCCGAGCACGGAGAAGACCACCTTGCGGTGGTAGTTGGTGCTGCCCTCGTGCGAGCGGAAGCGCCGGGCCATCCTGGCGAGCCGGTAGGTCAGGGCCTCGTACTCGCCCCGGCTCACGCTGCGCAGCGACATGTACAGGCGCGCCGCCGCTCGCAGGTACGAGAAGAGCGGGTGGGCATCCTCGCCATCCGGGTCCCGGCGCAGCAGGCGGTAGAGCCGCTCGAACTCGGCATCCGTCTCGGGCCGGTTCATCGCCGTGCAGTAGATGCCCGCCGTCGACTCCAGCAGGCCCAGGAAGGACTCGTGATGCGGAGGCGTCTGCATCAGGAACGGCGTCATGTCCGTGGCCGTCCAGAGCCGAGAGATGGGCTCGAGCTTCACCTGCGCCATCGTCCAGGACTCGTCCACCACGGGCACCTCTTCACCCAGCGATATGGCCTGCCCCTGCTGCGTGAATTGGATGGCCACCTGGAGCCGCTCGGGCCAGTCCAGCGCGAGCCCCGCACGCTCCAACTCCTGCCGCACCCTCAAGTCCATTCCTCTACCTCCCAGGTCGAGGCGAGGATGCTACTTCTCCCGTGGGAAGTCGAGACCTCTTCGGTCGGGTCCCCTGCGTGACCTGGGCCGTCACCCTGGGTAGAGCAGGGGCGTGACGTCCTGGTAGGGCCCCTGGCACGGGGTCACGTCGGCGGCGAGGTAGTGGCCCACCCGTCCGGGCGCCAGCGCGACGATGGCCGACGAGCGCGTCCCATATTCCGGCGTATGGATGCAGAGCGCCTGGTATTGGAGGATGCGCTCGTGCAGCTCTGGGGGGTACTCCTCCAGGAGGAACTCCGGCGCGCACTCGGGCAGCAGGTGGTCCGCCAGCAGCGTCTGGAGGTCCTGCACGGCCTCGGGCCAGGGCTTCCGGGCGGCCTTCTCGGCCAGCTTCCGGGCCCTCGCCACCTTGGGCAGGGCCGGGGTGTCGAGCACGTCGTTGGGCAGCACGTGGACGCCCGGCGGGACGTCCTCCTGGTGAATCCGCTCGGAGTCCGGACGGGCATACGCCACCCGCAGCACCCCGGCGTCTCCATAGAGGAGGTTGAAGGGGTTGTACTCCCGGGCATCCAGCCCCGCGAGGTAGCGGTCGACCCCTTCCACGCTCCCAGCTTGCAGGGCGCTCAGCACCACCTCGCCCCGGGAGCGAGGGGCCCGCGTCAGGTTCGCCGAGCCCCGCTGGTTCGTCAGACCGACGAAGAAACCGCCGTCCGTTACCCCCATCCACGTCCCCTGACGCTCCAGGTCGCGCCCTCCGACGACCCGGGGAGTGGGGGACAGGACCTGAGGACCAGCGGCCGGGCGGGCGTACAGCTCATCGCGGTTGGCGGCCAGCACGAGCGGCCACTCGGGGTGGACGTGGCGGAGGATGACGATGGTGCACATCGTGTGGGGTCGAATAACAGCTCCGGGGCCCCGGTGCATCAGGTGCGTTCCTTCGTTAGTTCCCGATGACCGGAGCCCTTCGAGCGGCTAATGTCCGCCCCCCCTCAGGAGAACCCATGGCGGAGAGAATCCTCGTCACCAGCGCGCTGCCGTATGCCAACGGCCCCATCCACATCGGCCACGCCGTCGAGTACGTGCAGACCGACATCTACGTGCGCTTCCTGCGCTCCTGCGGCAAGGACGTCGTCTACTTCTGTGCCGATGACACCCACGGCACTCCCATCGAGATCAACGCCGCGAAGCAGGGCATCAAACCCGAGGAGTTCGTCGCCCGCTGGTACGAGTCGCACCAGGCGGACTTCCGCGACCTCGGTGTCAGCGTGGACTACTTCCACTCGACCAACTCGCCCGAGAACAAGCACTACGCCGAGTTCATCTACGGCAAGCTGAAGGAGCAGGGCGACATCGAGAAGCGCGACATCGAGCAGGCCTACTGCGAGACGGACAAGCGCTTCCTGCCGGACCGCTTCATCAAGGGCACCTGTCCCAACTGCAAGGCGCCGGACCAGTACGGCGACGCCTGCGAGAAGTGCGGCAAGGCCTACGCCTCCACGGACCTCATCGAGCCCCGGTGCGCCCTGTGCGGCACGCCGCCGGTGCGCCGCAAGTCCTCGCACCTGTTCTTCAAGCTGTCGCGCCACGGGGACTTCCTGCAGGAGACGCTGCGCAAGCCCGGGTTCATCCACCCCGGCCTCGCCACCCAGCTCCAGGGCTTCTTCGAGCAGGGCCTGGCGGACTGGGACATCAGCCGCGACGGCCCCTACTTCGGCTTCGCCATTCCGGGCGAGACGGACAAGTACTTCTACGTCTGGCTGGACGCCCCCATCGGCTACATCGCCACCACGGAGAAGTGGGCGAAGACGACGGGCAAGGCCCAGAGCGCCCTGGACTACTGGGCCGAGGGCAGCGACGCCCGCATCATCCACTTCATCGGCAAGGACATCGTCTACTTCCACGCGCTCTTCTGGCCCGCCGTGCTCAAGGAGGCTGGCCTCAAGCGGCCCGAGAGCGTGAAGGTGCACGGCCACCTCACCGTCAACGGTGAGAAGATGAGCAAGAGCCGCGGCACGCTCATCCCCGTGCGCTCCTACCTGGAGCACCTGGATCCGAGCTACCTGCGCTACTTCTACGCGGCCACGCTCGGCGCCGGAGTCGAGGACCTCGACCTGAGCCTCAAGGACTTCCGCCTCCGGGTGAACGGCGAGCTGGTGAACAACATCGGCAACCTGGCCAACCGCAGCCTGTCCATGCTGGCGGGTGGGGCGCTGGAGAAGCGGCTGGCTCCCGCCACGAAGGAGGGTCCCGGCAAGGCGCTGGTGGAGGCCGCGCTGGCCCGTGTCCCCGAGGTGCGCGAGGCGTTCGAGAAGCTGGAGTTCCGCAACGCCATCCGCGTCATCACGGAGATCTCCCAGTCGGCCAACGCCTTCCTCCAGACCGCGGCTCCGTGGGCCAAGGTGAAGACGGACCCCGAGGCGGCTCGTGCTGACTTGAGCGACGCCGCCGAGGTGGCCTACCTGCTGGGCGCGCTGCTCACACCGGTGATTCCGCGCGTGACGGAGAAGCTCTTCGCGCAGCTCAACGCGCCGGCGCTCACCTTCGAGGCGCTCGCCACCGCGCGCTACCCGCTGCTCGACCGCAGCCGGCCCGTGGGCACCCCCGAGCCGCTCCTGCCGCGGCTGGAGGAGGAGCGCGTCAACGCCATCCTCGGCCAGACGCCCGCCGCCGCCGAGCCGGCCAAGGAGGAGAAGAAGGGCAAGGGGGACAAGGCCGAGAAGAAGGCCGCGGAGCCCAAGCCCGCCGAGGCCAAGGCCGCCGCGCCCGCCGCCGAGGCCGCTCCGGGGGAGATCGAGATCGGTGACTTCGGCAAGGTGGTGCTCAAGGTGGGCAAGGTGCTCGCCGCCGAGCGCGTGCCCAAGGCGGACAAGCTGCTGAAGCTCACCGTGGACCTGGGCGAGGGCCAGCCGCGCACCATCTGCTCCGGCATCGCCGAGGCCTTCCAGCCCGAGCAGGTGCAGGGCCGCAGCGTGGTGGTGGTGGCCAACCTCAAGCCGCGCATGCTGCGGGGCATCGAGTCGCGCGGGATGATTCTCACCGCCGGACCTGGCGGGAAGAACCTCTCCTTGCTGGATCCGGGAGACATGCCTCCCGGCTCCGAGGTGAAGTGAGCGTGACGGACTGGCGGGCCGAACGGGACCGGGCGCTTCTCGCCCTCGAGCGCGAGAAGCACCCCGGTTTGCGCATGGAGGCGGCGGAGCTGCTCTTCCACCTCGCGGCGGAGGATGCCTCGCGCGCGTCCGAGCTCACCGCGGCGCTCCAGCGGCTGCTCGCCGACAAGCAGGTGGCCGTGCGCCGCATGGGCGTGGGCATGGCCACCGCCGTGCTCCCCTCCGAGGAGCTTCCCGGCTTCCTCGCCACGCAGCTCGCCGATGAGGAGAGCCTCGTGCGTCTGGAGGCCGCGGGGCGCCTCGCGGATCTCGCCCAGCCCGACTGCCGCGGGCTGCTGGCCCGGGCCCTCGAGGATCCCGTCTTCGAGGTGCGTTTCGAGGCCGCCCGGGGCATGGCCTCCCTCAAGCACCCCGCGGGGCTGGAAGTCCTCGTGGAGGCGCTCGAGGAGGATCTGCTCCGCTTCCGTGCGCTTGGGGCGCTCGCGGAGCTGGGGGATGCGCGCGCACTGCCGGCCGTGCAGCGTCTGTTCCACCGGTGGATGCTGCCGGCCTTCGATAGGACGCAGGCGGCCGGGGTGCTCGCGAAGCTGGGCGACGCCGAGGGGTCCGCGTGGCTCCTCAAGCGGACGCAGCGGCGGCGGTGGAGCTGGGCCCAGGACCGGGCCCTCGCCGTGGAGCTGTGTGGCGAGGTGAAGGCTCCGGGCGCGCTCGAGCGGTTGCACGCCATCATCACCGAGCCGAAGGACGATTGCCGGGGCGCGGCGGCGCGGGGACTGGGCCGCCTGGCGGACCCGAAGGCCCTGCCGTGGCTGCTCGCCCTGCTCGATGAGCCCGGGGTCCACGAGGACTACCGGCTCGATGCCGCCGAGGGCCTGTGGCTGCTCGGCGTTCCCGAGGGCCGTGACCGCGTCCGCGCGGTGCTGCCCTCGTTGTCGCAGGAAGCCCGTGCCGAGCTCTCCGAGCTCATCCAGGAGATGCCATGAGGCTCGTTGATTCCCACTGCCACTTCGATCGTGCCGACTCCGCGTACGTGAACGCCGCGCTGGAGCGCGCGCGGGCCGCCGGGCTGGTGCATGCCGTCATCGTCGGCCAGTTCCAGGGCCCCGGTGATTGGGGCATCGCGCTGGAGGTCGCCGCCGCCCATCCGGAGTTCCTCACGGCCACGCTCGGCATCCATCCGCACGAGGCGGCCCGGGCTACCGAGGCGGACCTGGAGCACCTGGAGCGCACCTGTGCCCGTCCGGAGATCCACGCCGTGGGCGAGGCCGGGCTCGACTACTACTACGAGCACTCCGCCCGGGACGTGCAGCGGCAGGTGTTCCGCAGGCAGTGCGTGCTGGCGAAGCGCCTGGGCAAGCCGCTCGTGGTGCACGTGCGCGAGTCGACGCAGGGCGGGGATGCGCATCCCGAGTGCGAGGCCATCCTGAAGGAGGAGGGCCTCAGCAAGGGCGTCATCCACTGCTTCACTGGGGACACCGAGGCCGCCCGGCGCTACCTGGACCTGGGGTTCATGCTGTCGCTGTCGGGCGTCGTCACCTACAAGAAGACCGAGGCGCTCCAGGACGCCGTGCGCTTCGCTCCGTTGGACAGGCTGATGGTGGAGACGGACAGCCCGTACCTGGCGCCCATCCCCTACCGAGGGAAGAAGAACGAGCCCTCGTTCGTGGTCGAGACGGCGAAGAAGGTTGCGGAGTTGAAGGGCGTGACGCTCGATCGGGTGGCCGAGGTGACCACGGCCAACGCGGCGGCGCTGTTCGGTTTCACGGTGTGACGTGGCGGAGGGGAAGACCCTCACCCCAGCCCTCTCCCAGAGGGAGAGGGGGCGTCCTCACACAGTAGGCATGGACATGGTCGGCCGGCGCATCGCGACCTGTTGCGCGAGCACCTCCAGGTCCTTGTCCATCTGCGGCGTGTCCAGGAGCAGCGAGTCCGGGTCGTAGCGGAAGTCCGCCTGCTGGAAGCCCAGCAGCGTCTGCATGGCCTGCTCGCCGTTCTGCGTCGCCACCGTGGCGTAGACGAGCTTTCCCTGCTCCAGGTGCAGGTAGCCCTCGTGCGCGTTCTGCTTCAGGTACAGCCGCCCCGACTTCTTGCCCGCTGCCAGCAGCTTGAGCAGTTGCGCCGCGGGCAGCTCGTCCAGGCTGCCGCGCACCACCCGGGCCGGGCCGTTGTGCTGGATGCGATCGTCGTAGAGCGTGCGGATCGTCTTCGCCGCCTCTTCCGGCTGCGTGGGAGGCAGCACCGCCGTGGCTCCGCCCATCATCAGCCGCTCGCGCGTGCCCGAGTCCGGGTCCCCGAGCACCACCACCGGCAGGCCCGCGTGCTCCGGTGAGGAGCGGGTCGCCTGCAGCAGCCCCAGCACCTCGTCCAGCCCGAACTTCAGCCCCACCACCAGCACGTCGCAGTCCTGGTACCCCAGCGCGTCGTACGCCCCGTCCAGGGACGACAGGGCGTGCACCACCAGCCCCTGCTTCTGGGTGGACTCCAGCAGGTCCGTCCGCGTGCCTTCTTCCGGCTCCACCACGAGGATCTGCCGCCCGTCGTTGACGATGCGCTGGCGCAGCAACTCGCCCGTCTGCACCTGCATGACGATGTCCGCCACCAGCGGGTCGTACAGCTTGCCCGAGTTCTCCCGCAGGTGCTCCAGCGCCTGCTCCTTGGTCAGCAGTTTCCCAAGAGCGTTGGCCGGGTTCTTCGTCAGCTCCAGGTAGCTGTCCACCGCCGCGAGGATGCGCGCGCCCAGGGTGATGTCATCGCCCTTGGCCCCCTGCGGCGTCCCCGAGCCGTCATAGGCCTCGTAGAGCTGCGCGAGCATGGTGTTCACCTGCACCGGCAGGTTCACCGACTCGAAGAGCTTCGTGGGCACCCGGCAGTAGCGCTTGGCGTCCGCCATCCACTCCGGGTTCACCGCGTTGCTCGCCAGGCAGAAGTGACGCTCGGCCGGCTTGCCCAGGTCGTGCAGGTAGCCCGCGATGGCCACCGCCGCCACGTCCTTGGGCGGCATTCCCAGGCGCCGCGCCACCACCGTGGCCTGGCGCGACAGCTGCGCCGAGTGCCCCCGGTGGTGCTTGCGGTCCCGCTCCTGCATCGTCACCAGGATGCTCAGCGTCTCGATGTAGTCCTTGTCGCTCACCGTCCCGCGCGAGCCCGGGAAGGGTTCGCCGCTGGACGTCTTGCTCCGCCCCTGCGTGCCCGGGCGCTGCGGCCGCAGCCGGGTGTCCGTCTCGAGGCGCAGCTGGAGGCTCATCCTCGGCGCCTGCCCCGAGGTGCTCTCGTAGGCGCTGGCCATGGTGGACACGTCCGCTCGCGTCTGCGCGGTCACCACCTCCAGCGAGGCGAACGCCGTCGTGTCTCCGTAGTAGTGCTTGCGGATGGCGGCGGCGATGGTGCTGCGCAGGCCCACGTACGCGTAGACCTCCGCCATGCCCGTCACCAGGGCGATCTCGTCCAGCAGCTTCTTGTTCTGCGGCTCGGCCGCCACCACCGACAGCAGTTGGCGCTCCGGGTCGATCGCCAGCGGAAGCACGTTCTGCGCCTCCGCCAGCCGCACCGGCACCTTGTCCAGCACCTCCGTGGGAATGCGGGCCTTGGCCAGCTTCTCCGCGGAGACGAAGCGCGTCTGGAACTCGGCCGCCAGGAAGCGCAGCAGTGCCGCCTCCTGGAGCAGGCCGATCTCCACCAGGCAGTCCCCTAGCCGGTGGCCGGTGATCTTCTGGTGCTCCAGCGCCTTCTGGATGGAATCCGAGGTGACGAGCCCCGCCTCGACGAGGCGCTCGCCCAGTTTCTTCGCCATGTCAGCCTTCCGTGTCCGAGCCCCCTCCGCCGGACTTGTCGGCGGGCTCCGTCTTCGGCGCCGTCAGCACGCTGAACGGCTTGAACGTCAGCTCCTTGGGCACGTTCACCGGATCGCGCGGCGGCTTGGGCTCCCGAGGCTCACGCGCCTCGCGCGGCTCCCGAGCCTCCCGCTGCTCCCGTCCCTCCCGCGGCTCGCGCGGCGGCCGGGGCTCGCGCTTCTCCTGCCGCTCGGGACGCTCAGGCCTCTCGGCACGCTCGGCGCGCGGAGCCTGCTGGCCCTCGCCCGTGGGGGCGCTCGCGGCCCGCTCCGGACGGTCCTTGGGCTTCTTGCCCTCCTTGCCCTTCCTGCGGCCGCCACCCTCCACCGGCGCCCGGCCCCGGGACGTGGGCACCGGGCCCTTCCAGATCTGGCGGTCGTAGAGCTTGAGGTTCTCCGTCCACTTCTCGTTGGGATCGCGCTGCATGGCCTCCACCCACGAGGCGATGCGCGAGTCCAGCGAGTCGAGCGCGTGGACGATGTGGGCCTCGATGGTCATCGGCAGCTTGGGCGAGCCGTACTCCAGCCGCCCGTGGTGCGCGAGCACGAGGTGGGTGAGGTGCTGCTCGAGCAGCGGCGGGAAGTTCGGGATGGCCAGCGACTTCTCGCGGATCTTCTGCGCCGTCATGACGAGGTGGCCCACCAGCTTGCCCTCGTCGGTGTACTCGAAGCCCTTGTCCGGGGAGATCTCCGCGACCTTCATCACGTCGTGGAGGAAGGCGCCGGCGAGCAGCAGATCCCTGTCCGCCATGGGGTAGTGGTCCGCCACCCGGAGGGTGAGGCGCATCACGGACAGCAGGTGGTCGGCCAGCCCGCCCCGGTAGGCGTGGTGGACGCCCTTGGCGGCCGGCGCGTGCGGCAGGCCCGCGGCGATCTGCGCGTCATCCATGAAGGCCAGGAGCAGCGCCTTCACGTTCGGATCGTTCACGCGCTCGGTGATGATCTCGCGAATCTGCCCCACGGCGCGGGCGCCACCGTGGCCCTCGCCACCGGGCTTCGGCGCGGCTTGCTCCTCCCGGCGCTCTTCCCGGGCGGCGGCCTTGGGGGCGGGCTGCTCCTCGCGGGCGGGGGCGGCGGCCTTGGGGGCGGGCTGCTCCTCGCGGGCGGGGGGCTCGAACTCCTTGGGATCCAACGGCTCGGGGTCCAGCTTCTCGAGGGCCTCGATGACCACCTGGGACTTGCCGTGGAAGCCGATGACGCTGCCACGCACGAGCACGTAGTCGCCGGTGGAGAAGGTGGGCTCGAGCTCCTCGACCTTGTCGAAGACGCGGGCGTCGATCTCTCCGCTCTTGTCGACGAGCACCACGGAGAGGAACACCTTGCCGCTGCGCGCGGTGACGCGGTCCTTCTTCGTGACGCGGAAGACGGTGTTGACGGAGTCCTTCTCGCGCAGGTCCTTCGCATACACCTTGCGCACCTGCTCCACGGAAGTGTCGGTGGGAGAGGAAGTGGGGGAATTGTCGGACGGGTTATCGGTCGTCATACGCGGGCGGCGACACTACCACCACCCAGGCGGTTAGGATGGATTCATGTCCCTACTTCCCGCTCTCTCCCTGCTGGTGTTGTTGACTGGCGCTGGTGAACCGGCCTGGCAGCAGGTGGCCCGTGATGACGGCATCTCCGTGCTGGCCCGGACTCCCGAGGGGGGGGCCGTCTCCGAGGTGAAGGCCACCACCCTCGTGGACGCCCCTGCCCATGACGTGTGGCGGGTCATCCGTGACTACACGAACTACACGAAGACCATGCCCTACACCGAGGAGAGCCGCGTACTGGCCTCGGAGCAGGACGGGAAGGTCATCCTGTTCTATTGCCTGGTGAACGCCCCGCTGGTGGACAAGCGCGACTTCATCATCCGCATCCGGGACGAGTCGGACTGGAAGGAAGGCAAGGGCTTCCTCAAGACGGCCTGGACGGCGGCCACCGAGGGGGCGCCGCCCGAGCGCGAGGGCATCGTGCGGGTGAAGCTCAACACCGGCTACTGGCTGCTGGAGCCTCGGGAGGAGGGGAAGAAGACGTTCGTCACCTACTACCTCTACACGGATCCGGGCGGCTCGCTGCCGAAGTGGATCGCCGACAAGGCGAACAAGACGTCGGTGCCGGACGTGCTCCGGGCGGTGCGCAAGTACGCCACCGCCGCGAAGAAGTAGGCGTCAGCTGGCTTCGATGGCGATGCCCGACAGGTAGTCCGTGCCGGGGAAGCCCACGAGGGTGGGGTGGTCCGGGGGCAGGCCGAGCCGGGCGAAGCGGAAGCCCATGCGCCCCTCCTGCTCGCAGGCCTTGGCGATCAGGTCGTCGAAGCCGCCGGTGGGCAGGGGCGGGTGGTAGCCGACGACGAGCAGGGTGCCGCCGTGGCGGGTGACGCGCAGGCCCAGGCGCACCTGCTCGAGGAAGGTCTCCGGGGAGGAGGCCTCCGGGGTGTCCAGGAGCACCAGGTCGAAGGTGTCGTGGATGCTGTGCAGCACGGAGAGGGCCTCGCCGCGCTCCACCCGGAGGCGCCCCAGCAGCCCGTTGGCCTCGCCGTTCTCGCGGGCGAGGTCCGCCGTGTCCGCGTCGCTGTCGAAGGCGAGGATGGAGCGGGCGCCGTGGCGGCCGGCGTGGACGAAGAGGCCGCCCACGTGGCAGCTCGGGTCGAGCACCCGGGCACCCTGGGAGAGGCGGGAGAGGAAGCGGCGCAGCTCGCGCTGATCGTAGGGGTAGCCCACGCCCGGGCCGTAGGTGAGGTCCACGGTGAAGCGGGCGCCGAGCTCCAGCACGCGGCTCCAGCGGGGCGGGTTGCCGTAGAGGGCGTGGGGCCGCTGCACGGGCAGGCCGAGCTGGCGGCGCCGGGCGGTGTCGTTGCGCAGCAGCACGGACTCGGCGCCGCACACCTCCACGAGGGCGCGGGTGATCTCCTCCAGCCGGGCGTCCATGGCGCGCGTGAGCGTCTGGACGACGAGGTGCGTGTCGTAGCGGTCCACGATGAGGCCGGGCAGGGCGTCGCCGTCGTCGTTGATGGAGCGGCAGAAGCGCGGGTCATCCACCATGCGGGCGCGGCGCTCGAAGGCGTGGCGGACGTGGCGGGGGATGAGGCCCTCGGCGGACTCTTCGGGCAGGCCCAGCCGGCGCACGGCATAGGAGGCCTCCAGGTCCACGTCGGCGAGCCCCAGCACGTGCCCGTCCTCGTCCCGGAGCTGCACGGCCTCGCCGGCGGAGGGGGTGCCTTCCATGGAGACGATGTCCTCGCGGCGGACCCAGGGGGCGCCGTGTTTCAGCCGTCGTGCCGCCTCGCGAGACAGATAGGTGTTGAACAAGGCCGTCCTCCCCTCTGCGCGGGCGCCGTGCCGGCCGCGCGCCATGTGCCCTCGATGGGGGGAAACATGCGGCGGGCGGGGACCCGGTGCGGGGAGGGCGGGAGTGCCCGCTCGTGGAGCAGGGGAGCGAGGGAGCCAATTTCCCCTCTCCCTCCGGGAGAGGGTCAGGGTGAGGGTTCCTGTCCCCGTGCTCCTGACCCGTGCGTCAGAACGGAGTCCCTGAATAGAGGACAGTGCGAGCGGGCAACCTGGTTACACCCGAAACCCTCACCCCGTCCCTCTCCCGGAGGGAGAGGGGAGATGGAGGGCGAGGGACCCTCGAGTGGACGGGCTCAGTCCCGCGGTGGGGTGCGCCGTCGGGCGGCCTTGACGGTCAGCCAGGTGAGCACTGCGCTCATCGCCAGGGCGATGACGATGCCCTGTCCGCGGTGCACCCACGAGTCGCTCATGATGCGCCGCAGCGCCCAGAGGCCCAGCACCACCGCGACGAGGCCCCCCGCCATCTCGGCGCGTCCCGAGGCGCTCTTCGTCTCGGAGCGGGCGCGGGCGAGCGCCGGGATGCTCGACGCCTTGCGCCAGGTGGTGTGTCCATCCTCGAGCACTTCATCGGATGGGTCCACCAGCCCCTGGGTGTACGCCACCTCCACATCCCTCAGCGTGGGGTAGGCCAGCTCTCCATCCGGTGTGCGTACGCGATAGCCCATGGCTCCCTCCCGCGGCTCAGGCGAGCTCGCTCGCAATCTGCTCAGCCACCCGGAGTCCATCAATGGCCGACGAGACGATGCCACCAGCGTAACCGCAGCCCTCGCCCGCGGGGTAGAGCCCGCGCATGGACACGGACTGCATGTCATCGCCGCGGGTAATCCGCACCGGCGAGCTGGTGCGGCTCTCGATGCCGATGAGCTTGCCGTCGTCGCTGATGAAGCCGCGCATCTTCCGGTCGAACGCCTTGAGCGCCTGCTTCAGCGACACCGTGAGGCGCTCCGGGAAGAGCTTGTTGAGGTCCGTGTGCGCGAGCCCCGGCCGGTAGCTGGTGCCACCCGGGTCCTTCTTCACGCGCCCGGCGAGGTAGTCGGGGATGGTTTGCGCGGGGGCGAAGAACTTCCCCCCGCCCAGCTCGTACGCCTTGGACTCCCAGTGGCGCTGGAACTCCAGGCCGGCGAGCGGGCCGTTGAAGCCCTCGCGCTCGAAGTCCTGCACGGACACGGTGACGACGATGCCCGCGTTGGCGTACTTCGCGTTGCGGCGCGAGTTGCTCATGCCGTTGGTGCACTGCAGCCCGTCCTGGGTGGGCGTGGGCACCACGATGCCGCCGGGGCACATGCAGAACGAGTAGATGCCGCGCACCTCCCCGTCCACCTCCAGGTTCTCCGCCAGCTTGTAGTCGGCCGGAGGCAGCCGCGGGTTCTTCGCCGCGCTCCCGTACTGGATGGAGTTGATGAGCCCCTGCGGGTGCTCGGCCCGGAAGCCGAGCGCGAAGGGCTTGGGCTCGATGACCACGCGCCCGTCGGCGGCGAAGCGCTCGTACAGCTCGCGCGCCGAGTTGCCCGGGGCGAGCACCACCCGGTCGCTCTCCAGCGTGCGCCCGTCCGTCAGCCGAACGCCCGCCACCCGGCCGTCGCGGTAGAGCACGTCCTCCACCTTGGTCTCGAAGTGCACCTGGCAGCCCCCGGCGATGAGGTCATCGCGCAGCTTGGCCACCGCGCCCGGCAGCAGGTCCGAGCCGATGTGCGGCTTGCCCTCGATGAGGATGTGGTCCGGCGCGCCGCAGCGGGCAAAGGTTTCAATCACCTTGCGCACCATGGGGTGGTTGATGCGCGTGGACAGCTTGCCGTCGGTATAAGCGCCGGCCCCACCCTCCCCGAAGTTCATGTTGCTCTCGGGATCCAACGAGCCATCCCGCATCAGCTTCGCCACATCTTTCCGCCGGGCCACGACCTCGCGGCCGCGCTCGATGAGGATGGTGCGAACGCCGCGTTCCAGCAGGCCCAGGGCGGCGAAGAGGCCCGCGGGCCCGGTGCCGATGATGAGCGGCATGCGCTCCGGCTCCTTCACGCGCTGCGGAGCCTCGGGCGGCGGCGGCGTCTCCCCGACGTCCGGTGGCAGCCGCTTGGGGGCGCGGCCCGGAGCCAGTTCCACCTCCAACGTATAGATGTAGCGGGGGCTGCCCTTCTTGCGAGCATCCAGCACCGCGCGCACGACGCGCACGGACGCCAGGTCCGCGCGAGTCACTCCGAGCTTCTCGGCCGCCCGCTGGCCGAGCAGCTCTTCCGGCTCGTCCAACCACAGCCCGATGTTGTTCACCCGATACGCCATGCGCTGCTCTTCTCCTGAAGCCGGGGAAAGGGGGCGCGTATGTGCGTCACCCTGGCCCCCAAATGCAAGCTATTGAACACCCGAGGGGCGAGCGGGTGCGAACTTGACGATGCACCCCTCGCATGCCCTCCCCCTGGACGGTGGACGGGGTGCGAAGGCCCCTACGCATCCCAGGACAATCCGGCCAGCCCCTGGATTCTCTCAACCGCCCGATGTGCATGGAGAATTCGTCAGGAAGGTGACTGCTGGCACGCGGGTTGAAGATGGAACCGCCTGTGATTACGCGGTCCCACCGCCTCTCGGAGGACACGTCTTTGAGCACTGACAAGCAGGGCACCCGGATTCTCGCCCGTACCTTCTTCAACCAGCTGCGCGCGAGCGGCTACACCCCCATGCAGATCATCGGCATCGCCACGGAACTGCTGGACCTGGTGACGGAGGACATCAAGGGCGAGAACGTTGCCCAGCCGACGCCCGAGCCGAGGCCGGAGTTCCGCAAGGAAGCCTGACCCGCTAGACTGGCGCTGTCCCTGGCGGGTAGCCGGGCTCCGGGCAGGTCCCGGGGCTTGAGCGCCCCCCCAGGTGGCGAGAGAGAAACCGGCCCGGCGCCGGTTTTTTTATGTCCGCACTCTGGCGGCGAGCCCCTGTTACCGGCGGCGCTCGCGCTCGAGGCGGCGCTGGCGGGCGGCGGCCCCGGCGACAACGAGCAGCCCGGCGTTCATGGCGGTGAAGACGGAGCTGGCGGTGCGCGGGGCGAGCGCGGCGAGCAGGAGGGCGCCCGCCACGACGGCCAGCCGATCTATCCAGACGGAGCGCGGCCGCGGGAGCACCAGCACCAGGACGCACAGGGCCAGGGGCAGGCCGAGGACCACCTGCCGGGCGATTTGCGGCCCGCTGTCGAGCACCGTCTGCCAGTTGTGCACGAGGATGGCGGCGAAGATGACGACGGTGCCGGTGGCGAGCACCAGCACGCCCGCGGCGGCCGCGTCCTTGGTGAGGCGGGCCTTCTCGTCGAAGTGGCGGGTGGCGAGGTCCACCAGGTGCTCGAGCGCGCTGTTGAGGATCTCCGCGAAGAAGATGAGGAGGACGCAGAAGATGAGCGTCACCTTCTCCGCGAGCCCCAGCTCGATGCCGCTGCCCACCAGGCCCACGAGGAGCGCGGAGACGAGGTGGACGCGCATGTTGCGCTGGTGGACGACGGTGTGGATGAGCCCGTTCCACGCATGGAGGAAGGAGGCGAGCATGCCGGTGCCGCCCCGAGGGGGATGCGGTGGCGGCTGCTTCTCGGGAGAAGGTGGAAGCTGGGGTGATAGGGCTGGAGAGCTCATCGCGAAAGCAGGTTAGCGGGAGAGCAGGCAGGCACCCACGGTTTGATTGCCGTGTCCTCGCGCCGGGGCCTAACGTCCGCCCCCTCATGGCCCTTCCTGCTCACGTACGTGCCACCGCCTGGGTGCTGTTCTCGCTGCTCTGCCTGCCGAGCACGGGCCAGGCCCAGGAGGAGGATGGTTCCTTCTCCCAAGACTGCGGCCTGGAGCCGCCGGGTGCCGTCTATGTGCCGCTCCCCGGCCCGAGGTCCCACGAGACCCGCTGGCTGCCCTCCGAGCCGCCCCTGGTGCGCCGCGAGGACCCCCAGGGCTCCGTCTCGGCCCTCGCGGGCGTGCCGCAGACGCGCATCCGCACCGGCGCGCTGTCGGGAAAGACGATCTACCTGAGCCCGGGGCACGGCTTCTACCGCAGCTCGCCCCTGGGCCGGTGGGCCACCCAGCGCGGCAACACGAACGACGTCGTCGAGGACCTGGTCTCCATCGAGACGCTCAACCAATACCTGCTGCCGATGCTGATGGGGGCGGGGGCCACGGTGATTCCCGTGCGCGAGGCGGATCTCAACCCGCGCATGGTCATCCTCGACAATGCGGGGACGGGCTATTCGGAGGAAGGGGCCGTGGAGCTCTTCTCCTCCGCGACGCCCGGCTGGGGCCCACCGCCGGTGCCGATGGGGAACGCGGTGCAGCCCTTCCTGCTCGGGGACCACCGGCTGATGACGGCCGCGCCCACGGCCACGGCGCAGGCCACCTGGGCTCCCTCGATTCCGGCCGATGGCGCCTATCACGTGTACGTCTCGTATGGAGCGGACCCGGGCCGCGTCTCGGACGCGCACTACGTGGTGCGGCACGCGGGCGGCGAGAGCCACTTCCGGGTGAACCAGCGCCGCCACGGTGGGACGTGGGTGCTGCTGGGCCGCTTCTACTTCCGGGCGGGACTGCACCCCGGGACGGCGGCCGTGGTGGCGCTCAACGACTCGGCGGAGTCGGGCACCGTGTCGCTGGACGCGGTGCGCATTGGCGGGGGCACGGGCACCATCGGAGATGGGACGCTCGCGCCCCTGCCGCGTCCCCGCTTCGAGGAGTGCGCGCGCTACCACACCCAGTTCAGCGGCGCGCCGCCCCCGGTGTTCGCACCCTCGGGTGTCAACGCGCTCTCCAACGAGCGCAACGACGACGTCACCTCGCGCCCGCGCTTCGCCGCCTGGCTGCACGAGGACGGAGAGGACGCCGTCTACGTCGCCTGGCACACCAACGCCTCCGGGCTCTCGACGCCCGATGACAGGTTCCGCGGCACCGAGGCCTACGTCTACGGGCCCAATCCGGTGGACGGCACGTTGAACTTCACGGGAGTGCCGGGCAGCGACGTGCTCGCCCGGGCGCTGCTGGACGAGCTGCGGCAGGACATCCGCAACGCCATCGACCCCAACTGGAGGGTCCGCTCGTTGCGCTCGGCCAACCTGGGCGAGGTGAACCCGGCCCACAATCCGGAGACGCCCGCGGTGCTCGTGGAGGTGGCCTACCACGACCATCCCGCGGACGCCGCGCACCTGAAGCAGCCGGAGTTCCGCCGGGTGGCCGCGCGCGCCATGCTCCAGGGCCTCATCAAGTACTTCGCTGCGAGGGACGGTCAGCCGGTGCACCTGCCGCCCGAGCCTCCCGCCGCGTTGGTGGCGCGCAACGCGGGTGGAGGCCGGGTGGAGGTGGCGTGGACCGTGCCGCCCGTGGATGCGCTGGACCTGGGAGGGCACGTGGCCACCCGCTACCGCGTCTACGAGAGCGCGGACGGTCTCGCCTGGGATGGGGGCTCCGAGGTGGCCTCCACCACCTTCTCCGTCACCCTGCCGGCGGGCACAACGCGCTACTTCCGCGTGGCCTCCCTCAACGAGGGTGGCGAGTCCTTCCCCTCGGACGTGGTGGGCGTGCGCGTCCCGGAGCCGGGCAGGGGACCGGAGGTGCTCGTGGTCAACGGCTTCCGCCGTCTAGACGCGGAGCTGGCGCGCGCCGAGGACCTCTCGGCGTACGCGCTGGGTGCCCCGCTGCGCGAGCTCCTGGAGGCCATGAATGACGGCACGGCCCTGCGGCGTCATGGTGACGCGGTGGCGCAGCACGCGGTGGCTTTCGACGGAGCGACCCGCGAGGCGCTCCTCGCGGGCCTTCTCACCCCCGGGGACTACCGGGTGCTGGACTGGTTCATCGGGCGGGGTGGGGGAGAGGGGCCCGGTCCCAACGCCGCCGAGCAGACGCTGATGAGCACCTTCGTCATGGGCGGCGGGAACCTGCTGCTCTCAGGCAGCCATGTGGCCTCGGCGCTCGCGGTGGGGGGCGAGGCGGAGCGGGCCTTCCTGACAGACATCCTCCATGCCCTGCCGGCTTGCGGCTCGCCGTCCCTGCTGGTGAATGGGCTCTCGGACGGATGGCTCCCGGGGCTCTCCAGCTCGATGCTCGATGACGGGCTGCGGGGCTCCTTCCCGGTGGGGACGCCGGACGTGCTCCTTCCGCTGCCGGGGGGCTCTCCCGTGCTGGGCTATGCCGGGACGGGCTCGGTCGCGGGCGTGGCCTCGGCACCGGGGGGACAGGTGCTCTTCCTGAGCGTGCCCTTCGAGGGCCTCGTCACTTCCGAGCGCCGCGCCTGGCTGATGGGGACCTTCCTCGCCCGGGCGGGAGTGCTTGCCTCGCCCCCCGCGCCCCCCGCCGGGGAAGAGGTCCTGCCCCCGGATGCCGTCGCCCAGCGTCCGTCGAGCCTGGCCCCCTGCTCGGTGGACCGCATTCCCGAGTCCTACGAAAACGCGGAGACGGGCTGTGGCTGCCGGGCAAGCGGCGGATCCGCGTCCGTTGCGTGGCTGTTGCTCATGTCGACTGTTCAGCTACGGCGCACCCGTCGTCGTTCTCGCTTCACAGAGCGTTGACTCGCGTGCGTCACATGCCTACGGTCGGCCGCCCTTTCCCACGGCGGGAGGGAGTGCGGCCCGTCGTGTGCCTGTGAGCTTTCCAACCTCGTCTTTCCACTTTCTCTAAGGAGACTGAGACATGGCCACCAAGATTGCCATCAACGGGTTCGGTCGCATTGGCCGCTGCGTGCTGCGCGCCGCGCTGAGCCGCAAGGAGAACCTCGACTTCGTCGCCATCAACGACCTGGACGAGCCGGCCGCCCTGGCCCACCTCTTCAAGTACGACTCCGTGCACGGCACCTGGCAGGGCACCGTGAAGGCCACGGAGAAGAGCATCATCATCGACGGCAAGGAGATCGCCGTCACCGCCCAGAAGGACCCGAGCGCGCTGCCCTGGAAGTCCCTGGGCGCCGACATCGTGCTCGAGTGCACCGGCCGCTTCACCGAGCGCGATGACGCCGCCAAGCACATGAACGCGGGCGCCAAGAAGGTCATCATCTCCGCGCCGGCCAAGGGCCCGGACCTCACCGTCGCCTACGGCATCAACCACGACCAGTACGATCCGAAGAAGCACCACATCCTCTCCAACGCCTCGTGCACCACCAACTGCCTGGCGCCGCTGGGCAAGGTGCTGCTGGAGAGCTTCGGCATCGAGAAGGGCGTGATGACCACCATCCACAGCTACACCAACGACCAGCGCATCCTGGATCTCACGCACAAGGATCTGCGCCGCGCCCGCGCCGCCGCGCTGTCGATGATTCCCGCCTCCACCGGCGCCGCGAAGGCCATCGGAGAGGTGCTCCCGGCGCTCAAGGGCAAGATGAACGGCCAGGCGGTGCGCGTGCCCACCCCGAACGTGTCCCTGGTGGACCTGACCGTGGTGACCAGCAAGAGCGTCACCGTGGACGCCGTCAACGCCGCCTTCAAGGCCGCCGCCGAGGGCCCGCTCAAGGGCGTCCTCCAGTACAGCGAGGAGCTGACCGTCTCCGTCGACTACAACGGCAACCCGCACTCCTCCATCTTCGACTCCACCAACACCATGGTCATGGGCGACAACCTGCTCAAGGTGATGGCCTGGTACGACAACGAGTGGGGCTTCTCCAACCGCATGGTGGACACGGCGAAGTTCCTCGCCTCCAAGGGTCTGTAGTCAGCCAGTTCAACGGGCGTTCCGAGTGGGAGGACCGAGATGATCCGCTACATCGACGACATGCAGCTCACCGGCAAGCGCGTCTTCATCCGGGTGGACTTCAACGTTCCCCTGGAAGGCAAGCGCATCACCGACGACACCCGCATCCGCGAGGCGCTGCCGACCATCCGGCGCGCCCTGGAGCTGGGCGGCAAGGTGATTCTGGCCTCCCACCTCGGGCGCCCCAAGGGCCCGGATCCCAAGCTCTCGCTGGAGCCGGCCGCCAGCCGCCTCAGCGAGCTGCTCGGCGCCAAGCACGAGGTCATCCTCGCCGACGACTGCGTGGGTGACGGCGTGCGCAAGCTGGTGAAGGACCTCAAGGACGGCCAGGTGCTCATGCTCGAGAACCTGCGCTTCCACAAGGAGGAGGAGGCCAACGACGACGCCTTCGCGCGCGAGCTCGCCTCCTTCGCCGACGTCTACATCAACGACGCCTTCGGCACCGCGCACCGCGCCCATGCCTCCACCGCGGGCATGGTGCCCCACGTCAAGGAGAAGGGCGCCGGCCTCCTGATGCGCAAGGAGCTGGAGTACCTCGGCGGCGCGCTGAAGAACCCCGCCAAGCCCTTCGTGGCCATCCTGGGCGGCTCCAAGGTGAGCGACAAGATCAAGGTCATCGAGAGCCTGCTGCCCAAGGTGGACGCGCTGCTCATCGGCGGCGCCATGGCCTACACCTTCCTCAAGGCGCAGGGCATTGAAGTGGGCAAGAGCCGCGTGGAGGAGGACAAGCTGTCGCTGGCCACGCGCATGCTCGAGGCGGCGCAGCGGCTGAAGACCTCGCTGGTGCTGCCCGTGGACCACGTCTGCAGCACCGAGCCCACCGACAAGGGCCCCGTGCGCGAGGTGGCCGACCGCGCCATCCCCGCCGACCTGATGGGCCTGGACATCGGCCCGAAGACGCGCGCCATGTACTCCGAGCACATCAAGAGCGCGAAGACGGTGATCTGGAACGGCCCCATGGGCATGTTCGAGATCGAGAAGTACGCCGCGGGCACGCGCACGGTGGCCGAGTCCATGGCCATCAACAAGGACGCCATCACGATTGTCGGCGGCGGCGACAGCGCCGCGGCCGTGACCCAGATGGGGCTGGCGCCCAAGCTCAGCCACGTGTCCACCGGCGGTGGCGCCTCGCTGGAGTTCCTCGAGGGCCGCGACCTGCCGGGCGTGAAGGCGCTGGAGACGAAGTAGTCGGCCGTACCCAACACCCCGGGAGGCAGTCCTCATGGCGGCACAGGCGCGACGCAAGCTCATCGCCGGCAACTGGAAGATGAACAAGACCATCCCCGAGGGGCTCGCGCTGGTGCGGGAGCTGAAGGGGCTGGTGGCCTCCCTGCCGGGGGAGAAGGTGGAGCTGGCCGTGGCGCCGCCGTTCCTCGCGCTGCAGGCGGTGGCGAAGGAGCTCGAGGGCTCTGCCGTGAAGCTGGCCGCCCAGAACTGCCACTGGGAGGCCAGCGGAGCGTACACCGGCGAGGTGTCCGCGCCGATGCTCAAGGACGTGGGGTGCGCCTACGTCATCGTGGGCCACTCCGAGCGCCGGCAGTACTTCGGCGAGACGGACGAGACGGTGAACAAGCGCACGCGGGCGGTGGTGGGGGCGGGGATGACGCCCATCGTCTGCGTGGGCGAGACGCTGGCCGAGCGCGAGGCCAACCGCACCCTGGAGGTGGTGGAGCGGCAGGTGGCGGGAGCGTTGAAGGGCTTCCAGGCGGCCGAGGTGGCGGCCTTCGTCCTGGCCTACGAGCCGGTGTGGGCGATTGGGACGGGCCGGACGGCCACCAGCGCCCAGGCCCAGGAGGTCCACCGGGCCATCCGCGAGCAGCTCGGGCGGCTGTACGACCGGGGGACGGCGGAGCGGGTGCGCATCCAGTACGGCGGCAGCGTGAAGCCGGACAACGCCGCGGAACTGCTGGGCCAGCCGGACGTGGACGGAGCGCTGGTGGGTGGGGCGAGCCTCAAGGCGGGCGACTTCGCGGCGATCGCGAAGGGCGGGGTGTGATCGCAGGAAGATTGTCACCGCCCGGCCCGTTCGGTTAGGCTGCGCGGCCTTTCATCCAGGACCGGAAAGAAGAGCTTAAAGCATGTTGATGTTCGTGACGGCTGTGCACGTCCTCCTGTGCGTGTTCATGATCTTCGTCATCCTGTTGCAGCCCGGGAAGGACGCCGGCATGGGTTCGGCCCTGGGTGGCGGCGCGGCGACGAGCGCCTTCGGTGGGCGCGGTGCGACGACCTTCCTCACGAAGGTCACGGGCGTCTGCGCGGCCATGTTCTTCCTGACGTCGCTGGGCCTGTCCTTCGTGGGCATGCGCACGTCGGTGGCGGGCTCGCTGGCCAACAAGCCGGCGGCGACGCAGCCGGCTCCCGCGCCCGCGGCCCAGCCGGGCGCTGAGGCTCCTCCGGCCGGCCAGATTCCCGCGGCCAATCCGCAGGAGGCGGCTCCTCCGGCGCCGGGTTCGGGTGCGCCTGCCGCTCCCGCGCAGCAGGCTCCGGCCGCTCCGGGCAGCGTGGAGCAGCCGCGTGAGGCTCCGGCTCCCGCGCCCGGGCAGTAGGCGGGCGGCCACCCAGCGGAAGAAAGCGGGTGGCGGGGGTGGTTAAAAATCGTTGTTGCAGACAGCGCGGTTCGTGGTACTAGAGGCCGCGTTGTTTCCGGGGCGACTCACTGAGTCGAGACCGCGCCGGAAATGCCCAGGTGGTGGAACTGGTAGACACACCATCTTGAGGGGGTGGCGCCGAAAGGTGTGCGGGTTCGAATCCCGCCCTGGGCACTCCGAAATGAGCCTCCGAGTCCAAGTGACTCGGGGGCTTTTTTCTTTTCCGCTCCGGACTGTAGCTCGACTGTAGCTACGGGGCCTCGTCCGAGGGCGGCGCGCCTCCGGCCGGCGGCGTCGACGGAGGCCGGAGCTCCGCCTTCAGCTTCGCCACTTCCGTGCAGAGGGACTCCCAGGGGAGCGTCGTGTAGAGGCCCACGATGTCGCCCTTCGGCCCGTGCGTGACCCAGGCGAGCTTGTCCCGGTCCGCCCCGTCCGCCAGTGCCAGGCTGATGAAGGTGCGACGGGTGTCGTGGACCCGCCGGCCTCGCAGGCCGAGCAACTCGAGGTCCTCCAGGAGCTGCGCGTGGACGACAGGGTCACGCCGGTGCTCTCCACGCCGGGAGGGCACGACGAGGTCGGCAGCCGTGGGTGCTCGCCCCTGCTTGCGCTCCCATCCTTCATGGTGCCACGCCGCGAGGACGCAGGCGAGTACGGGGTGGACCGGAACTTCGCGGAGGCGCTCCGTCTTCACGCTCTTCTCCCGCCGCTGATTGCGGTGGAAGGCCCTGGACACCCAAAGGCGTCCCAGCGGCCGGGCCGAGGGGTCCCAGGCGTTCCACCTCAGGGCTACCGCCTCGCCGATGCGCATGCCGGTGAGGAAAAGGAGTGCGTAGAGGATGCACCGGTCCTCCGGAAGGCGAGCATCCGAGAGCAGCGCCTCCACCTCCTCGCGGGTGAAGACCGCTGTGGAGCGCCACTCCGGGTTCTTGTCCACTTTCGGGGGGAGGTCCCCCTTGATCCTGCCCCAGGTCGCTAAGGACCTGGACCTGACCGAGTCGGCCCTGCGCAACTGGGTGCGCGAGGCCGACGGGGGCAAGAGCAAGGAGTCGGCAGGTGCGCTCTCCAAGGCCGAGCGGGAGGAGTTGGTGCGGCTGCGCAAGGAGGTGCGTCATCTGGAGATGGAGCGCGACTTCCTAAAAAAGCGGCGGCCTTCTTCGCGAAGGAGGCCTCGAGGTGAAGTTCGAGTGCTTCCAGGCGCAGAAGGCCCATTTCCCAGTGGACTTCATGTGCCTGCAGCTGGGCGTGTCCCGCTCGGGCTACTACGCCTAGAAGGAGCGCCCTGTCTCCCGCTGAAATGGTGGACGATGCCCGCATGTACATTGGCGCGGGCGCACCCGGCGGCCCATCGAGGTGCCCCCCTTAGCTAGCCTGGACTACGGAGAGGGACGGAGCCTCAAAAGAATGCGCCACTGCGGGGCGACTGCATCGACGTGACGAGATGAAACGGGAGCGCTACCGGGTATGCGACGTGGTGCTCTCGCGGGAGCGGCCCGAGGAGCGCACCATCGTCGTTACCTCAAGGCCTGTGACGGGGTCGGGGCGCCGGTCAATCGTTCGAGCGCGCGCGAAGGTGCCCCAGTTGCTCGACCTGCTCCTGCTCGCGCCCGACCTCCAAGCCCGCGTCGTCGAACTCGAAGCCATCGACGGCGCCGAGCCGATGGCCGAGCGGACGCTCCGGGCCGTGGCCCACGCTGGGACGTGGGGTGAGCAGCGGGTGGCGTGGAGACGACTCTTCTCGACTTCCAACGACTATTGTCGGCACCAGCCGATTCCGCTACCATGCGCGCCGCGCGTGAGCAGCAGCACCCGGTGGAGCGACGAACATGAGCAGTGAACCTTGGGTCGCGGTCGAGGAGGTCGCGAAGCACCTCGGCGTCGCGAAGGACTCCGTCTACAGATGGATCGAGTCCCGAGGCCTGCCCGCGCATAAGATCGGCCGCCTTTGGAAGTTCCGGCTGTCCGAGATTGATAGCTGGGTCGAGGCCGGTGGCGCTGCCGAGCCGCCTAAAGATGAGGCAGTCAAGAAGCCATGAGTTCCCGACCTGGTCTCAATGGACACGGCGTTGGGGCGAAGACGAACGGTAAGCCGATCAAAGGCAAGGCGAACGGGCACAGCCTGCTCCTGCCCGCCATCACCGAGACCCCACTTCCGCAGCTTCGGCCCTTCTTCGGCTACTACGGCGGGAAGTGGCGCGACAGCCTCAAACACTATCCCGCGCCGAAGCACGACACGATCGTCGAGCCGTTCGCAGGCTCTGCGGGCTACTCGCTCCGCTACGCCAGCAAGAAGGTCATCCTCTGCGAGATCGATCCTGTGTTGTCGGGGGTGTGGAAGTACCTGCTCAAGGTGAAGCCGAAGGAGATCCTCGACATCCCTGACCTCAAGCCCGACGGTACCGTCGATGATCTCGACATTTGCCAGGAGGCCCGGTGGCTGGTTGGGCTCTGGCTCAACCGGGGCACCGCGAGTCCTCGCAAGAGCCCGTCGAAGTGGATGCGTGACGGTATACGTCCGGGATCCTTCTGGGGTGAGAGGGTCCGCCAAACGATCGCCACTCAGGTCGAGTCTATCCGGCACTGGCAGTTGCTGCCCTGCAGTTACGTCGACTGTCCCACGCCGCCGGAGGGAGCGACTTGGTTCATCGACCCGCCGTACGAGGCGGCTGGCCGGCACTACCGGTTCGGTTCGGACCAGATCGACTACAAGGCGCTGGCCGCATGGTGCAGGTCGCGTCCGGGCCAGGTGATCGTCTGCGAGAACGAAGGCGCAGGGTGGCTCCCGTTCAAGAAGCTCGCCGCCGTGAAGACCACGCGAGGAGACCGCCGCTCCCAGGAAGTCATCTGGCAGTCCGAGAATCCCATCCATCTGCCTCACGCTGATCGACATGCTCCATGAGCGCGCTACGCACCGATGAGCTTCACCGAGCCTTCCTGCGGCCACTTGAGTCAGTAGTTCGCTGGCATTCGGCTCTCTCGGGCAAGCCTCTGTGCGTTGACCTCGCGCTTCCGCTGCCGCCCCGCCTGCGCATCTACATGTACTCGCTCATCGGCGGTGTCGGAACGGTGCGTCCGAACGAATACAAGGCCTCGCTTCGTCTGCCGGGGCAGCCGGTTGGGCGGTACGACTCATTCGACCACTCCGACGATCGCTTCGCGCTCGTGGTGGCCTATCGGCCCGACCTCGACGTGTTCGTCCTATGGGATGCCAGCTTGCATCCACGCTTCACCAATGGCACCAATATTCAGGTTCGGGACACCACGGTCCACACCGCAGCAGCGCTTGGATGGGCTGAGCAAGTCCGCCTGCTACCGAGCAAGAGCCCGGAGATGGTGATCGCCTGCCAGTCGTCGAACCTCAAGAAGGCCATCGACGAGCGCGTGGCCTGGACTGGCAGCGTCAGGGAGGGAGTCAATGGCAATTCTCTCTGACCTGACGCTTCAGACCTCGTATCACAAGGGCCGCGACGACATCGCGAAGTCCTTCTACCTGCCGTGCATGCAACGCGCGGTAGAGTACGACCGTGCGGTAGGCTACTTCCGAAGCACCGCGTTCATCGTTGCGTGGCCCGCGCTGCGCGACTTCGTTCACCGTGGCGGCAAGCTCCGGGTGCTCTGTTCGCAGGTCCTCGCAAGCGAAGACATCGATGCGCTTGAGATGGGTTACTCGGCCAGAGCCGACGAGATCCTCGCAGCTCGGCTTGTGGAAGAGGTACGCAGCATCCTTCGAGACGATGTGCTGCGCGAGCCCGCTCGCATTCTCGCGGCACTCGTCGCGCGTGGGACCATCGAGCTGCAGATCGCGATCATGCGCGAGAGCGACACTCGTGCTGCCCGCGGCCGCATCTTCCACGACAAGCTCGGCATCTTCCGGGATGAGTCTCGAAACATCGTCATTTTCAAGGGGTCGATGAACGAGACATGGACCGGTCTCGCTGCCGACGGGAATCTCGAGTCCATCGACGTCGCGGCGAGCTGGCTCGGTGCGCGCGACCTTGAGCGCGCGCGCACAGAGGAATCGTACTTTCTCGACCTTTGGAACAACAGGTACCCGACGTTGAGCGTGCGCCCCTTTCCTGCGGTCGCACGCGAGGAACTTGAGCGAGCAGCTGATCCCGATTGGGACTCGGCCCTCACCAAACTACTCAATAAGCCCCAGGAGGCAGCGGCGCCGGTCGATGCGCGCGGTAGGTCCCTCCGACCACACCAAGCGGCAGGCCTCGCTTCGTGGGCCGCGAACGGGCGACGAGGCATCCTCGCTTTCGCCACCGGAAGCGGTAAGACGTTCACCGCCATCACCGCGATTCGTGAAGCCATCGCGGACCGGCAGGACGTCGTGGTCGTCGTCGTCCCTGATCAGGTGCTGTTCGGCCAGTGGTTCAGGGAACTTGAGGAGACGCTTGCGGACCTCTCCGTAAAGATCCTCCGCGCCGGCTCTGGCTACACGAGTTGGAGAGAGAGCCTCAAGCTGTGGACGTCGGCAGGCACCTCGCCGAGGCTCGTGCTTGCCACGGTTCAGACGGCAGCGTCGGACGACTTCAGGCAGCGGCTTTCGGGAGGCGAGCACCTGATGCTCGTCGCCGATGAAGTTCATCGCCTGGGATCACCGCATCACCGCCAACTTCTCGATGAGCGGCTCTTCGGTGCGCGGCTCGGGCTCAGCGCGACGCCCGAGCGAGCGGGAGATGCGGTGGGCACGGCCGCCCTCCTGTCCTTCTTTCGTGGCGTGCTGGAGCCTCGCTACACCTTGGCCGATGCCGTTCGGGACGGGGTCCTGACTCGCTACTTCTATCGCCCGCACACGGTCGTACTCGCTGACGACGAGGCGGGCGAGTGGCGCTCGTTGACGAAGGAGATCGGTCAGCTTCGGGGCTGCATGGCTGGTGGCGACTCCACCGCCGGGCTCGAGGACAGGCTGCAAAGGCTGTATATCAAGCGCGCACGGGTGGTGAAGCACGCGGCTGCCAAGGTGCCATTGGCCGTTAACGTGCTCGCCTCGGAGCACCAGCGCGGACAGAGGTGGATCATCTACTGCGAGGATCTTGGACAGCTGAACGCAGTGTGTCAGGCACTCGCGGCGTGCGGCATCCAGAACATGCCGTTTCACTCGCAGATGGATGGCGACCGAGCGGAGACGCTGCGGTGGCTCGACCGACGTGGTGGGGTTCTCGTCGCCATCAAGTGCCTGGACGAAGGCGTCGACGTTCCTTCGGTCACCCACGCCCTCATCCTCGCCTCGTCAAAGAACCCGCGCGAATTCATTCAGCGTCGCGGACGCGTGCTTCGGATCGCGCCGAAGAAAGCACTCGCGTACGTTCACGACGCCATCGTTCTGCCGCCGAAGGTGCAAGCTACGGACGGAGAGCGAGCGGCGGACCCGATTACGGCGGGCGAGCTCGCGCGAGCCGTGGAGTTCGCCCAACACGCCGACAATCCGTCCTCTGCCGCCGACCTTCAGCAGATTGCCATCGCGATGAACATCGACTGGCGTAGCCTCTCGACGAACGGGATCGAAGATGCGGACGACTGACCTTAAGGATCTCACCAACACCGTGGAGCAGCTTCGCAAGGAACTCCACGCCGATCTCGATGCGAGCTTCGTCGAAGCCGTTGTTCGGGCCGAAGAGCAGAACCCCGAGGACGATGCCGAGGCGCTACGCGCCATTCAGGCCGCCCTGAAGGCCGTGCTCGTGGCCATGGGGGCGATCTGATGCTGCGGCTGAAGCGGCTTGAGGTGCAGGGCTTCGGTCCGTTCGCTGACCAGCAGGTGATCGAGTTCCCCAACGGACCCGGGGTGACGGTCATCTACGGTGAGAACATGCGCGGCAAGACCTCGCTCTTGAACGCGATCCGGTACGCCTTCTTTGGGACCGTGGTCGGTCGAGGGTCACGGCCCCGACGCCTTCACACGATTTCGAACCGCGAGCTCGCCAGCGACGGCCAGTACGGCTTCAACGTGGCTCTGACGTTCGACTACGACGGTGCGGAGTATGAACTGGTTCGCGAGTGTATTCCTCGCGTCAAAGTGCCTGCCAGCGACGAGGACTATTCGCTTGAAGTTCTCCTTCGGAAGGGGAATGCGACGCTGGGCCCCCAAGAGCGCGAGAAGGCCCTGCAGCAGGTCTTTCCCAGGGAGGTCTCTCGCTTTTTCCTGTTCGATGGCGAGCTGCTTCAGGAGTACGAGGAACTCCTTATCAACGAGAGCGAGGCGGGGCACCGGATCTCTGAGGCCATCGAGCGCATCCTCGGTGTGCCGATTCTGAAGCGTGGGCGGGCCCATCTCACCCAGCTCTCCGAGGATGCCGACAAAGCCGCTGCGAAGGAGGCGTCCAAGCGCCAGGAGACGCAGGCACTGGGTACGGCGCTCCAGCAGGCGACCGAGCAGAAGGAAGCTCACCAGAAGGAACTGGCTCGCAAGCAGCAGGAACTCAACGATCTGAACGCACAGAAGCTGGAGGTCGAGCAGGTCCTTCAGTCCATGCAGAAGTACGCGAGCATCCTGCAAGAGCGGGACGAGGCGAACGCGCGGCTGGACGAAGCTGGCAAGGAGGAGAAGTCGATGCGCGGCGACCTGCAGAGGGCGATGGGAGATGGGTGGCGGTCGCTCCTGCGCGATCCGGTGAGGGCTGCACGTACCGCCGCGCAGGCCGAGGCGCAGAAGGAGTTCGACGCCGTCATCCTGTCGCTTCGGGCGAAGGCGATCGAAAGCGGTCACTGCGGTACGTGCGAGCAGGACGTGCCTCCTGGGCTCGCGGACAAACTGCGCTCGACGCTGCCCGCCCAGTCGGCGGCGGCGGTGCCGCCCGGAGGGGTCTCGGCTGCGATGTCGCGTCTTGCGGATCTCAACAAGTTCAACGAGGCCGACAACGCCGGGGAAGTGCGGCAGTTGTGGAAGCGACTCGAAGAACTCCGACTGGAGCAGGTCACGCTGCGTGATCGGATCTCCGACCTCACGGCGGCACTCTCGGATTCAGAGCCTGAGACCCTTCGACGCTCGAAGACCTCGTACGCGGAGGTCATCGAGAAGATCTCTGTGGTGAAGCGGGCGATCGATGAGGAATCGAAGAAAGCCGACGAGAAGGACCAGAACATCCAGCGCTTGAAGAAGAAGCTGGAAGCGGCTGGCACGTCAGATCTTCGAGCGGGGCAGCTTCGGGCGAAGATTCTGCGCGACGCCTCGGAGGTGTTCGGGGCTGCGGTCGAGCGCTACAAGTCGGACCTGCGCGGGCGCGTGGAGGCCACGGCGTCAGAGCTCTTCCTGTCCATGACGACGGAGAAGCAGGACTTCGCGGGGCTCACGATTAACGAGGGCTATGGTCTCACGATTCGGCACCGGGATAGTCGCGCTGAGGAGGCGCGCTCGGCGGGCGCAGAGCACGTCGTGGCGCTCGCGCTGATGGGGGCGCTCCAGCGAAATGCGCCGCTTCGCGGTCCCATCGTCATGGACTCGCCGTTTGGCCGTCTCGACGAGAACCACACGGCAAACGTCATCGAGACGCTGCCGAAGATGGCGGAGCAGGTCGTGTTGCTCGTCTACGAGGCAGAGGTGGGCAGAGCCCGAATGCGCGATCTCCTCGGTAGCCAACTTGTTCGTGAGTACGAACTGAACCGCGTGTCGGCTCGACGAACGAACGTGCGCGAGGTCAAGTAGGAGAACGCGATGGAACGAGACCGCGAAAGCATTGGGCTGACCGCAGAGAATCAAGCTGTGCTGGCCGAACTCGAGGAGCGTGGCTGGTTCCTTGAGGGCCAGGACATCGCTCGCTTCTGCATGGCGTACGCGATTCGCGCCAAGGTGCCGGAGGGCGCGACGTCGGGCACCGAGACGCGATGGGCCGCCGGCAACTTCGACAAGACGGGCGAAATCCGGGCGCTGCTCGCAGCGCTGTACCCGACCTGCCAGACGCCCGTACGGTTGATGGAGCATTTGGTCAACGAGGGGCTGCGCATGGTCGTAGCGAGAGTTCGCTCCGATGCGGTGGGGCCCGCAGAGCTCATGGACTGACCGTGGCAGGACGGGTGGCTCAGGCGCAACGCGAGGTTCGTCGGGCGGTCCAGTGGCTTGTGCAGGGATCCGGGTTGCCGGCCCAGCCGTTCTACTGTGACCCCGCCCGCATCGGCGCTTTCGCTGTCGCGCCCGCCGAGCTCGCGGCCGGCACCGACGCCGCTATCTTCCGCCTCTTCGTCACGCTGTCGATGTACCAGGCGCTGCGCGACGTCGTGATCATGTGCCAGCAGCGGTCGCTGCCGCGCGCGTCGATGCGTGTCGTCGCGGACATGGCCTTCGTGAAGCGGGCCATCACGCGCCACCGCTGCCCCGCGCTCGGTTCCGTCGAGTCGTTTGAGGAGGGCTGCGACGTCACGAAGACAGGCGAGACCGTCGACTGCGGGCGGTGCCCCGGCGCCGCCTGCCACGTGAAGGACGCCACAGTCGTCTTCAACCGTATGGGCGACATGGGCAAGCTGCCGACCTCGGCCTGGCTCCGGCTCTGGAAGAGCGGCGGGATGAGCGCGCTGCTCGAGCGCGTGTACCAGGAGGAGTTGTTGCCCACCAAGCGGGCCGCGCTCCTCGTCGAGCATTTCGCTGGCGTCCACCGGATCGGGCGCAAGCTCGCCACGATGTTCGTGAGCGCCCTCTCCACGCCGGCGCTCGCCCCGGGCCTCACGCCGTGGTTTCCGGCCGTCGACGGCAACGAACTGGTCGTGGTCGACACGAACGTCGCGCGCGCCGTGGACGCGCTTCGCGAGCCAGCCGCGCCCCGCACCTACGACGCCCGCGAACGGTGGGTGCGCCATCAGGCATCGACGCTCGACCTTCGTGAGTTCCGGCCCGACCTGCCGCGCTACTCGCCGAGGCTCGTCCAGCAGGCGCTCTACGCGTTCTGCTCGAAGTCGAACCGCGTGGCCCAAGGGGACGTCTGCGCTGTGCGCCCGACGCCGTGCTCGGGCTGCGCACCGACCTTGTGCCCGTTCGCGGCGTCGATGGAGAGCAGGGAAGTACTCGCCAGTTAACCCTCAGTGGCTCCGTGCCAGAGAGGTAGAGTCACCTTGGCGACTTGGGGCAGGCTCTTGCTGCCATCGCGCACCAGTCGGACCGCCTCGGCCCTGTACTCCGGGGTGAAACTCCGCCTCTTCCTTCGCTCCATGGACACTACCTCGTATGTAGCCGACTTGTCAGGTGCGTCCACAAAACCGGGGCAGGCACACTCCGAAAAAAGCCTCCAAGTCCTTGAGACTCGGGGGCTTTTCATTTTCCCGGCCAAGCCGCTCGGGAGTACCCTTTTAGGACGTTGGCTTGCTCGTTCGACGAGGAACTTCGATGTCCATCACCAACAAGCTCCGAAGCATGGCCTCGGTCGACCTCTTCAAGGAGGCCGTGGTTCCCGAGGCGTTCGTAGGTCGGCCCTTCTACTTCGATTTCTCGAAGATGAAGATCCTGTCTAACGACCACTGGAAGGAGACGGTCGGCGGAATCGCGGCCGGGACGTTCCTCGTGGCTGTGTACGACAACGCGGGCGATCGGCCCGAGATCGTTCTTCTTCGTGTCCTCGGACCGACGACCTTGCCGTCCGACTCGGATGTCGTCGCGGCGATGGTCGACCACTACAAGGAGAACGCCAGCACCGATACGTCGGCGAGCAAGCTCGACAACTACACGCGCTACGAGTTCCAGTTCTCGGGTCTGGAGTGCCGCGTCCTCGGGTCCTTCTACCTCGACGAAAAGGGTCGGACGCAGTTCGGTGCCGACGTGGACAACTTCTACGGTCCGAACAACTACTCGGTGTACCGGCCGTCCGGAAAGGTGCTGGAGTACATCGTGAACTTCCGTGACGGGGAGCTCATCCCCGGTGGGTCAGGCGATCAGCGCATTGGAGAGGTCCGCTATGCCTCAAGCCGCCGCCACCCGATGAACGACTCCGTCCCTGTCTACGTGTCCGCGTTCGATTACCTCGGCAAGCGCACTGCGCTGTTCGGTATGACCCGCACGGGTAAGTCGAACACGGTCAAGATGATCATCAAGGCCACGGCGGAGCTGGCGCCATCCAAGGCGAAGCTCAGTGGCAAGCCTGTCCCCCCCATCGGGCAGATCATCTTCGATGTGAACGGCGAGTACGCGAACGACAACCAGCAGGACCAGGGCACCGCGCTCTACCAGCTCTACGGCAATGATGTGACGCGCTACAGCATTCTTGAGAAGACGGGCTTCAAGGTCATGAAGCTCAACTTCTTCAAGGAAGTCGTGCAGGGCTTCGAGATGATCAGCTCGGGCCTCCAGGACGACAAGGCCATCTACACCCAGGCGTTCATGAACGTGAACTGGGAGCCGGCGGACCCGACCGACTTCAGCGCGAAGACCAGGTACGAGCGGCGGAAGGCCTGCTACCAGGCGATCCTCGCCGAGGCTGGTTTCAGCCTGCCCGCGAAGTTCCGCATCACGTTCGAGGGCGCGAAGGAACTCAACGCCGCGACGGGTCGAGACCCGTCGAAGGGCCTCTCCGCGGAGGAGGCCGTCCAGTGGTTCACGTGGGTCTGGGACAACTACGACTCGGCTCCCTTCTTTGCGTCCTATAAGTCGAGCAAGGGTCGAGAGTGGGCCGATGAGGATCTCAAGAGCCTGATGCGCTTCCTGACGCGCAAGGCGAAGCCGGGTGCTCAGGCCACGGAGGCTGGCTTCAGGAAGTTGATCCCGTTCCGGGACCTGCACACGTCGACGCTCCAGAAGTCCTATGAGGAAGAGATCGTCGAGTTGCTGCGCGACGGGAAGATCGTGATCATCGACCTTTCCCAAGGCAATCCCGACCTTCAGCGCACCTATTCGGACCGTCTCTGTGCCGCGATCTTCCGCGAGGCTATGGCTCGCTTCATCAAGAACGAGCCCGCGAACTTCATCCAGATGTACTTCGAGGAGGCTCACAACCTCTTCCCGAAGAAGAACGAGTCAGATCTGACCCTGATCTACAACCGCATCGCGAAGGAAGGCGCGAAGCTGAATCTCGGTCTCGTCTACGCCACCCAGGAGGTCAGCTCGATTTCTGCGAACGTGCTCAAGAACACGCAGAACTGGTTCGTGTCACACCTGAACAACAACGACGAGCTGCGGGAGGTCTCGAAGTACTACGACTTCGAGGACTTCGTCGAGAGCCTGCGCCGCACGACGGACAAGGGCTTCATCCGGATGAAGACGTACTCCAACGCCTTCATTGTGCCCGTTCAGATTGACCGGTTCAGCGCCGTGAAGTCCTGAGGTCACCATGGGCTACTCCTCCAAGGGCCGAAAGCCCATCGAACGAGCGAGCAAGATCGCTCACGTCGAGATCATCAAGAATCCCGACGTGCAGGCGTACATCGATCAATGCATACTGCCGTCGGCGCCGGACCCGCAGTCGCTGGCGGGACTGCTGACCGACCTCTCCGAGGTCGATGTCAGCGAGGTGTCAGCCGTCATCGCAATCGATGGTGGCTACACGGAGACCTTCGTCCAGGAGGAGTACCCGTCGGCGTCCATTGCGTTCTTTACGTTCGGACCGCTCCTCTTCCAACTCGATGATCTTCGTGCTCTCGACACGAAGCGATTCATCGCCCCGGAGGACCTGCGCAAGCTGAAGCAGATCGAGCGATACACGCTGGTCCTGCCAACCAAGGGCATCCGGCATGGCTCCCAGCCCTCGCTCGCGGCGACCATCCGACGTGCGGTGTATGACTTCTTCGTGAAGGAGCGTGGCTCCGAGTCGGAGCAGCTCATCACGAGCCTCAAGTGGTTCCTGTTCCGGCGTTGGAAGCGGCAGCCCGACGACTCCCTAGAGGAGCGTGTCGAACACTGTCCTTATGGGTGCGGGCAGAGTCCGATCACCTTTTCGTACGCGGATCCCACCCTCAAGGATTGTCCGAGGTGCCGGCAGGCTGTCTACCTCACGGACACCTTCCGCCTGCATGAGCGGGTTGACGAGGAGATGGGTGGGTCCGGTATCGCCGCGTACGTCATGACGATGCTTGAGCAGCTCGTCCTGGTTCACCTGATCTACAGCATCCTGGAGATGAAGCCCGCCCTCCTGAGGAACATTCTGATCATCAAGGATGGCCCGCTCGCGTTCTTTGGGTTGGTGGCTCCGCTCTATCGGCCCATGCGCGAGCTCGTCGAATACCTTTTGAGCCAACCTGGCGGCCCAACAGGGCCTACCCTGCGGCTGGCGGGTCTAGAGAAGAGCGGGGCTTTTGTCGAACACGCGGCCGCTATTCAAGACCGCATGCGCCCCGGGTCCTTCTTCGTGGTGGGTGACGGCTATATCCGTAAGCACATTGTTCCCGGTGACGCGTCCTCGACCTACGGTCAGAACACCTACTATGGGCAGAAGGTGTTCTTCCGTGCGCAAGAGGGGGCGATGTACGTCGCGACGGTGCCAGGGCTCGAGTACAAGTCGGAGCCAAAGGCGTCGGACCTACCGCACCTCCACGAAATCCTCACGCTCATCGGTGAGCTTCGATGCAGCATGTACGACAACGCGCTGGTCCCCGTAGCGTTGGCGAACAAGCTGGTCTCGCTCTCGGATTTTCCGAGCCAGCGCATCCTCACCACGTTCGCGCGGCAAGCAGTCAAACCCTGAATGGGTGATCGGGCCGAGACCTCCCCTGTGTTGAGGGGCGGTGCTTGGTGGAGTGAGCGCACCGGGCGACTGCTGGCTCGCGACAAGCAGACTGGGGGCCCTTCAGCCGGGAGCCGTGTCGTCGATCGGGTTGGAAGGGCAACAGAAGGAGCGAGGGGCCCCAAGATGGGTTGTGAGCGGGAACTACACTGCTACATCCTCCTTCGACGAGACTCGACTCGATGACGACCGTAGTCCTGTAAGCGCCTGATTTTACTGGCGACATTCGACATGATAGCGCTTAACACGACGTGATTTGCCGGGTTCGAATCCCGCCCTGGGCACTCCGAACTGAGCCTCCGAGTCCAAGTGACTCGGGGGCTTTTTTCGTTTCCGGGCATGAGCCCAGCGGCCTATCAGCGGCCCGCCGTCACTTTCATGAGCATGCAGTGACGGCCGCGCTTCACCGGCGTCAGCGCGGTGTGCCGTTCGAAGACGTGCGCCTGCTCGCTCACGTCGCGGATGTTGACGTACAGCAGGTAGATGTCACGGGGCGCCTGCCGCCACGAGCGGGCCACCCGGGTGACGACTCGCTCCATCGTCGGGTCATCGAAGGGATTGAAGAAGAAGCACAACAGGGGCTCGACCGGCGGCTCCCACTCGAGCGCGTCCGCGCAGACCGCTTCCAGCGCCAGGCAGCGCTGCCCGGGGCTGTGGAAGACGCCCAGGTTGTTGACGGCGACCTCGTGCAGGCCGGGCGCGAACTCCACGCCGACGATGCGCCGGAACGGGTACGCCGAGGCGAGCATGAGGGCCTTGCCCTTGCCCGAGCCGTAGTCCACGAAGGTGAACCGCTCGAGGGGCAGCTGCGTCTCGCGCAGCGCGTCGTGGAAGACGCCGGACCAGATGCCCCGGTAGAGGCCATTGCCCCGCCCCGCCTTCTCGGGAGGCACACCGACCGCCGTCAGGGGCGATTCGCCCGCAGTCTCGACTCCATACGTCTGGTCGAACTCCTGTGCGAGCACGCGCTCATGCTCGAGGCTGCGCGCGAAGGCACGCCGCGACGGCACGACGTGCCAGGCGACGGCGTTCGTCGCATGCAAGAGGGCCGTCTGCAGGCCCTGCGTCCTGGCCAGATTCACCAGCTTCAGGGTGCTCCGCTGAAGCCGGCTCGCCATCCTGGGGAGGTCATGACCGGCGTGAGAGGGTGACTCGCTCATGCCGTCATGGGGTAGGGCGTCGAACCTGGACTCGCCAGTCAGCCGGGCGCGCGGAGCCGCCGGGTGCGATCACTCCGTGACGGTTCGGGCCGTGAACTGATTCGGCAGTGACAGCGGCGCCCGGCGGGGACTCACTCCGGCCCGTGCCGGTGCCGGTGGTGAAGATCGGACAGGTGGGGATGGTCGTGGGTGAGGGGCGCGTGGCGGTGGGGATGGCTGTGCGGCCCGGTGACGTCCGTCATCCCCGGGTGCTCGTGCTGGTGGTGCTCGTCGTGCACGTGCAGGTGTTCGTGCTCCAGCGGCTCGTGGGTGTGCAGGTGGCTGTGCCGCTCACGCAGCAGGAGGAGGACTCCCAGGGCCATGGTCGTGCCCGCCACGAGGTCCGCGGGGGAGGGGCGCTCGCCCAGCAGGGGCAGCGCGGCGAGTGCGCCGAGGAAGGGGGCCGTGGAGAAGTAGGCGGCCTCGCGCGCGGCGCCCAGCAGCCGCAGTGCGTACATGTCCAGCACGATGGACAGGCCATAGCTGGCGGCACCCAGCACGAGCGCCAGGGCCACCACCTTCGGCGCGGGCAGCGGCTGGCCCGTGAGGAGCGCGATGGTGAGCATGCTGGCGCCTGCCCCAAGGGCCTTGGTGCGCACCACGGCCACGGGATCCTTGAGGGAGAGGCGCTGGGTGAGGTTGTTGTCCAGCGCCCAGGACAGGCACGCGCCCACCAGGGCCACGGTGCCCAGGGTGTCGCCCCGGAGCTGCCCGGCCTGGAGGCCCAGCACCGCCGCTCCGCCGAAGATGCACACGGTGGCCAGCAAGGCCCGGCGCCCCAGGTGCTCTCCGAAGACGAGCACGGCCAGGAGGATGGTGAAGGGTCCCTCCAGGTTGAGGAGCAGGGAGGCCGCCAGCCCGGACAGCTGACTCAGCCCCACCAGCATCAGGAACGGTCCGAGCATGCCGCCGCAGAGGATGACGCCGGCCAGCAGCGGCAGGTCCTGGCGTTTCAGGCGGGCCTCGCGGCCCGGGCCTTCCCGGCGCAGCCGCGCCACGGCACCGAAGCCGGCCAGCCCCACGCCGCCGCCCAGGTAGAGGAGCGCGGCGAGGACGAGCGGGCCGCTCGAGGGCAGGAGCAGCTTGGCCAGCGGGGCACTGAGCCCGAAGAGCGCGGCGGCCCCGAGCCCCATCAGCGCACCCTTCGCTCCCGGCGACATGGACATGGGCATGGCGCTCCGCACCCCTCCGTCGGCTCAAAAGGTATGCATGCCCGGCCGCCGCCCCTTGAGGATCCGCCCGCACGTGGAACATGGAGGCAGGCGTGCCCTGGGCCATCCGGAAGATCCTCCAGGTCCGGGTGACCCGGGGGCTTTTTTCGTTTCCCGGTACGTGGCGGCATGGTTGCGTGGGCCGCCACAGAACACAGGATTAGGGCTGCACTTCGCCGTATTCGACCAGGATTTCCATGAGCACACTGCGGGAGCGCATCGAGAACGCCGAGCTGCTGGCCAAGGTCGTTCCAGTCGAGGAGGCGGTGAAGCACGTCACGGATGGCTGCACCGTGGCCATCAGCGGCTTCACCAAGTCGGGTGAGCCGAAGACCTTCTTCCCGGCGCTTGCCCGGCACTTCGCCGAGACGGCGCCCGCCTCCCGAATCACCCTGCTGAGCGGCGCCTCGCTCTCGGATGACGTGGAGGGGCCCATGGCCCCCTTCATCCGCAAGCGCGGGCCGTACATGTCCTCGGCTGTGTCGCGCAAGCTCATCCACTCGGGGGAGATGGACTTCACCGACGTCCACCTGTCCGCCTTCGCGCGCAACCTGATGTACGGGTTCTACGGGCAGATCGACGTCGCCGTCGTCGAGGTGTCGCGCATCCGCGAGGACGGCAGCGTCGTCCTCTCCTCCTCGGTGGGCATCTCCGCCGAGGCACTCGCCCGGGCGCGCAAGGTCATCCTCGAGGTGAACACCGCGGCGCCGGACTACACCGGCTTCCACGACATCGTGCTGCCCGCCGTGCACCCCAAGGTGGGCTGGCCGCTGCCGGTGGTGAACGTGCGCGACCGCATCGGCACCCCCTACGTCGAGTTCGACCGCAGCAAGGTGGTGGCCGTCGTCGAGTCCCGCACGCCCGACCACCCGGTGGCCTTCAAGGCCGTGAGCGAGACGGACCGCCGCATCGCGCAGAACGTCATCGACTTCCTCATGCAGTGCCGCCAGCAGTTCGACTGGGGCAAGCGGCTGCCTCCCATCCAGTCCGGCGTGGGCAACGTGGCCAACGCCATCATCGGCGAGCTCTACACGTCCCCCTTCCAGAAGATCCGCTTCTGGACCGAGGTCTTCCAGGACGGAATGCTGCGCTACGTGGAGGACGACGCGAAGTTCGAGAACGCCTCGGCCACCGCGGTGTCCTTCTCGGCCGAGGGGCGCAAGCGCTTCATGGAGCTGTTCGAGCGCTGCCGGGACAAGCTGGTGTTGCGGCCCATGTGGCTGTCCAACAACCCGGAGATCATCTCTCGGCTGTTCATCATCGCGATGAACACCCCCATCGAGGTGGACATCTACGGGCACGTCAACTCCACGCACATCGATGGCTCGCGCATCGTCAACGGGTTGGGCGGCTCGGGGGACTTCTTCCGCAACGCCTACCTGAGCATCGTGCACACGCCGTCCACCCGGCCGCTGAAGGACGGGCGCATCGTGAGCTGCGTGATGCCGTACGTGCGGCACATCGACCACACCGAGCACGACATCAAGTGCGTCGTCACCGAGTACGGGTACGCGCTCAACATGGACATCCGCTCGCCCAAGCGGCGCGCGGTGGACATCATCGAGCGGTGCGCGCACCCGTACTTCCGCCCGCTGTTGCACGCCTACCTGGACATGGCGGGCGCGGGAGACGAGCCCCGGCCCACCGACCTCAAGGCCCTGGAGGGCTGGTGGCGGGACTACGACGAGGCCTGCCGCAACTTCCCGAAGGGCGGCTGAGCGCGCTCAGGCCCCGACCTCCTTCGCCCGCTCGCGCACCTCCGCCGCGAACAGCTCCGCGGCGGGCGTGCGGGGCGCGCCCTTGCGCCACAGCAGCGCCGCGAGCTCCGAGCGGGGGGCAGGGGAGAGCCGCTTCACCACCAGCCGCTCGGCGTCCGCCAGTCGCGGCTCGGGGAGCACGGTGACGGCGAGGCCCGCGCGCACGATCGCCAGCACGGTGGCCACCGCGTTCGATTCGAGCGCGATGTGCGGTGTGAAGCGCATGGCCTCGAACCAGGCGTCCACGCGCCCGCGCACGCGCAGCCCACGCGAGAGCAGCGCGAATGGCTCGTCCTTGAGCTGCCGCAGTGCCACGGACTCCGCTCCCGCCAACGGGTGCCCCTTCGCGACGAAGAGCGCGAGCCTGCTGTCGAACACAGGTTCCGCGTCGAGGTCCGGTGAGCGTGCGGGCGTATACCCCAGCCCCACGTCCAGCTTGCCGTCCGAGAGCCGCCGCTCCAACCGCCGCACGACTGCCTCCTCGGCGCTCAGTGCCAGGCCTGGATGCCTGCGCAGCACGGCGGCCAGCGCGGGGACCACGACTCCTCGCATGCTGGGCGGGTAGCCCACTCTCAGCGCACCCGTCGTCAGTCCGCGCAGCGCGCTCACCGCCACCCGGCCGGCGTCCACGTCCTCCAGTGCTCGCGAAGCGTACGTGCGGAACAGCTCCCCCGCCTGCGTCAGCCGCACGCCGCTGCGCGCGCGTTCGAAGAGCGGCGAGCCGAGCTCCTCCTCGAGCTGGCGGATCTGCTGCGACAGCGTCGGCTGCGAGACGTGGATGCGCCGCGCGGCGCGTCCGAAGTGCAGGGTCTCGGCGACAGCGGAGAAGTAGCGGAGGTGGCGGAGCTCCATTCCACCATCATAGGCATTGCCTATCGGCTCCATGGGAATAAACGAATGTACGAATCGACCCGCCGGGCTTAATTCTTTCCGTGTCCCAGAGGAGAGAGCCCATGAAGGCATCAGACCTGTTCGTCAAAGCACTCGAAGCGGAGGGTGTGCGCTGCGTCTTCGGACTTCCCGGTGAGGAGAACCTGGACCTGCTCGAGTCCATGCGTGCCTCGGGCATGCGCCTCGTCGTCACGCGTCACGAGCAGGCCGCGGGCTTCATGGCCGCCACGTGGGGCAGGCTCACCGGGCGCGCGGGCGTGTGCCTCGCGACGCTCGGGCCTGGCGCGACCAACCTCGTCACGGCCGCGGCGTACGCCCAGCTCGGCGCCATGCCCATGGTGATGCTCACCGGCCAGAAGCCCATCAAGGCCAGCAAGCAGGGCCACTTCCAGATCGTCGACGTCGTGGGGATGATGCGGCCACTCACCAAGTCCACCCGTACGCTCGTCTCCGCGGAGCATGTCCCCTCGGCGGTGCGCGAGGCGTTCCGCCGCGCCGAGGAGGAGCGTCCCGGCGCGACGCACCTGGAGCTGCCCGAGGACGTGGCGCGTGAGTCCACGGACGCCGCGCCCCTCACGGCCAGCGTTCTCCGCCGGCCCGTAGCCGACGAGGCCTCCATCGCCCTGGCGGTCGAGACCATCGCGTCCGCCCGCCGCCCGCTGCTCATGATTGGCGCGGGTGCCAACCGCAAGCTCACCTCGGAGATGCTCCGCGTCTTCGTGGACCGCGTGGGGATTCCCTTCTTCAGCACCCAGATGGGCAAGGGCGTGGTGGATGAGACGCATCCGCTCTGGATGGGCACGGCCGCGCTCTCCGATGGGGACTTCGTCCACCGGGCCATCGAGGCCTCGGACTGCATCATCAACGTCGGCCACGACGTCATCGAGAAGCCTCCGTTCGTCATGCGTGACAACCGCCGCACGGTGGTCCACTTGAACTTCTCGCTGGCCGAGGTCGACCCCGTGTACTTCCCGCAGGTGCAGGTGACCGGCGACATCGCCAACGCGGTGTGGCGCATCGCCGAGGGCGTCGGCCCGCGCACTCACTGGGATTTCGCTCCCTTCGAGCGTGCCCGCGCGGGGCTCGACGCGCAACTCACGCACGGAACCAGCGACGATCGCTTCCCCATCTACCCCGCCCGGCTCGTCGCCGAGGTCCGGCGCGCGATGCCAGACGACGGAATCGTGTGTCTGGACAACGGCATGTACAAGCTCTGGTTCGCCCGCTACTACCGCTGCCGCCGGCCCAACACGCTGCTGCTCGACAACGCGCTCGCGACCATGGGCGCGGGGCTCCCGTCCGCCATCGCCGCGAAGCTGGTCCACCCCCGGCGCAAGGTGATCGCCGTCTGCGGCGATGGCGGGTTCATGATGAACTCGCAGGAGCTCGAGACGGCGGTGCGCCTGAAGCTGGACCTGACCGTGGTCGTGGTGCGCGACGACGGCTACGGGATGATTCGCTGGAAGCAGGGCGAGATGGGGCTCCCGGACTTCGGGATGGAGCTGGGCAACCCGGACTTCGTCCGCTACGCGGAGGCGTACGGCGCGCGTGGACACCGCCCGTCGAGCGCCTCGGAGTTCGGCTCCACGCTCGCACGCTGCCTGGACTCGGGTGGCGTGCACGTCATCGACCTGCCCATTGATTACTCGGACAACGCTCGTGCGCTCGGAGCCGGTGACGAGGACGGCGCCGCTCGCTGAGCCACAGCCATGAGAGAGAACGTGAGGAACGCCATGCTGGCTGAACGCTACCCGTATTACCTGGCCAACCGTCCGCGGCAGCCCAACGCGGACCTGGCCGTGACCAACAAGTACTCAGGCGAGGTCGTGACGCGTGTCGCGATCGCGGATGCGAGCGCCGTGGAGGAGGCCATTGCCGCCGCGGTGCGCGCGGCGGGCCCCATGCGGCGGCTGGCTCCGTACGCTCGGCAGGAGGTGCTCGAGCACTGCGTGCGCCGCTTCCGCGAGCGGGCCGAGGAGCTCGCGCTCGCCCTCTGCATCGAGGCGGGCAAGCCCCTCCGCGACGCACGGGGCGAGGTCTCCCGGTTGATCGACACCTTCAAGGCGGCGGCCGAGGAGGCCGTTCGCGGAGGGGGCGAGGTGCTGAACCTGGAGGTGTCGCGGCGCGCGGACGGGTACCGCGGCTTCACCCAGCGCGTGCCCGTGGGCCCGTGCTCGTTCATCACGCCGTTCAACTTCCCGCTCAACCTGGTGGCGCACAAGGTGGCGCCCGCCATCGCCGCGGGCTGCCCGTTCGTGCTCAAGCCCTCGGACCGCACGCCCGTGAGCGCGGCCATCATGGCCGAGGTGCTCGCCGAGACGGACCTCCCCGAGGGCGCCTTCTCCGTCCTCACCACGCGCCTCGAGGACATCGGGCCGTTCATCGAGGACGACCGGCTCAAGCTGCTCTCGTTCACCGGCTCGGAGAAGGTGGGCTGGGAGCTCAAGGCGCGCGCCGGACGCAAGAAGGTCGTTCTGGAGCTCGGCGGCAACGCGGCCTGCGTGGTGGACCGCGACCAGGGCGAGCGGCTGGACTTCGTCGCCGACCGCGTGGCCCACGGCGCCTTCTTCCAGGCGGGGCAGAGCTGCATCTCGGTGCAGCGCGTGCTCGTGCACGAGGAGCTGTACGGAGCGGTGCGCGAGCGGCTCGTCGCGCGGGCCCGGGCCCTGCGCGCGGGGGACCCCCGGGACGAGGCCACCACGCTCGGCCCCATGATCGACGAGGCCGCCGCGCGGCGGCTGGAGGGCTGGATCGAACGCGCGGTGGGGCGTGGGGCGCGCGTGCTGGCCGGGGGAGGGCGGCGCGGTGCCCTGCTCGAGGCCACCGTGCTGGAGGGCGTGCCCGCCGACGAGCCGCTGTGCGCGGAGGAGGCGTTCGGGCCGGTGGTGCTGCTCCAGCCCTTCCGCTCCTTCGAGGACGCGCTGCGCGAGGTGAACGCCGGGCGCTACGGGCTGCAGGCGGGGGTCTTCACCAACGACCTGTCGCGGGCGATGCGGGCGTGGGACGAGCTGGAGGTGGGGGGCGTCGTCGTGGGCGACGTGCCGAGCTTCCGCGTCGACACGATGCCCTACGGCGGCGTGAAGGGCTCGGGGCTGGGGCGCGAGGGCGTGAAGTACGCCATCGAGGACATGACCGAGCTGCGGCTGCTCGTGCTGCGCCAGGGGTGAGGCTTGCGCGGCGCGTCAGGGCTGGGCGTCGCGCAGCAGGGCCTGGAGATCCTCGGGGATGGGCATGGGGGTGAAGATGCCCACGTTGGCGCCGCCCGTGTTTCCCAGGGGCGCACGGCCGAGCAGGGAGCCGGGCCCTGCGAGCAGCACCCGGGGAATCTGACCCAGGAGCTCCCGCGGGTTCCTCGTGCGCCAGGCGAAGGTGAACATCGCGCAGTGCACCCGGATGTGCGGCCCGGCATGGGCCTGGCTCAGGATGTGCGCGCGCTCGAGGCTCATCCAGGCGGAGGTCAGGTCTCCACGGATCTCGGCCTCCCGGGACTGTCTCAGTTCATGCTCGAAGTGGTGCCGCAGCTTGGGGGTCATGGCCCGGGGCGTATACCATGCGTCTCCCCCATTTCCCCGGAAGGCTCGAATGAACCGCTTCGCCAGAATCGCAGTCGTGTCGTTGGGGTTGTTGCTCGCCATGCAGGGGACGGCCCGCGCCGACGGGCTCGGCACCATCCCCTATGGCGACAACTGCTGGGGCACCGGCACGGATGCCGATCGCGATGGGCTCAACGACGACTGTGAGTACCAGGTCGCCTTCTGGTTCATGCCCCTCTTCTGGTTCGACAGCGGCGAGAGCGGCTTTGCCCGGCGTCCCTACTTCGCGGTGAAGAGCACCAGCTTCTCCACCCGCACCCTCCAGGTCTTCTACATGGACACCTTCTTCGAGGACTCCGGCGTCACCACCGGCCACGATGGAGATCCCGAGTTTCAGATCCTCGAGGTCCATTACTCCGGCGGCCGTTGGTACCTCGACTGGGCCTACCTGTCCGCCCATCGCAAGAGCAGCTGTGACTCGTCCGCTTGGTACTCGTACGGGCAGCTCGAATACGACACGGCCATCGACTCCCGCAATTCCTCTCGCGGCTGGCCCACGCTCTACGTCGCTGAAGACAAACACGCCACCTACAACAACCTCAGCACCTGTGACAGTGGTTGCTTCGCCCAGGACTACTGCAGCCGCACCACCTATCAGTATCTCGATACCGCTACCTCCAACCGGCTCGTCTCCCGGAACGTGGGCTCCACGGCGGTGCAGCTCATCAACTCCGTCACCCTCAACGGCAAGACCGAGCGGCTGCTCGATGATGTGGAGTTCACGGGCTGGGATGATCAGTGGTACCGGCCCAACTCGCAGGGCTACCGCCGTCACCTGAACGACTTCGGGTTCTAGCCCTCCGTGCTCAACGCCCCCGTGCCTCCCGGAACCCCCGAGCGTCCTGGCACCAGGACGCGTGCTCGCGTCGCCGTGGGACTTGCGGCCACGGCGCTGCTGCTCGCGCTCGCCGTCACGCGGTGGCCCCGGCCTGCTGTCGAAGACGCGCCCCGGCCTGCCCCCATCCCCCAGCGCGCTCTTCCGGTGTCCGAGGTGCGGCCGCCAGCGCCTTCCTCGCCTTCGCCGCCTCCACCCGCGCTACCCGTGTCCGCCTCGCTGGCGGCCACCGGGGAGGCGCTCTCCGTGGCCCTCAACGAGGAGCGGGTGTCGCTGACGTCCAGTGTCGTGGTCGAGGGGATCGACATGGACCGTGCATGGGTGTGCGCGGGCGATTCGATGGGGCTGTCCGCCCGTCTCGGCGGAGAGCCCGAGCCGGGCGCCGTCTACCGGTGGGTCTGGCCCGTGGCTGGGAGCGGCGCCGAGTTGCATCCCGGCCCGACGCTCCAGTGGCGGGCGCCCGAGACGGCGGGCAGGTACCGGGTGCGCTTCCAGGCGTGCACGGACCTCGGGGGGCGGCGCGTCGGCGTGCTGGCCGAGCGCGAGGTCGAGCTCGAGGTGCGCCGCTGCGCCGAGCAGGAGGCGCAGCGCAACGAGCCCCTCCGCATCGCTGTTGTTCAGCAGGGGCAGGGGAGCTTCGCGTTCCAGGCCCTCTACCAGGGCCGTGCGCGCGTCGTGGCGTACGCGTGGGACTTCGGCAATGGCGCCGGCTCCACCACCTCCGAGCCCCGCGTCGAGCACTCCTATGCGGCGGACCTCCAGGGCCTCGGCGCCCAGGAGATCAAGAGCTTCACCGTGCGGCTCCAGGCCCGCCTCGACCAGGGAGGACCGCTGGAGGCCACGGCGTTCGCGCTCATCCGCGGGCAACCCCCCTCGGACACGCCTCCTCCCGTGGACCTGCGGGTCTCCCGCTGGCGCCCGCTCCCCGAGGGCGGCTGGCGCAGCGACGTGGTGGTCCGGGCCCCGGAAGGAACAGCCGTCACCTGGGAGCGGCTCGAGCGCATCTCCCTTCACTGGGACGGGCAGGCGGACACCTCCATGCGGCCCTGGCGCGAGGTGCTCCAGGTGGAGGAGGCGCTCGGCAACGGAGGCTTCCGCGGCTACGTGACGGTGCACGCCTCCGAGGCTTCGCCCGGCATCAAACAGATCATCGACTCCCTGTATGGACATGACGCAGCGGGCCAGGAGGTGGTGGTGTCCTGGAGCCCCTTCAAGCGCGAGCCCTCCCAGGAGACGCCCGGAAGGGTGGAGCCGCCGCCCCGGAAGTAGCGGCCAATGGAAGACACCCATCCCGCTCTGGTCACCTGTCTGGTGTTGAACAGGTGTGAAAATGGCGTGGACAGGAAATGGGGGCGTCAGACGTCCCATTAAACTGAAACAGGTAGACTTCCATCAACTGGCAACAGGGGGAAGCGATGCGTCTTCGTACAGTGTCGTGGATGGCCATGTCCGTTGTGTCTGTGTCCTTGCTGCTGGGGTGCCCGGCCAAGACCCTGCCCAAACCGCCCACGCTGCCGCCCGAGGCGCCGTGCCCCACGGCCTCGACCCTCGCGCCCATGGCCCGCGAAGGGAAGTTCATCGCCGCGGCCCAGCCGGTGCAGGGCGAGTACATCATCGTCCTCAAGGCACCGCGTCCGGGCGAGAAGACCCTCGCCCCCGCCATGGCCGCGGAGAGCCTCTCGGCGCGTTACGGCGGCAACGTCTTCCTCACGTACGAGCATGCGCTGCGCGGATTCGCCAGCCGGATGACCCCGGAGCAGGCCCGGGCCATGTCCGACGATGCCATGGTGGAGTACGTGGAGGAGAACGGCGTGGTGCGCGCCATCGGTGAGCGCCAGCCCGACGCCACCTGGGGCATCGACCGGGTCGATCAGCGCGAGCTGCCCCTGGACCAGACCTACCTCTACAGCGCCAGCGGCAAGGGCGTGCACGCGTACATCATCGACACCGGCATCCGCCTCTCGCATGCCGAGTTCGGCGGGCGCGCGCAGAGCGACTTCGACGCCATCCCGGATGGGCAGAAGGGCAATGACTGCAATGGTCATGGCACGCACGTGGCCGCCACCGTCGGCGGCCAGGTCTACGGGGTCGCCAAGAACGTGCAGCTCCACGCGGTGCGCGTGCTCAACTGCTCTGGCTCCGGCTCGAACGCCGGGGTGATCGCCGGCGTGGACTGGCTGGCCAACAACAAGCAGCTGCCCGCCGTGGCCAACATGAGCCTGGGCGGCAGCAAGAGCGACGCGCTCGATGATGCGGTGGCCAGGGCCATTGCCTCGGGGGTCACCTTCGTCGTCGCGGCGGGCAACGAGAACCAGGATGCCTGCTCGCGCTCTCCGGCCCGCAGCCCCAACGCCATCACCGTGGGCGCCACCAACGATGGCGACAAGCGCGCCTCCTTCTCCAACTGGGGCACCTGCGTGGATGTCTTCGCTCCGGGCGAGAAGATCACCTCGGCGTGGATTTCCGATGACACCGCCACCCGCCCCCTCAGCGGGACGTCCATGGCCTCGCCGCATGTCGCGGGGCTCGCCGCGCTCATGTTGGAGCGCAACCCCACCGCCGCTCCCAGCGCGGTGGCCTCCTCGCTCATCGAGAACTCCACCCCCGGCAAGGTGGCCAACGCGGGCAAGTGCTCGCCCAACCGGCTGATGTTCTCCGGCTTCATCGGCGACCCCACCTTGATGAAGAACCGCACGGCCCAGGACGCGAAGTAGGCTAAAGGCCGGGCCTTGGCTCGCCGGGCCCGCGGAACGGATGCTGCTGCTTCCGCGGGCCTGGTCCCCCGAGATGGTTTGAGCTGAAATACTTGATGTCCCGGTTTTTCTCGGGTTTTGAAATTTCGGGGGAATTTCTGTTTAAGCTGGCTTGACCTTTCCACCCTGAGGGTTGAGCCATGCATCGAAGCAATGCGGCATCGCTGCTGCTGTCAGCGCTGCTGGTGTTGAGCGGGGCCGGCCGTGCCGTGGCCCAGACCGCCTATGAGCATTTCGAGAGTCCGCAGGTCCACCCGGCGCGGCTGACGCCGGACGGGACGAAGCTGCTGGTGGCCAATACGGCCGACTCGCGGCTGTCCGTCTTCAGCCTGTCCAGTCCGCAGACGCCCTCGCTGCTGGCGGAGATCCCGGTGGGGTTGGAGCCGGTGTCCGTCAACGCGCGCACCAATGACGAGGTGTGGGTCGTCAACCACGTGTCCGACAGCATCAGCATCGTCTCGCTGTCGCAGGGCCTCGTGGTGGACACCCTCCAGGTGGGGGACGAGCCGGCGGACGTGGTGTTCGCGGGCTCGCCGCAGCGGGCCTTCGTCACGGTGGCGCGCCGCAACGAGGTGCGCGTGTACGATCCCACCACGCGCGCGCTGGTGAAGACGATTCCCCTCCAAGGTGAGCACCCGAGGGCGCTCGCGGTGAGCCCGAGCGGTGGCAGCGTGTACGCCGCCTTCGCCCTGTCCGGCAACCGCACCACCATCATCCCGGCGAACCTCGCCCCGGCCCAGCCCGCGCCCACCAACTCCAGCCTGCCGCCCGCGCCGGACTCCGGCCTCATCGTGGACGCGAAGGACCCGAACTGGTCCACCGTGGTCCGCTACACGATGCCGGACAATGACGTGGTGGAGATCAACGCCGGCACCCAGACGGTGACGCGCTACTTCTCGCGCGTGGGCACGGTGAACCTGGGGCTGGCGGTGCAGCCCACCACCGGCACCCTGTACGTGGCCAACACGGATGCCCGCAACCTGGTGCGCTTCGAGCCCACCCTGCGCGGCCACATCGTGGACAACCGCGTCACCCGCATCACCACCGGCAGCACGCCCTCCATCACCCCGGTGGACCTCAACCCGGGCCTGGACTACTCGGTGCTGCCCAACGCCACCGCGAAGAGCACGGCGCTGGCCCAGCCCACCGACATCGTCTTCGAGGCCTCCGGCTCCAACGCCTGGGTGGCCTCCTTCGGCACGGACCGCGTGGCGCGCATCGACGCCAACGGCAACGTGGTGGCACGGGTGGAGGTGGGTCCCTCCATCGGCTCGACCGTCAACCCGCGCACCAAGCGCGGCCCGCGCGGCCTGGCCCTGCACGACGCCTCCGGCACACTCTATGTCGTCAACCGCATCTCCAACACGCTCTCCGTGGTGAGCACCTCCACGGCCGCCGTGGTGCGCGAGGTGGCCGTGGGCTTCGACCCCAGCCCCACCGTCATCCGCCAGGGCCGCGGCTTCCTCTATGACGCCAAGCTGTCCGGCAACGGCACCGCCTCGTGCGCCTCGTGCCACATCGACGCGGACCTGGATCAGCTCGCCTGGGACCTGGGCAACCCGGGGGGCAACATGCAGGCGGTGGTGGACCCGAACACTGGCAGCTTCTCGCTGCACCCGATGAAGGGGCCCATGACGACGCAGACGCTCAAGGGCGTGAAGGGCCAGAACCCCCTGCACTGGCGCGGGGACAAGGCGAGCTTCAACGACTTCAACGGCGCCTTCGCCGCGCTGATGGGCGGCTCGCAACTGGCCTCCGCGGACATGCAGGCCTACACCGACTTCATCAACACGGTGCGCCTGTCGCCCAACCCCAACCGCAACCGGGACGACACGCTGCCCGCGAGCTTCTCCGGGGGCGATCCCCGCGCCGGAGAGAACACCTTCCTCACCGAGCAGTTCCGCTCGGGCGTGACGTGCAACGGCTGCCATACCGCCACCGCGGGCGGCACCAACCGCACCCTCATCCCCGCCAGCGTGCTGCAGGAGCCGCAGGACATGAAGACGGCGCACCTGCGCAACCTCTACCAGAAGAACAACTTCCGGAAGACGGTGGGCGCCACCAGCCTGGGCGGCTTCGGCTTCACCCATGACGGCGCCCTCGCCACGCTCGACGAGTTCCTCGCGCAGCCCGTCTTCGGCACCTTCTCCACGGACCCCACGCGCCGCGCGAACCTCACCGCCTACCTGCTGTGCTTCCCCACCGGCATGGCCCCCGCCGTGGGTTACTCGCGCACCGTCAGCTCCGCCAACGCCAGCAGCACGGCGGTGTCCTCCGACGTCACCCTGCTCGAGGCCCAGGCCCGCGCGGGGAAGATCGACCTCGTCCTCAAGGGCAAGGTGAATGGCGTGGTGCGCGGCCTCTACTACAACCCGCTCACCCGGGTGTACGACGTGGACGCGGCCGGTGCTTCCAGCATGACCTGGTCGCAACTGCAAAGCTCGGCCGCCTCGGGCAGCTCGCTCTTCACGCTGATGGGTGTGCCGCCGGGCACGGGCGTGCGCATGGGCATCGACCGCGATGCCGACGGCGTCCTCGACGCCAACGAGTGAGCCTCCTCCGCCGCTGGGCGGAGGGGAGGGGAGCCCGTCCGGGCCGTGCGGGCTCCCCGGCTCGAAGCCGCCGCGCCAGGGCCCCGAGGGGCCTGGGTGGATTACTGGGGCTGGGGCTGGGTGGCCTTCATGGCCGCGTGCACCTTCTCGCGCAGGGCCTGCTTGCGCTCACGGAGCTGCTGCTTCTGCTCCTCGGTGAACTGGCCCCCGCCGGCCTGGAGCTGCGCCTGGGCGTCATCGCGGAGCTGCCGGGCCTCGGCGAGGAACGTGTCCGCCTGCTGGCGCGTGAGGCGGCCGCGCTCGACGGCGCGGTTGAGCCGGTGCTCCATGCGCTCGAGCCTGCGGAGCATCCTCGCGTCCCTGTTCTTCTCCTTGTGCTTGCCATGGTGGTGGCCAGGGTGCCCCTCGTGGCCGGTGGCGGCGACGGGCTCCTCGGCGAGCGCGGGGGCGGCGAACAGCAGCGAGGCAACGGCGGCGGACAGGGCGAGCTTCAGGCGCATGGCGGGGTTCTCCTTCGGGTGACGCGCCGGGACTGCTTCCCGGCGTCATCTGCCCCGTGAAAACCCCGGAGTCGGCGGAAGGTTAAATCCCGGCTCAGGCGCGCTTGCGGCGGGCCGTGGGCGCGAAGGGCGCGGCGTCGATGCGCACCCCCACGTACGAGGGGAAGCGCGGCACGCCGTCGTTGGACAGCTCCTGGTAGCGGAAGGTGATGATGGTGCCCACCGGAGGCGGGTTCTCCCGCTCCTGGTCCGAGAGGCCGGTGCCCACGGAGAAGCGGGTGCCGTCGCGCAGCTCCACCTCCAGCGCTCCCAGCCGGCCCTTGTGCCTGCCCGCTCCCGCTGCGTGCCCCACCACGCGCGCCTCGTCGTCCTTGAAGCTCTTCACCTTCAGCAGCGTGTGCGAGCGGCCCGCCTCGTAGCGCGAGCCCGGCCGGCGCAGCATCAGCCCCTCGCCCCCAAGGCCCTCCACCCGTGCCAGCTCCTCGCGCAGGTGCGTCACCCCCTTGCAGGGCGCGTGCTCCAGCCACTCGGCGTACGGAGGCGCCACGTCCTCCACGAACCGCTGGCAATGCGCGAGCCGCTCCTCGAAGGGCGCGTCCAGCTTCGGCGCGTCGAAGATGACGAAGGCCAGCTCCTTCCAGTCATCGCTCCGGTCCTGCCGCCGCACGATGCTCACCGTGCGCTGGAACTTCTTGCGCCCGCCGAACAGCTCCCCGTCGAGCGGATGGTCCGGCAGCTTCGCGGTGAACCAGTCGGGCGCGAGGAACGGGTTGCCCTGGCGCGAGTAGAACTGCTTGCCATCCCAGTAGGCCCGCACGCCGTCGAGCTTCTCGCTCATCCACCAGCCCGTCAGGTCGACATCGTTCTCCCACGAGTGGGCCAGCAGCAGCGGCGGGACGGTGACGGCATTGGCCTCCGCGCTCGCGCCGGACTTGGGGCGGACGTTGCGAGCCGCCGGCCGGGCCGGAGCGCTGGTGTCCCCGGCGCCCACCCGGGCGTCCTCCGCCGCATCCCCCCGGACCTTGCGCAGGTGCTTGCACGTGCGCCGCTCGATGGCCACCGACTGGTTGCGCCACGCCGGGCACGAGCACGAGTACACGCCACCGGTGTTCTTCAGGATGTACGGCTTGGAGCCAGAGCCCTGCAGCTCGATCTGGGCGCCGTCCGCGATGTCTGCCACGAGTCCCTCCCTTTGCGCGCCACGGTGTCTCGCGGCGACGAAGGGAAGCTTATCCGGTGGGTCTGACAGGAACGGAGGACCTCACAGGGCGGGCCGGCGGCATGACTTCCGAGGAAAGGAGGGGGGCTCAACCCTCTCGGGCCGGTACCTCGTAGAGGTAGATGGGGGTGCGGTACAGGTCGTCGACGGCGAGGGTGCGCAGGGGCTTCCACCCGCGGAGCGCGAAGGTGTGACTGAGGATACGGGTACCGGGCGCGAGCTCCGCGGACAGCCTGGGCGCCAGGCGGCTCATGGCCCCGGGGTAGAGGTAGCAGACGACGGCCGAGGCCTCCGCGAAGGAGGCGCGGAAGAAGTCCTCGCGCACGAGCTGGAGGTTGGGGCGCGGGGCGAGGCGCTGGCGCAGCCGCGAGAAGGCATACGGAAGCGGGGACAGCTCGAAGGCCACCACCCGGGCGCGAGGGCAATGGTCCGCGAGCGCGAAGGCCAGCGTGCCCCAGCCGGAGCCCAGTTCGAGCAGCGTGCCCTCGAGCTCCTCGGGGAGCAGCGAGAGCAACTGGCGGCGCACCTTCGCCGAGGTGGGCATGGGGGAGATGCCCGTCCTCAGCGTGTGGAGGACGATGGACAGCATCCCCGCCAGGAGCAGGGCCAACAGGAGCAGGAAGAGGAGGGCACCAGCCGTGCTCACGGCCTCGCATGCTACCCGCACCGGGGACTCCGAGGGTTCCCCTTGACGTTCTAGGGGAGCATGAGGGATTCTCCCCTAGGCACTCTAGGGGAGGGGCCGCATGTCGAAGGCGGAAGTGGATCTGCTGCAGGGGTCGCTGGACGTTCTCATCCTGAAGACGTTGAGCTGGGGTCCGAAGCACGGCTACGCGGTGGTGCGGTGGATCCAGCAGGTGACGGGGGACGTGCTGGTGGTGGAGGAGGGCTCGCTCTACCCGGCGCTGCACCGGCTGGAGCGCAAGGAGTGGATCTCCTCCGAGTGGGGCGTGTCGGAGAACAACCGGCGCGCCAAGTTCTACTCGCTCACGCCGGCGGGGAAGCAGCAGCTGCGCGCGCAGACAGCGAACTGGCAGCGCTTCGCGGAGGCCGTCTCGCGGGTGCTCACGTTCGTGCCGGAGGCGGCATGAGCCGGCCAGAGACGGGGTGGAGGCGGTACCTGCGGTTCTGGGGCCGGGACGTGCGCGCGGACGTGGACGAGGAGCTGCGCCACCACCTGGAGCTGTGTACCGAGGAGCTGATCGCCCAGGGGCTGACGCCCGCGGCCGCGCGTGCCGAGGCCCTGCGCCGCTTCGGGGACGTGGAGCGGGTGCGCAGCGCGTGCGAGGCGGAGGGCCAGGCGCACCAGAAAGCGGAGCAGCGCGCGAACCTGTGGGAGTCGCTGTGGCAGGACGTGACGTTCGCGCTGCGCTCGCTGCGGCGCACGCCGGGCTTCGCGCTGGCGACGGTGCTGACGCTGGCGCTGGGCATCGCGGCCAACACCTCCGTCTTCAGCGTGGTGGAGGGCGTGCTGCTGCGGCCGCCGCCCTTTCCGCAGCCGGAGCGGTTGATGGAGCTATTCCTGCGCTTTCCGGGCCTGGGCGTCGAGCAGGCGAACCTCTCGCGTCCGGAGCTGGAGGACTTCCGCGAGGCGCGTGACACGTTCGTCCACCTCGCCGCGTATGACTGGGAGCCGCTCAACGTGTCTGGCGCGGACGGCGAGCCCGCGCGGGTGCAGGGCCTGCTGGTGGAGGCGGAGTGGTTCGGATTGCTCGGCCTCACCGCGCGCGAGGGCCGGCTGTTCCACACCGGCGAGGACGAGGCCGGGCAGGACGGGGTGGTGGTGCTCACCCATGGGTTCTGGAAGCGGCGGTTCGGTGGGAGCCGGGATGCGCTCGGGCGTACCCTCTGGGTGAATGGCGTGGCCCGGACGGTCGTCGGGGTGCTGCCGGAGCGCTTCGAGTTCGGCGAGGCGGAGCTGCTCGTCCCCCTGGTGCTCGGGCCGGTGGACAACGCGGAGCGGGGCTCGCACGGGCTGAACTGTCTGGTGCGGTTGGCGCAGGGCGTGACGCCGGAGCAGGCGCAGGCCCGGGTGTCCGGCATCGTCCGGCAGCTAGAGCAGGCATACCCGAAGAACTACCCCGCGGCCATGCGCCTGGGCGCGGAGCTCGTGCCGCTGCACGACACGTGGGTGGAGGAGATCCGCACCGCGCTGCTGTTGTTGCTGGGGGCGGTGGCGCTGGTGCAGCTCATCGCCTGCGCGAACGTGGCCAGTCTGCTGCTGGCCCGGGGCGAGGCGCGTCAGCACGAGCTGGCGGTGCGCACCGCACTGGGGGCGAGCCGGGGCCGGCTGGTGCGCCAGCTGCTCACGGAGAGTGTCGTGCTGGGCGTGGCCGGTGGACTGCTGGGGCTGCTGCTGGCCAACTGGGGGGTAGACGCGCTGCTGATGGCCGCGGGAGACAGCGTGCCGCGGGCGGAACAGGTGCGGGTGGACCTGACGGCGCTGGGCGTGGCGCTCGCGCTGGCGGTGGTGTCGGGCGTGGCCTTCGGGCTGCTGCCAGCACTGCAGGCTTCGCGCGGCGCTCCGCAGGCGGTGCTCCAGGGGGCGGGGCGGGGCTTCACCTCGGGGGCGAAGCGCCTGCGGGCGCGCAGCGTGCTGGTGGTGACGGAGGTGGCGCTGGCGGTGATGCTGGTGACGTGCGCGGGCCTGCTGCTGCGCAGCTTCTGGGCCCTGCGTCAGGTGGAGCCGGGCTTCGACGGCGAGCGCGTGCTGTCGCTGAACCTGACGCTGCCGGAGGCGCAGTACGGCGATGGCCCGAAGGTGGCGCGCTTCTACCGGGAGCTGCTCGAGCGCCTGGGGGGGCTGCCAAGCGTGGAGGCCGCCGCCGCCACCTCGGGCGTGCCGATGAGTGGCAATAACTCCAACTGGGATGTGGAGGTGGAGGGCAGGACGCTCGGGCCGGGGGAGAACAACCCGTCGCCCTACTACCACTCGGTGACGCCGGACTACTTCCGGACGCTCGGCATGCGCGTGACGCGCGGGCGGAGCTACACCGCCGAGGATGACAACACGCGGCTGGAACTGGCCATGGTGAACGAGTCCGCGGCGCGCATGTTGTGGCCGGGCGAGGATCCACTGGGCAAGCGCTTCCGTCTCTCCGGAGGGCCCGCGGACAATCCCTTCCCCTGGGTAACGGTGGTGGGCGTGGTGGCCGACGTGCGCTCCAAGAGCCTGGCTGGGGACGCGCGGCCGGAGTACTACCTGCTGCACGGTCCGCTCGCGGAGTCGCGGGACATCACCCACCGCTCCATGACGGTGGTGCTGCGGACGCGGTTGGACCCGCGTTCCCTGGCGGTACCGGCGCAGCGCGTGGTGCACGAGATGGACTCGGCGCTCGCGGTGGCGAATGTGCGGACGCTGGAGCAGGTGGCGCTCGCCTCCGTGTCACGCACGCGCTTCACGGCGCTGCTGCTGGCGCTGTTCGGCCTGGCGGGGCTCGTGCTCGCGGCGGTGGGGATCTATGGCGTGCTGGCCTTCGCGGTGGCGCAGCGGACGCGGGAGATGGGCATCCGCATGGCCCTGGGTGCCCAGCGGGTGGATGTGCTCCGGCTGGTGGTGGGGCAAGGGCTGCGGCTGACCGCGGTGGGCGTGGTGCTGGGAGCCGCGGCGGCCCTGGGCGCGGGACGGCTGCTGCAAGGGTTGTTGTACGGCGTCAGCGCGGCGGATCCGCTCACCTTCCTCGGCGTGGTGGCGGTGTTGGGCACGGTGGCGCTGCTGGCCAGCTACCTGCCTGCTCGGCGCGCCACCGCCGTGGAGCCGGTGACGGCACTGCGCTCGGAGTAGAGGGCTGTCAGGCGCCCTCGATCTCCATGCGGTAGCCCACGCCGCGCACCGTCTGGAGCGCGAAGCGCGAGGCGCTGTTCCACCCTAGCTTGCGCTTGAGGCTGGAGACGAAGTTGTCCACCGTGTGCGGGTCCACCACCACGTCCCGCCCCCATACCGCGTCGAGAATCTCGTCCCGGCGCAGCACTCGCTCGCGCTCCCGCACGAAGAACGCGAGCAGGTCGAACTCGGTGCGCGTCAGCTCCACCGTCTTCCCCTCGGGCGTCTCCACCTTGCGCCGGTCCAGGTCCATCCGGTAGCCCGCGAAGCGCAGCACCTGTACCGGCACCGGCACGCCGCCGCCTCGCCGCACCAGCGCCCCCACCCGCGCCAGCAACTCGCGCAGGCGGTAGGGCTTGCCCAGGTAGTCCTGTGCCCCCGCCTCGAAGCCCCGCACCACGTCGTCCTCGAGCGTGCGCGCCGTCAGCATCAGCACCGGCGTCGTCACCCCCTCCTGGCGCAGCGTCCGGCACAGCGTGTAGCCGTCCCCATCCGGCAGCATCACGTCGAGCAGGATGAGTTGGAAGGTGCTCCGGGCCAGGTGCGCGCGGGCCTCGGCCACGGTGGTGGCTTCCTCCACGCCGTAGCCCCCCTGGTTCTCCAGGTTGTCGCGCAGCGCGAGCCGCAGGTTGAGATCATCCTCCACCAGCAGGATGGTGGGAGCAGGGGAGTTCATTCAGCGCCTCTCCGGAAAGGTGAGCTCGAAGGTGGTTCCCTCGGGACTGGAGGCCGCCACGCGGAGGTCTCCCCCGTGCAGCCGCAGGATTCTCCGGCACAGCGCCAGGCCGAGGCCGCTGCCCGGCACCTCCCGCCCCGGTCCTCGCAGCCGGTAGAACTCCCCGAAGATGCGCTCCCACTCGGCCTCGGGGATTCCCACCCCGTTGTCCGAGAAGCGCACCCGTCCGTCCGCGAGTGCCTCCACGCGCAGGCACACGGGGTTGCGCGTGTTGTAGGCACAGGCGTTGCGCGCCAGGTTCGCCAGCAGCAGCCGCATCAACTGCGGGTCCGCGAGCAGCTCGCGCTCTCCCACCTCGGCCGTCAGCTCCACCGGCACCCGCGCCCAGGCCTCCAGGTCCCTGCGCAGCGTGGCCACCAGCTCGTCCAGCCGCACCACCGACAGGTGTGGCACCCACCGGCCCTTGTCGATCCGGTTGAACGACAGCAGGTTCTCCACCAGGAACCCCAGCCCGTCCGCCTCGTGGATGATGCGCGCGGGGTAGTCCTTCGTCTCGGCCCCCTGCGCCAGCCGCCACTCGAGCGTCTCGGCGAGCAGCCGGATGGAGGCCAGCGGCGTGCGCAGCTCGTGCGATACGGTGGCCACGAAATCGCTCTTGAGCTCCAGGAAGCGGTACTTGCGGTGCTGCGCCACGAAGGCGAGCCCCGCGATGGTCAGCGCCAGCCCCGCGCACAGCACCACCATGCCCGTCTTCAACCGGTAGCGCTGCTCCAGGGCCCCTTCCTCCTTCTCCCACAGCGGCGTCTCCACCCCCAGGGGCAGGTTCGCCAGCGGCAGCACCTCCTCCGTCCCGAGCAGCCGCACGTGCCCCTCGGGGCCGAGCAGCCCGCGCTCGCGCATCTCCTGGGTGAGGATGTCCAGCAGCGCCGCGGGCGCCACCGCCACCCCCCGGACATGGTCCTTGTCCTTGGGCTCCAGGTACCAGCCGGAGCGCACCAGCACCGGGCCGGGCAGCGAGCCGGGCAGGGGCAGGGCCGCGGCGGCCAGCTCCGCGGTGCGCGCCTCGAAGTCGATCACCGGCGTCCCCGTCCGCCGCGACAGCTCCACCACGCGCTCCTGCAGGAAGTAGAAGTCGCTCCGGGTGAAGCGCGAGCGCTTGAGCAGCAGCAGCCGTTGCAGCCCCTCCATCCGGTGGCCCTTGTCGTCCTCCATTCCATGGTGGATCAGCGCCTGCATCAGGGGGCGCTCCGGTGCCGCCCGCTCCGCGAGGGACTCCAGCACCACCAGGAAGCCGGGCACGTCCCGCGTGGAGGTGAGCACGTACCGGACGCGGTGCTGCAGGAAGGCCACCAACGCATCCGTGGTGCTCCGCGCGTCCCGGCGCTCGAGCGCCCGCTCCAGGGCGCGCATCAGCGCGAGCCGCTCCGTCCAGGGGTCCTCCGCCTCCTCGGGGTCCTCCTTGCCCGCGTGCAGCCGCGTGTACCGCTCCCGGGCGGGGGAGTCCTCTCCCGGGTCATGCTGGGCCAGCCGCGGCAGCAGTTGCTCCCCCCGCTCGCGCAGGTAGAGCCCCGCGGCGGGGGCGAGTGGATCGGCCGCGGCGAGCTCCAGCGCGGGCCGTGCCTCCTCCAGCTTCTCCCGCAGCGTCTGGCTCAGGGAGACGAGGGCGTACTGATCAAGGGCCTCGCGCCGGGAGCGGAGCGAGGCCCGGGCATCGTCGCGCTCGGTGGCGAAGATGCGTTGCAGCTGCCACAGACCCCACCCGAGCCCGGCGAGGCCGAGCACGAGGGCGGAGAGGGTGGGCAGCAGTCTGCGGAGCATGGGGACTCTCTACTTGATGACCGGGACGCGGTCGAAGTCCATGGAGACCACCGGCGCGAGCTGCTCGAAGCGATCCGTGCGCCGGTCCAGCGCCTGGGCCTTGCGGATGAGCGAGCCGAGCTCCCTCACGTCCGGCCGCTCGCGCAGGGGCTCGTCCAGCTCCTCCCACAGCGCGTGGAGCTGCTCCCAGGAGAGCGTGCGCATCCAGTAGGAGCCGCGCAGCTTCTCGGCGAAGGCGGCCGCCACGTAGGACAGGCGCGTGGGGGGCGCGGTGCGGCCGTACGCCGGCCTCAGGATGCTGGAGGGCAGGTGCTTCTCCAGCTCCCGCGAGTCGCCCCCTTGCGGCGCCTTGTAGCGGATGCGCAGCGTGGCGAAGGTGTCGGTGGGCTCGCGCAGCTTCACCTCGTAGATGGCGGTGACGCTATGGCCCGCGCCCACCTCGCCCGCGTCCACCCGGTCATCGGTGAACTGCTCCTTGGCGAGCATCCGGTTCTCGTAGCCCACCAGCCGGTAGCGGGCCACGGCCTTGCGGTCGAACTCGAGCTGCAGCTTCACGTCCTTGGCCACCACCTGGAGGGTGCCGGTGAGGTTCTGCACGAAGATGCGGCGCGCCTCCTCCAGCTTGTCCACGTACGCGTAGTTGCCCTCGCCCACCTGGGCCAGCCGCTCCATCAGCACGTCATTGTAGTTGCCCATGCCGAAGCCGATGGTGGTCAGGGTGATGCCCCGCGCGGCCTGGCCGCGCACCCGCTCCCAGATGCCGTCCGCGTCCGTAATGCCGTTGTTGGCGACCCCGTCCGAGCACAGGATGACGCGGTTGATGCCGCCCTCGATCAGGTGCTCGGAGGCCATCGCATAGCCCAGCTCGATGCCGGCCTGGGCGTTGGTGGCGCCATCGGAGGAGAGCCTGTCGATGGCGGCCAGCAACTCGTGTTTCCTCGCGGCGCTCGTGGGCCCGAGCACCGGGTGCGCGGTCGAGCCGTAGACGGCGATGGACACCCGGTCGCGCTCGTCCAGCTCGTCCACCAGCAGCCGCAGCGCCTGCTTCACCAGCCCGAGCCGGTTCTCGATGTTCATGGAGCCGGACACGTCGATGACGAACACGAGGTGGGCGGGCTTGCGCTGCTGGCGGCTCACCTCACGCGCCTTCAGGCCGATGTGCACCACGTGGTAGCCCTTGCGGCTGGGCGAGGGGAACCCCTCCACGTGCACGCTGAAGGGCGCCTCGGGGTCGCTCTTGTAGCCGTAGTCGAAGCTGTTGACGAACTCCTCCACCCGCACCGCCTGCTCGTCGGGCAGCGCCCCGCGCTCCAGGTAGCCGCGCGTCAGCGCGTAGGAGGCCCTGTCCACGTCCACGGAGAAGGTGGAGAAGCGCTCCTCCTCCGTGTCGATGGTCGGGTTCACCCCGTAGCTCTTGAAGTACATGTCCGAGAAGGGCTGCGGGGAAAGCGCCGCGATGCGCTCGGGCGGCGGGGGAGCCGCCGCGGTGGGGTTGGAGGGCGGGGGTGGCGGGGGCGGCGGGCTGGCGTTCTTCCGGCCTCCGAAGAAGTCGCTGATGCTCCGGCCGATGGCGCCGAAGTCGAGCGGGGGCGCACCGCTGCCCGAGCTCGCCACCACGATCTCCTCGGCGAAGCTCTCGGGCAGCAACTGCACGTTCACGCGGACGGTGCGATCCAGACGCACCGGAATCTCCGAGCGCGTGAAGGGGCGGAAGAACTCCTTGTCGAAGCGCAGCGTGTAGACGCCGGGCGGAAGCTGGGGGATGCGGAAGTTGCCGTTCGCGTCCGTCACCACGACCTGCTCGCCCTGGAGGTTGGGGGAGGTCGCGGTGACCACCACGTCCTGGAGGGGCTTCTTGTCGTCGGCGCTGGAGACCGTGCCGATGATGACGCTATCGGCCAAGGCTGGCGCGGAGAGCAGCAGGAGGACACAGCAGAGGGCGCTTCGCAGGGCGTGCTTCATCGTCGGGGCCACCTCGGACAACGGGAGACACGCCCCATCATCCGGATGCGGACCGCATGGTGCCTCATGCGGGGCTCCGCTCTTCATCATCGTTTCATCACGCGCGCCCGGCCGTGGGGCGAGGGGGCTGGGGGGGTGTTCGTTCCTGGGACGACGCTTTCCACAACCGGGCAGCCGTCCTCGGAGCCCCCCCGTGCCCGTGAGTGATTCCGAGGGGTTGCGGGGCTGATCGGTCCTGGCACGGCCTTCGCTCTAGGGCCCGGACGTGGACATTCCCAAGAAACCCAAGACCCGTCGCAAGCCCTGGCTCCTCGCGGGCCTCGGCGTGCTCGTGCTCATCGGCGTGACGATGGGCCTCTCCCGGCTCCGGGCCGCGGCTCCCACGGTGGAGCGGGGCACGGTGTGGCTCGACACGGTGAAGCGCGGGCCGATGATCCGCCAGGTCAAGGGCGCGGGCACGCTGGTACCCGAGCACATCCGCTGGCTCACCGCCGACACCGCGGGCCGCGTCGAGCGCATCCACGTGCGGCCCGGTACGCCCGTGGAGCCGGGGACGATGCTGCTCGAGCTGTCCAACCCGGACGTCCAGCTGCAGGCCCTGGAGGCCGAGCGCCAGCTCGCCAGCGCGGAGGCCGAGCTCATCGCCCTGCGCACCAACCTGGAGACGCAGCGCATCTCCCAGTCGGCCACCATCGCCACCCTGGAGACCGAGGCCACCAACGCCGAGAGCCAGGCCGAGGCCACCGTGGCGCTGATGGACCGCTCCTTCGTGCCGAAGCTGGAGCTCCAGCAGGTGAAGGGCAGGGCGGGCGAGCTGACCACGCGGCTCGGCCTCGAGCGCCAGCGCCTCTCGGTGCTCCAGTCCAGCACGCGCGAGCAGCTCGCGGCGCAGCAGGGGCAGATCGAGCGGCTGAAGGCCGTGGCGCGCTTCCGCCGCACGCAGGTGGAGTCCATGCAGGTGAAGGCGGGGGAGGGCGGGGTGCTCTCGGAGCTTCCGCTGGAGCTGGGGCAATGGGTGACGCCGGGCACCGTACTGGCCAAGGTGGTGAAGCCCGAGAAGCTGAAGGCGGAGCTGCGCATCGCGGAGACGCAGGCGCGGGACATCCAGGTGGGCCAGCGGGCGGAAGTGGACACGCGCAACGGGGTGGTGGTGGGCACGGTGGCGCGCATCGCTCCGGCGGCCAGCCAGGGCACGGTGCGCGTGGAGGTGATGCTCACGGGCGAGCTGCCCAAGGGCGCGCGGCCGGATCTCACCGTGGAGGGCACGGTGGAGCTGGAGCGGCTGGGCCAGGTGCTGTCCATGGGGCGGCCCGCGGGCGCTCAGCCCAACGCCACGGTGTCGCTCTTCAAGCTGGTGCCGGGCAGTGACGAGGCGGTGCGGGTTCCGGTGCAGCTCGGCCGGGGCTCGGTGAATTCCATCGAGGTCGTTCAGGGCCTCGCCGAGGGAGACCAGGTGGTGCTCTCGGACATGACCGCGTGGGACGCGGTGGATCGGGTGAGGCTGCGATGATGGCGATGACCGCGGTAAAGACTCAGGAGACGGCTCCGGTGGAAACTCCTTCGATGGCTCAGCAGAAGGCCCTCTTGCAGCTCGAGGGCATCACGAAGGTCTTCGAGACGGAGGAGGTGGAGACGCACGCGCTCGCCGACGTCCACTTCACGGTGCGGCCCGGCGAGTGGGTCTCCATCGTGGGGCCCTCGGGCTCCGGCAAGACGACGCTGCTGGCCCTGCTGGGGCTGCTGGACACGGCGTCCAAGGGCACCTACCTGCTGGATGGCCGGTCGGTGTTGGACCTCTCCCCGGCGGAGCGGGCGCTGGTGCGCAACCAGCACATCGGCTTCATCTTCCAGAGCTTCAACCTGATCGGCGACCTGTCCGTCTACGAGAACGTGGAGCTGCCGCTCACCTACCGCGGCATGCCGGCGGACGAGCGCCGCCAGCGCGTGGAGCGGGCGCTGGAGCGGGTGGGGATGGGCCACCGGGCGCGGCACATGCCGGGGCAGCTCTCCGGCGGTCAGCAGCAGCGCGTGGCCGTGGCGCGCGCCGTGGCGGGAGATCCGCTCATCCTCCTGGCCGACGAGCCCACCGGTAACCTCGACTCCAAGAATGGCGAGCAGGTGATGCAGCTGCTCTCCGAGCTCCACAAGGGCGGCGCCACCCTCATCATGGTGACGCACGATCCGAACCAGGCGCGGCTCGGTACGCGCATGGTGAGCCTCTTCGACGGCCGCGTCGTCCAGGACGAGCGCCTCCGCTGATCCCCTGACGTCCTCCTCCCTTCGGGAACCCCCATGGACACCTTCCTCCAGGATGCGCGCTTCGCGCTGCGCCTGCTCCGCAAGAGCCCGGGCTTCACGCTGGCGGCCGTCATCACGCTGGCGCTCGGCATCGGCGCCAACACCGCCATCTTCAGCGTGGTGAATGGCGTGCTGCTGCGCCCGTTGCCGTACCAGGCCCCCGAGCAGCTCGTCTTCATCCAGGAAGGCACGCCCAGCTTCCCGTCGATGAGCGTCAGCATTCCCAACTTCATGGACTGGAGGTCGGGCCAGCGGAGCTTCTCGGACCTGGCCGCCTTCCGGACCGGGGCCTTCGATCTCACCGGGGTGGACGTCCCCGAGCGGCTCGGGACGCGGCTGGTGAGCGCCTCGTTCCTGCCGTTGCTGGGCGTGAATCCCGCGCTGGGGCGCAACTTCCTTCCCGAGGAGGACGTGCTCGGCGGGCCCCCGGTGGTGATGCTCTCCCATGGTTTCTGGATGCGGCGCTTCGGTCAGGACCGGAACATCCTCGGCAAGAGCCTGACCCTCAATGGCGTGCCGCACACCGTGGTGGGCGTCCTGCCCGAGGACTTCCAGTTCTACACGGCCCAGGACATCTGGGTGCCCCTGGCCCGGACGGAGGCCCGCTTCTTCGAGCAGCGGGGCAACCATCCGGGCATGTACGTGCTGGGCCGGCTCAAGCCCGGGGTGACGCTGGAGCAGGCGCGGGCGGACCTCGAGGGCATCGGCCGCCAGCTGCAGGAGGCCCATCCAGACTCCAACAGCAAGGTGCTGCCGCGCCTCTCGATGTTCCATGACCGGCTCGTGAGGGACCTGCGTCCCAGCCTGCTGGCCCTCATGGCGGCGGTCGCCTTCGTGCTGCTGATCGCCGCCATCAACGTGGTCAACCTGCTGCTGGCCCGCGGCACGGCGCGCCAGCGCGAGCTGGTCATCCGGGCCTCGCTCGGAGCAGGGCGTGGCCGGCTCATCCGCCAGATGCTGGTGGAGTCCGCGCTGCTGGCGCTGGTGGGCGGTGGGTTCGGGCTGGTGCTCGCCCTGTGGGGCGTGGACGTGATCGCGGCCTCTCGGCCGGAGGGCATTCCCTCCACCGCGACCTTCTCCGTGGACGGCACGGTGCTGGGCTTCACGCTCGTGCTGTCGCTCGGAGTGGGGGTGCTGCTCGGCCTCCTCCCGGCGCTCCGGGCCAGCCAGGTGTCGCTGGTGGAGACGCTGAAGGACACGGGCTCGGGGGCCGCTCGCTTCCGGGGCCGGGCTCGCGACGCGCTGGTGGTGGCCGAGGTCGCCCTGGCGCTCACGCTGCTGGTGGGGGCGGGGTTGCTGACGCGCACCTTCGTCCAGCTCAAGGGGCTGGATCTGGGCTTCAAGCCCGAGAACGTGCTGACCCTGCGCATGTCCGCGCCGGAGAGCCGCTTCCCCGGCCCGGCGGCGCTGCGCAATTTCGTCGAGCAGTCGCGCGAGCGGCTGCAGGCGATGCCCGGCGTGAAGTCGGCCACGTACTCCAACGGAATGCCGCTGATCGGGTTCTCCGACACGAGCTTCCGGATCGCGGGCCGGCCGCCTCCCGAGAAGGGCGAGGCGCCGCAGTCGGTCATGTTCATCACCGCCTCCAACTACTTCGAGGCCATGGGCATCCCGCTGTTGGAGGGCCGGAGCTTCGGGCCGGAAGATCACCTGGGCAGCACGCCGGTGATCGTGGTGGACGAGGTGCTGGCGAAGCGCTTCTTCCCCGGGCAGAGCGCGGTGGGACAGCGGCTCCTCACCCAGGGCGACAAGGAGTTCGAGATCATCGCCGTGGCGAAGCACCTCGTGGCCTATGGCCCCGGAGAGCCGGAGCCCGCGCCCTTCCAGTTCTACATTCCCTTCCAGCAGGTGCCGGACCAGTTCGTGACCCAGGTGGGCCGCTCGCTGACGCTGGCCGTCCGGGGCGACGGCGACGCCGACGCGCTGGTGCCTCGGGTGCGCGAGGAGTTCAAGGCGATGGACCCGGATCAGGCGCTGTCGGGGCTGGCGTCCATGGACTCGGTGGTGGAGACCTCCCTGGCGGATCGCCGGTTCGTGCTGGGACTGGTGGGCCTGTTCGCCGTGCTGGCCCTGGTGCTCTCGAGCATCGGCATCTACAGCGTGATGTCCTATACGGTGGCGCTGCGCACCCGGGAGATGGGCATCCGCATGGCGCTCGGGGCGCGCGAGATGGATGTGGTGCGCCTGGTGGTGGGCTACGGGGTGCGGCTGGCGGTCATCGGCGTCGTCATCGGCGCGGTGGCGGCGGGCGTGCTCACCCGGTTGCTCGACAGTCTGGTGCAGGGCGTGGGGACGACGGATCCGCTGACCTTTGGCGGGACGGCGGTGCTGCTGGGCGGCGTGGCCGTGCTCGCGAGCTGGGTGCCGGCACGCCGCGCGGTGAAGGTGGACCCCGCCCAGACGCTCCGCGCCGAGTGAATGCAACGAGCGAGCATCATGCCCGAACCCCTCATCTCCCTTCGTGACGTCGAGAAGTCCTACCCCCTGGCGGGAGGCCGCTCCTGGGTGCTGCGCCGCATCGGGCTGGACATCCACCCCGGTGAGTTCATCACGCTGATGGGCCCCTCCGGCGCGGGCAAGTCCACGCTGTTGTCCATCCTGGGCCTGCTCGATGCCGAGTGGCAGGGCCAGTACTTCCTGGACGGCCAGGCGGTGCACTCCCTGGGCGCGAAGGCGCGCGGCGAGCTGTCGAAGCGCACCATCGGCTTCGTCTTCCAGCAGTACCACCTGCTCGACAGCCTCACCGTGGCGGAGAACCTCGAGGTGCCGCTCTCGTACCGGGATCTCAAGCGCTCCGAGCGCGAGGCACTGGTGGGCGACATGCTCGACCGCTTCCAGTTGGTGGGGAAGAAGGACCTGTACCCCCACCAGCTCTCCGGCGGGCAGCAGCAGGTGGTGGGCATCGCGCGCGCCCTCATCGCCAACCCCAAGGTGCTGCTCGCCGACGAGCCCACCGGCAACCTGCACTCCACCCAGGCGAAGCAGATCATGGAGATGTTCCAGGCCCTCAACCGCACCGGCACCACCGTGGTGCAGGTGACGCACTCCGAGGCCAATGCCGCCTACGGCCACCGCGTCGTGCAGCTCGCCGACGGGTGGATCCAGCAGGCCTGAGCCCCCCAGGAGGGAGGGGCTGCACCTGCCCGCTCCCTCGCCGCCCCACCCAGAGCGGAGCCGGGCCCTTCCGTTTTCCCTCTGGGCCACTGCTTCTGGCAGAGTCTCCTCCTCCCAGGTGTCCGCCGTGTCCGAGCCCGCCTCCGCCACTCCCGCCCCCGCCAGCGCGCCTCAGCCGCGCATCCTCATCGCCGACGACCAGGCCGATGTGCTGGAGGCGTTGCGCTTCCTGCTCAAGCGCGATGGGTACGTCATCCACACCGCCCAGTCCCCGGCCGGTGTCCTGGCCACGTTGGAATCCGAGGACGTGGACGTGCTGCTGATGGATCTCAACTACGCGCGGGACACCACGTCCGGGCGCGAGGGGTTGGATCTGCTCGCGCGCGTGCGCCAGTTGGACTCCTCGCTGCCGGTGGTGGTGATGACGGCGTGGGGCAGTGTGGAGGGCGCGGTGGAGGCCATGCGCGGCGGCGCGCGCGACTACGTGCAGAAGCCGTGGGACAACACGCGGCTGCTGGCCACGCTGCGCACCCAGCTCGAGCTGGGCCGGGCGCTGCGCCGCTCGCGCCGGTTGGAGGAGGAGAACACCCACCTGCGCAAGGGCGGGGAGCGTCCCACCTTCGTTGGCGAGTCCCGGGCCATGCAGCCCATCCGCCGCATGGTGGAGCGCGTGGCGCCTTCGGGAGCCAACGTCCTCATCACCGGCGAGCACGGCACGGGCAAGGAAGTGGTGGCGCGGTGGATCCACACCGCCTCGGGCCGTCCCGAGCGCCCCTTCGTCGCCGTCAACTCGGGAGGCCTGTCCGAGGGCATCTTCGAGAGCGAGCTGTTCGGCCACGTGAAGGGCGCCTTCACGGACGCGAAGACGGACCGCATCGGCTGCTTCGAGCTGGCCGACGGGGGCACGCTCTTCCTGGACGAGATCGGCAACATGCCGCTCACGCAGCAGGCCAAGCTGCTGCGCGTGCTGCAGACGGGCGAGCTGCACCCGGTGGGCTCCTCCAAGGTGCGCCGGGTGTCGGTGCGCGTCGTCTCGGCGACGAACGTGGACCTGTCCAAGGCGGTGGCCGAGGGCCGCTTCCGCGAGGACCTGCTCTACCGCCTCAACACGGTGGAGGTGCACCTGCCGCCGTTGAGGGAGCGGCGCGAGGACATCGCCCTGCTGACGGCGCACTTCCTCAACATCCACGGCCAGCGTTACGGGCGCTCGGGCCTGAAGCTGTCGCCGTCCGCGCTGGACGCGCTGATGGCCTACGCGTGGCCCGGCAACGTGCGCGAGTTGGAGCACGCGGTGGAGCGCGCGCTGCTCATGGCCGGCACGGACGAGGTGACGGCGGAGGACTTCCTCCTGCGCCGTGGCGGTGGCGGCCGCGAGGCCCAGGCCCGCCTGGAGGAGATGACGCTGGAGGAGGTGGAGCGCTACCTCATCGAGCGCTCGCTGGGCCGGCACGAGGGCAATGTCAGTGACGCGGCGAAGGCGCTCGGTCTGTCGCGCAGCGCGCTCTACCGCCGCATGCAGTACTACGGCATCAAGGGCGCGCGGTGAGCCGGCGCAAGCCGCTCGCGCACGACATCCACATCTTCCTGCTGGCGCTGCTGGCGGGACTGCCGGGCTCCGTCACCGCGCTCGCGCTCCTGTGGGGCGGAGACGCGAGCGCGAAGGTCTGCTGGACGCTCTCCGTCCTCGTGTTGGGCGTGCACCTGGGGGCGGCGCTCTCCGTGCGCGAGCGCGTCACCCGGCCGCTACAGACGGTGGCCAACCTGCTCGCGGCCCTGCGCGAGGGGGACTACTCGGTGCGCGGGCGCGGCGCGCGGGGGGGAGAGCCCCTGGGCGAGGTGTACCTGGAGACCAACACCCTGGCCGAGACGCTGCGCGAGCAGCGGCTGGGTGCCATGGAAGCCGACGTGCTCCTCACCCAGGTGATGCAGGAGATCGACGTCGCGGTGTTGACCTTCGATGCCGAGGGGACGCTGAAGCTCGTCAACCGCGCCGGGGAGCGGCTGCTCGGGTTGCCCCGCGCGCGGTTGATGAACCAGAAGGCGGAGGGGCTCGGGCTGGCGGAGCTGCTGGAGGGCCCGGTGCCGCGGCGGCTCGCGCGCACCTTCGCGGTGGAGGGCGGGCCGTACGAGCTGCGCCGGGGGACGTTCCGGCAGGGCGGACTGCCCCACCAGTTGGTGGTGCTCGCGGATCTGCGGCTGGCGCTGCGCGAGGAGGAGCGCGAGGCGTGGCGGCGGATGGTGCGGGTGCTGAGCCATGAGATCAACAACTCGCTGGCGCCCATCCACTCCATCTCGGATTCGCTCAAGGACTCGCTGACGCAGGTGCCGCGCGCGGCGGACTGGGAGGAGGACGCGCGGATGGGCCTGGGCATCATCGCGCGGCGCAGCGAGTCGCTGGGGCGCTTCATGTCCGCCTATGCCCGGCTGGCACGCCTGCCGCCGCCGAGGCTCTCGCCGCTGGAGGTGGACCCCTGGGTGCGGCGGGTGGCGGCGCTGGAGACGCGGTTGCCGGTGGAGGTGCGCCCGGGGCCCATGCTCGCGGTGAGCGCGGACGGCGATCAGCTGGAGCAGCTGCTCATCAACCTGGTGCGCAACGCGGTGGACGCGGCGCGCGAGCGCCAGGGCAGGGTGTGGGTGTCGTGGACGGCCCCGTCGGCGGATGCGGTGGAGGTCTGGGTGGAGGACGAGGGCCCGGGCCTGGCGGACACGGCCAACCTCTTCGTGCCCTTCTTCACGACGAAGCCGGAGGGCAGTGGCATCGGCCTGGCGCTCAGCCGGCAGATCGCCGAGGCGCATGGGGGCAGCCTGCGCCTGGAGAACCGGACGGAGGGCCCGGGATGCCGCGCGCGGCTGCGGCTGCCGTTGAACGCGCCCGGGCTGCGGCGCTGAGCTTCAGCGCTGCGCGGTGGGCAGGCGGATGGTGAAGGTGCTGCCCTGGCCCGGCTGGCTCTGCACGTCGATGCGGCCCTTGTGCTTCGCGATGATGCCGTAGCTCACGGACAGCCCCAGCCCCGTGCCCTGGCCGCGTGGCTTGGTGGTGAAGAAGGGGGTGAAGAGCTTGGAGATCGTCTCCTGCGTCATCCCCTTGCCGGTGTCGGCGATCTCCACCACCACCTCGCTGCCCTCGTGCCGGGTGCGGATGCGGATCTCCCCCCGCGTCTCGATCGCCTGGGCCGCGTTGACGAGCAGGTTGGTGAACACCTGGGAGATCTGCGTGGGGTGGCAGCTCACGGGCGGCAGCGGCCCGAAGTCGCGCTTCACCTCGCATTTGTACTTCAGCTCGTTCCAGACGATCTTCAGCGTGGAGGCCATCTCCGTGTTCACGTCCACCAGCTGCGGCTCGCCCGTGTCCTCGCGCGCGAACGAGCGCAGGCTCTGGGCGATCTCCTTGATGCGCCGGGTGCCCGCCAGCGACTCCTCGATGAGCTCCGGCATGTCGCTGAGCAGGTAGTCCACCTCCTCCTGCTTCCACAGCTCGCCCATGCGCTCGAGCAGCTCCGCGCTGGTGCCAGCCGGCTGCGACAGCAGCTCGCGCTGCAGCTGCAGCAGCGGGGTGAGCGAGGAGACGTATTGATCGAGCGTCCCCAGGTTGCTCATCACGTAGCTGACCGGGTTGTTGATCTCATGCGCGACGCCGGCGGCCATCTGCCCCAGCGAGGCCATCTTCTCGGCCTGGATGAGCTGGGCCTGCTGCTCCTCCAGCTCGATGGTGGCCTTGAGCAGCTTCTCGCTGCGGTTGCGCACCAGCTCCTCGAGGCTGTCGCGGTGGCGCCGCAGCTCCTCCTCCTGCTGCAGCAGGCGCGCCTCGGACAGCTTGCGCTCGGTGATGTTGCGGATGATGGACACGGCCTCGTCCTGGCTACTGCGGACGATGCGGGCCTCGTAGTACTCGCGCCCGCTGGGCATGTCCAAGGCGTATTCGAAGACCTCCAGGGTGCCTTCCCGGATGGCGCGCCCCAGGTGCATGAACATCTTGTCGAGCAGGGGGTTGGGGAAGGGCAGCTGGCGCATGTTGCTGCCGATGAGGGACTCGGGGGAGACGGCCAGGTCCTCGGGCTTGGGGGCGTGGTAGTCCAGGTAGGTGCCATCCGCGCTCTGGCGCAGGACGATGTCCGGCAGGGTGCGGATCAGCGCACGCAGGCGCTCCTCGGTGCGCTTCTGGGTGGTGATGTCCACGTTGGTGCCCACCATGCGCAGCGGGCGGCCCTGCTCGTCGCGAGTCACCACCCGGGCCCGGGTCAGCACCCAGGTCCAGTTGCCATCCTTGCGCAGCAGGCGTTGCTCTCGCTCGATGAGCGGAATGGCACCCGACAGATGCTCCTGGACGAGCCGCTCGGACGCGGCCTCGTCGTCGGGATGGCACAGGCGGACCCACGTGGCTTGAGTGTGCTCCAGCTCGCCCTCGGCGTAGCCCAGCATGCCCAGCCAGGCCCGGTTCGCGAACAGCCGGCCCGTGGGCATGTCCAGGTCCCACAGCCCATCCTGCACGCTGTCCATCATCAGCCGCAGGCGTTCGGCCAGCAGCCGCACGCGCTCGGCGCTCGCCTCCTGCGTCTGGCGCAGCTCCTGCTCGGCCCGGCGCCGCCGCTGCTCCTGGCGCCCGCCGGCGAGCAGTCCCCCGCAGGCCTCGAGGAAGGGCTGGAGGAAGTCGAGGAGGCCGGTGTCGTAGCCGCCCGGGCGCTGGGCGAGCCCGAGCACGCCCATCCGCTCGCCCCCGGACTCCAGCGGCAGCCCGAGGAAGGTGTGCGGCGAGCCGGGGCCTCCGGACACCACGGGCGCTCCCGTGGTGAAGACGGCTCCCACGAGCGCGCGCAGATCGCCCGGCTCCTGGCCCGGTGCGTCCCGCCGCGGGGGAAGCTCCCACGCGGTGCCGGCCTCTTCTCGCGGAAGGCTGGCCAGCAGCAGGAGCGAGGGCGGGCTGCCGCCGGTGGCGCTCAGCTCGCCGATGACGCCGGACGTGCTGTGCGTCAGCTCCAGCACCACCGTGAGCAGCCGCTGGAGCAGCTCGCGCGGCTCTTCCCCGCGGATGAAGTCCGCCTGGGCCCGGGTGAGCGCCCGCAGCAGCGTGTTGCTGGCCCGAAGCATCTCCTCGGCGGAGCTCTCGCCACCGGTGGTCACACCGGACGGATCCCGGGAGACCAGAGCTGGGCCTTGGGGGAGGGAGGGCATGGAACGGAACCTTGGGAGAGTGCGGCGACGGCGTCCGGGGCCGGAAATCTACCTGAAGTCTCCTGGAGTTACACGTCTCCGTGCCCGGGACGCCAGGTGTCAGCCGAAGAACACCAGCAGCAGATGGCCCAGGGAGGCGAGTACCACCGCGGCGGCCGTCGTGCAGGCGGCGGTGAGGAGGACGGGATGCTTGTCCACCGAGCGGAGGGCCTCGTGCAGCCCGCGCTTCATCAGCGTCCGCTGGCACTGGACGTGGATGCGCCCCTCCATGACGCCCTGGAGCACCATCATCATCTCGTCGACGGACTGGTAGCGCTGCTCCGGCTCCTTCGCGAAGCCCTTGTGGAGGAACCAGCGCAGCTCGGAGGGCACCGGCGGCTGGTGCGGATTCGAGCCGTCGGCGAACACCGGGGGCGCCTCCTTCTGCACGCCCTCGAGCACCTCGGCCAGCGACTCACGCCCGTCCAGGTAGTGGCGCAGGAAGAGCAACTCGTGGAAGACCACGGCGAGGCTGTAGGTGTCGCTGCGCTCGTCGACGGCGTCGTGCTGTCCCCGGGCCTGCTCGGGAGACATGTAGAAGGGCGTTCCCACCACGGCGCCCAGCTGCGTCTGGAGCGAGGCCGCGTCGCGCAGGCTGGAGGGCGCGCCGCCCGTGGACTGCGCGGTTTGCGCCGAGCCCTCCGGGGTGCGCACGCGCCGCGCCAGGCCCCAGTCCATCACGGTGACCTCGCCGTAGGGCCCCACCATGATGTTGGCGGGCTTGAGGTCGCGGTGGATGAAGCCCTTGCGGTGCGCGTACGCCAGCGCGTTGAGCACGCCCTGAAAGAGCTGCACGCGCATGGGGAAGGTGAAGCGCGCGTGCGTGGCGCGGTCCCCCTGGCGCAGCTTGTGGATGATGGTCTCGAGCGTGTCGCCCTGCAGGTGCTTCATCACGAAGAAGTAGCGGCCGTTCTGGTCGATACCGACGTCGTGCACCGGGACGATGTTGGGGTGATCCAGCTGCCCGATGGTGCGGATCTCCTCCACGAAGCGCAGGACGCGATCCAGATCGTTCGTGTCCGTCAGGCGCTTGAGGGCCACCATCCGCTCGATGTCATGGTCCTTGAGCAGCACCACCTCGCCCATGCCGCCCTGGCCCAGCGGACGCATCTCCTCGAAGCGCTCGCGCTCGAAGGGGACCACGTTGGGCTTGTCTCCGGTCCACTCCACCCGGGGGAGCACCGTGCTGCGCCGCGCCACGGCCGACGCCGGAGGGCTCTGGGGCAGGGTTACGGATGCGGGAGCGTTCCCGGGCTGGGAGGCCGGGGAGATGAAGGTGGCATCCAGGCTGGCGTTCGGGACGTATCGGAGCGTGTCCGTCATGGGGTTCCCTGAATAACAGAACCTCCGCCGTCATGCCCGGCTGCCTGCTCCCTTCCCGCGTCTTGTCGCGTGTTTGCCTACACCGGGCCCGCCCTACCTCTCCTGAGGCAGGCGGCGTGCGACCTCGCGCAGGGTGACGCGTTTGCGCTCGGGCTCCATGTCGTAGACCACGACGTACTCTCCCACCACGAGCGAGAGCGACGTGAGCAGGCACACGGTCTTGAGGAGCGCCAGCGGGTGCGGTCCCAGGTTCGCCAGCCGGGCCGCGACCGCATCCAGCTCGTTGCGGACGCGCCGGTAGGTCTCCAGCGGCAGATGGGAGAGCTGCTTCCAGGCCCCGGAGGACACCTCGATGCTGTAGACGGTGACGTTCTCGGAGAGGCTCATCACGGGGATGGCTGGAGCACAAACCACGCCAACCCGTTTTCCCGGTGGGTTCGGCACCTGGCTGCGGGGCGCCCCCCTGAAATCATGGAGTTTTTTCAGGAAGAGAGGTGAAGGAGTTACCCGCTGCTCGCCGTGCGCGGCTGCCAGGGTCCTTCAATACGCCGGGAACGCCAGGGAGCGGCCCGCCTCGAAGCGGGGATCCTTCTGGAGCGACTCCAACACGCCGGAGGTGCAGTGGAGCGTCACCAGGGGAATGCTGCCCGGGTCGCTGACCCATTTCACCGAGTCCATCAGCGCATGGGACTGGAGGTAGCTCAGCACGGTGTCGCGAAACCGCTCACCCTGGGCGCACGCCGCCGCGTGGACGGCCGTGCGGTCCCGCTGGGGCGCGGGGCGATAGTGGGCCGCTGGCTCTTCCCGGGGCATGACAATGGTTTCGATCCACATGCTGAGCCTCCGGTCTCAAGAGCCAAGAAAAGCGGTCATTAGATTATCGCAAGTGACGGGTTTTGGGTTGCGTCATTTTCTCATTTCTCACCGGTGACCTGTGGGGCTCCCGGCGCAGAGGGACTCGTGGCCAGCGCCGTGTTGAGCGATGACCAGATGCGCGAGGCCTGGGGCGAGTCGGCCTTGCCATTCACGGCGGCGAGCACCCGGCCCTGGGCGTCGAGGGCGAAGACGTAGGGCTCCTGGCCGGAGCCGAGTCCGAGCGTGCCGGCCAGGGCGCCATTGCGGTCGAGCAGGGTGTCATCCCAGAAGGCGCGGGGGACCTGCTCCTGCACGCGGTGGCGCACCGTCCCCATGCCCACGAAGAAGGGCAGGTGGAGGGAGATGATGGACTCGCGTTGGATGTGCTCGGAGGCGTGCTGATCGGCGGCCGCGAACCACCGCCGCATCTCCTCACCGGCGTCCTTGTCGGTGATGGCGACGAGCAGCGTGGGCCGGCCCTGGTACTCCTGGCTCGAGTGCTCCTGGCCGAGGAGATCCTTGCCCGTGAAGCGGGGCAGGGGCTGGCCCGTACGGGGCCTGTCCGCCGCCCCCGCGGGAAGCGCCAGGGCGCTGGCCGTGAGCAGCACCTTCCACCAGACACCGGGTCCTCGAAGCTCCGGCATGCACTCCTCCTCCTGGGAGATGGATGCGGCTCCTCGTGAAATGTGACGGGCGGGTGGGCGGAGCCCGGTGGCCGGGCCCCTGGGCGGGCGGGCGGAGCGGGCGCCCGCTCAGAGATCCTGGGCGACGGGGAACCGCAGCGTGAAGGTGCTGCCCTGGCCGAACTGGCTCTGCACCTCGATGCGGCCCTTGTGGCTCGTCATGATGCCTTCGCTGATGGACAGGCCCAGCCCCGCGCCCTTGCCGGGCGGCTTGGTGGTGAAGAAGGGGCTGAAGATCTTGGTGAGCACCTCCGGCGTCATCCCGTGTCCCGTATCGGTGATGCGCACGAGCACTTCCTCGCCCTCGTGCAGGGTGGTGACGGTGATGACGCCGCGCTCGGGGATGGCCTGCACGGCGTTGAGCAGCAGGTGGGTGAACACCTGGTTGAGCTGGGCGGGGCGGCCGAGGATGGGCGGCACCGGGGCGTAGTCGCACTTCACCTCGCACCGGTACTTGAGCTGGTTCCACACCACCTTGAGCGTGGTGGCCAGCTCCTTGTTCACGTCCACCAGCTCCGGCTGCTTGGAGTCTTCCCGGACGAAGGCCTTGAGGCTCTGCACGATGTCCGCCACGCGGTGGGCGCCCTCGCGCGAGTCGTTGAGCAACTCGTTCACGTCGCCCAGGAGGTAGTCGAGCTCCTCCTGCTCCTGGAGGGCGCGGATGCGCGCGAGCAGCTCGGCGCGGGGACCCTCGGACTCGGGGCCGAGCCCGTCCGCCAGCTCGCGGTAGAGCTCGAGCAACTGGGTGAAGACCGCGAGGTACTGGGTGAGGGTGGCCAGGTTGCTGGTGATGTAGCCCAGCGGGTTGTTGATCTCATGGGCGATGCCGGCCACGAGCTGGCCCAGCGAGGCCATGCGCTCGGAGTGGAGCAGCTGGGCCTGCCGCTCCTCGAGCGCCACGGTGGTGTGGAGCAGCGACTCGGTGCGGCTCTGGACCAGCTCCTCCAGGTGGTCGCGGTGGCGCTGGAGCTCCTCCTCGCGCTGGCGCAGCAGCTCCTCGGTCTGGCGCTGCTGCTGCCGGCCGCGCCACCCCAGGATGATGCTGCAGCAGGTGGCGACGAAGGGCTGGAGGTACTCGATGAGCTCGGGGCCGTAGCCGCCGGGACGGTTGGCGATGCCCACCGTGCCCACCAGCTCGTCGCCGGACTTGAGGGGCAGGCCGAGGAACGCGTTCAGGGGCGGGTGGCCGTCAGGGAGTCCGCCCGCGCGGGGATCCGCTTCGGCTTCGTTGGCGACCACGGACTCGCCGGTGGTGAGCACCCGGCCGAAGAGCGTCTCGAGGTTGTGGAACTCCATGCCCTGCGCGGCGCTGCGCGCGTAGAGCTCCCGCAGCTCGTCCGTCCAGGCGATGTTGGTGATGGCATGGGTGCGCACATAGGGGGCACCCTGCGCATCCCGGAGCACCTCGCCGATGAAGCCGTACTCGCTCTCCGTCAGCTCCAGCAGCACGTTGAGCAGCTTGTCGAAGAGCTGGTGGGCGTCGCTGCCCCGGATGAACTCGAGCTGGGCCTCGGTGAGGGCCTGGAGCAGGCTGGTGCTGGCATGGAGCGCCCGCTCCGCCACGAGCGCGCGTGAGCGGGAGCGCCCCTGGGCTGAGTCCGGCCGGCGGCCCGATACGGCTTTGCTCATCGTTTCACCATGCTAACCCGCTTGGGCGCGCGGCCCGGCCCCATCATCGATCCACCTGGGAAGATGTCCAAACTCGCATGCTCGGAGTGCTGACGGCCTTACACGCGGTGCAGCTTCCAGCGTCCTCGGCGGAACACCCATACGCCCAGCAGGGCGAAGACGGAGAAGGCAATGGCGATGGAGACGAAGGCGCCCGACGGACCCATGCCGAGCGGCCCCGTGAGCAGCCAGGCCAGCGGGAGCTCCAGGCCCCAGAAACACACGAGGTTGAGCAGTGTGGGGGTGTGGGTGTCCCCCGCTCCGTTGAGGGCCTGGGTGAGCACCATGCCGTAGGCGTAGAAGAGGAAGCCGGCGCTCACGATGCGCAGGCAACGCACGGCGACGGCGGCCACCTCGGGCACCTGGGTGAAGGTGGAGATGAGCGGCTCGGCGAAGAAGATGAAGCCGAGCCCCACCGAGCCGAGGAACACCATGTTGTAGAAGCCCGCGCGCCAGACGGCCTGCTCGGCGCGCTCCGGCCTGCGGGCGCCCAGGTTCTGCCCCACCAGGGTGGCGGCGGCGTTGCTCATCCCCCACGAGGGCAGGAGGGCGAAGACGATGATGCGCATGCCAATGGTGTAGCCCGCCACCGCGGCGCTGCCGGCCGACGCCACGATGCGCACCAGCACCGTCCAGCTCGCGGTGCCCAGGAGCGTCTGGAACACGGCGCTGCCCGACAGCCGCAGCATGGCGAGCAGGGTGGCCGGTTCGACGTGCAGGTGCTGGCGGCGGATGGCCACGCGGCTGGTGCCCCGGAAGAGCCGGTAGAACTGGTAGCAGACGCCCACCCCGCGGCCGATCGTGGTCGCCAGGGCCGCGCCCACCACGCCCAGCTCCGGGAAGGGGCCCAGGCCGAGGACGAGGCACGGACACAGGAGGATGTTGAGCGCGTTGGCGATCCCCAGCACGCGCATGGACACGGCGGCATCGCCCACGCCGCGGAAGATGGCGTTGATGAGGAAGAGCAGCAGGATGATGACGTTGCCGCCCAGGAGGATCTGCGTGTAGCGGAAGCCGTGCTCCACGACCCAGGGCGAGCCGCCCAGCAGCTCGAGCAGGGGCTGGGCGAACAGCACGCCGGCCACCGCGATGGGCAGGGAGACGAGGCCGCCCAGGGCGATGGTCTGCACGGCCACGCGCGCCGCGGCGTCCGGATCCTTCTCGCCGGTGCGCCGGGAGATCATCGCCGTGGCCCCGATGCTCAACCCCATGGCGAGCGCGTAGAGCAGGGCGAGGATGGACTCGGTGAGCCCGACGGTGGCGATGGCCTCGGCGCCCAGCCGGGACACGAAGAACACGTCCACGATGGCGAAGACGGACTCCATCAGCATCTCGAGGACCATGGGGACGGACAGCAGCAGGATGGCCCGTCCCACGGGGGCCTCGGTGAAGTCCTGCTCGGTGCCCCGGACGGCTTCCTTGAGGGAGGCCCAGAGGCTCGGGGCAGGACTTTCAGGTGCGCTCATGGATGCTCACATAGCCCGAAGCGCCCGCGGATCCTCAGGAATCCAGCAGCGGGAAGAAATGGCCGATGGGACCATTGCCCCGGCCGATCGCGAGCGGGTGCTGGAGCGCCCGGGTGACGTACTGCTTGGCCTGCCGGGTGGCCTCGAGCAGTCCAAGCCCCAGGGCGAGGTTGGCGGCGATGGCCGCGGACAGCGTGCACCCGGTGCCGTGTGTGTTGCGCGTCTCGACGGAGGCCAGGTGCAGTGTCTCCATGTGCTCGCCGTCGAACCAGACGTCGGTGCCGCACAGGGCGCCCGGCATGGCGCCGCCCTTGACGAGCACCGCTTTGGGCCCCAGCCGGTGGATGCGGCGCGCGGCCTCCCGCATGTCCTCCAGCGTGTGGAGCTCCAGTCCCGCGAGCAACTGCGCCTCGTGGCGGTTGGGGGTGACGAGGGTGGCCAGCGGGAGGAGTTGCTCGCGCAGGGCCACCACGGCCTCGTCGTCGATGAGGCGGGAGCCCGCGCGGGACACCATGACGGGGTCCACGACGAGCGGGGTGATGCCGAGCGTCCGGACCCGCTCGGCCACCGTGGAGATGATCGGCCGGTTGACGAGCATGCCCGTCTTGGCGGCGCCGATGCCGATGTCCGAGGCCACCGCGTCGATCTGGGCCGCGACGGACTCGGGGGGCATGACGTCCACCCGGGTGACGCCGAGCGTGTTCTGGGCCGTCAGCGCGGTGAGGGCGCTGGTGCCATGGACGCGGTGGAACGAAAAGGTGCGCAGGTCCGCCTGGATGCCCGCGCCCCCGCCACTGTCCGAGCCCGCGATCGTGAGCGCGGTCGCTACCTTCCTGGGGTGCTCCATATTGTGTGGAACATACGCTGTCCCGTGCGGATGCCAACCTCCTCAGGTCCTTCTGTTTCCCGAGTGCAACGCGTTCAAGAACTCCGAGAAGCTGCTGGCGATGGGGTGGATGTCCATCTCCACGGTGATCAGGACGATCCCGGGCTGGCGCTGGGACTCCCTGTAATCGAAACAGACGTACTCTCCACCCGGAGTCTCGGCGAACGGGTAGAGGCCCTCGGGGACGTGCGGCTCCAGGACTTCGAACGCGCCCATGGCGGAATAGTCATCCTGGCCGGTCTCTCCGCTGACCGTCAGGAATACGCTGATGACATTGGTTCCCCGGCCCACGTCGAAGACTCCTGGTTCGGGCGTCATGCCCTGGTGTGCAGCGGCTACACGCTTGTACTCCTCCGGGAGCGTGACCCCCCACTGGTGCTCGAGTTGCTCGAACTCCTGGGGAGTCGCCAGCCGGGGTTCATCCGAGAGGTACTTCAACCAGCGAATGGCCATCGTCAGTACCCGCCTCCCCAGATTGCCATTCCACCGGTATGTGGAAGGGAGAGTTTATGGAGGACGCGTTGGATGAGTTGCATCCGTCCAACGTCCTGGTGGTGGTGCCAGAGGTAGCCTTGCGGTGGCGCGTCTGACACCCGGAGCAATTCGACATCCGCCGGGCTGAGTCCGAGTTGCCTGGCCAGAGCGGGGTCTGCCTCGATGGCCTGGGCGAGCCTGGCGTTGGCTGCCCTGAAATGCTGGGCTGGCCGGCCGCTGCCAATATGGATGTCGTCCAGAAGGGTTTCGAACTGTGTCTCGAACCTGGGAAAGCCTTCCGCGTCGAATTCGAGCGTGTGCTTGCCTCGCTGGACTGTCTGGCCCGCGCGGTTCTTCCCGAGGTTGACGATGGGCTGAGGCGGGTTCCTCGTGTCCTTGTACGGGATGAGCTTCCCGTCGGAGGTGAACCTGGGCTTGCGCCAGGGCTCGATGTCCCGCAGCAGATACCTGCTCGAAGGGGGACTGGGAGCCGCCTGTCCGCCGCCGCTCGTCCCTCGAGCAGCCATGGCCAGGGCACCTGGCGCCAGCGTCAGGGTGAGGCTGCCCTCCGGCAGGGCCACTGCGACTGCCCGTATCTGGTTCAACGCCGCCAGATTGATGCCTGCCTGCATCCTGGCCATCGTTGCCGCTTGTGTGAACCCTGGCAGTCCCGGGCCCTTCATCATCAGGTTCGCCGTCGAGCCGATGGCCGCCGTCGCCAGCAGCACCAACACGCGCGCCGACTTCTCGCCCATCAGCCGGCCGAAACGCTCCGCCGCCTCGCGTAACTCCACGAACGTCCGCGCTCGTTCCGACTCCTGCTTCAGCCGCGTCCAGCCCTCCAACAATCCCCACACCGTATCCAGCCCGAGGTACCCCACCATGTAGCAGACCAACGCCACGGCCACGGCCTTCATCGTGGGTTCCGGCAGCACCAAGACCGCCAACACGCCCGCCAGTGTGGACATCACCGCGGCCTCCAGCGCCTCCTGGCTCACCATGCCCTCCACCGCGCCCACCGCTCCTTCCCAGACCGCCCCCAGGGCGATGCGGAGTGCCAGCGTGTGCCTCGCCTCGGGTCCCAGGTAGGGGCTCGCCGCCAGCAGGGACAGGCAATCGCCCATGCTTCCCCGGCGCTCGCACCAGCGCAGATAGCTCCGCGTCAGTGCCGCTTCCGCTTCCTCACCGGGGCCCTCCCTCGGAAGGAGTACCAGTTGCTTCGTCGGGCAGGGCGGCAGGTCCAGGTCCACGGCCAGCCGCGCCATCGCGGTTTCGAGCTCTACCTGTGTCACCTCCACTGGCGATCGCAGAGGGGGCGCGAACAGGATCAGCGGTCGGCCCCCACTCGTGTCCAGGTGCACCCGCACGCGGCTGCGCTCGGGCTGAGAGTTCTGGAGGGGGGGTGGTGCTTGCCTCCCATCCGTCGCACAGGCGGCGAGCAGGAAAGAGGCCAGTGCCCAGGCCCAGTTGATGCGCTTCATCCCGTGTGATGATGCCCCGCGTCGGACGTGCTGGGAACGGGGTCTCTCGTCCCAGGGAAGGCCCCGTCATGCCCCGGGGTGCCCGTCTCCACGCAACTTCTGGACGGCTTCGGCGATAATGGCCTTCGGACCTCCCACCCGTACGGGCGGTGTCCCCTTGGAGACTCCATGTCCACCATCAACGGCCTGAACGGTCCCCGCGTGCCCACCCAGACGACCTCGTCCGCGGCGGGAGCGGCCCCGCGCACGAGCTTCCTCTCGCGAGTCCAGGCGAGCGCCAGCGGTAGCGTGGCCATGCGTCCGGCCAATGCCCCCCTCGTCTCTGGCCGCGACATCGTCTCCCAGACGGTCGCCGCCGCCCGGCAGGAGGCGGCTGCCGGCTCCACGCAGGGTGCGGCCGCCCCCGCCGTGTCCCCGGAGGAGCAGGCCATCCGGGAGATGTCGCGCATGT